>NZ_CP100426.1:301042-602085 GCF_023151555.2 Photobacterium sp. CCB-ST2H9
GCAGGGTGCTGACTCTGTCTGGTTCAGCACCCAGTTCAATCATGGCGGTCCGGAGCGCATCACAGACGGCCAGGTTATGATGACTTGCCGTCATCACCTCCTGAATGCGTTTGCGTGCACTGGGGAAGGTCGGGAGCAGATTGATGTCTGTTCCTCTCGCGGTCACCGTGAAAGGTTTGTTGAATTCTCTCGCAGCCTCGGTAATGGCGACACCGTCCGGAAAATAGTAATGGCCGTCAATGAGATCAAACTGAAATCCTTGTCGCATCATGCTGCGAATCTGCCTTTTGAGTGTATACCCGAGCGTCACAGGTGTCAGATTCATCCCTATTTTAGGGATAACAAGATACCTCGGATGATATACCTGAATTCCGTAACGGATTTCAGTCAAAGGGACAGACGCAAATTCGCTGTATTGGCCAAACATCGGATGTGCGAAAGGAAACCAGGGGACAGGTGCGATGACGGTCAGCCTGATGTCCGGATAATGCTTTTTCAGTTGCCGGAGCCGGGTTTCAACGAAGATGCCGTGCCTGGGATTGACAGCGTTCGGATACAGGGTGGAGATGGTCAGGATTCTCATGACGTTTGCCTCCCCAAAAACTGGGCAAACATCAATAGGCTCCAGAGTGCCACCCCATGGTCCCGGCGGTTGCTGGTATGCTCTGCGATCATTTTTTTCAGTTGTTCAGGGGCAAAATAACCGCTGTCCAGCATCACAGGCGAGAGGATCTGCTCCTGGAGTAAGGGCCGTAACTGATGACGGAACCAGTGGCATAGCGGCATGCTGAACCCCATTTTCGGACGATAGAGAATGTCTTCAGAGAGCCAGGGTTCCAGCGCTTTTTTGAAGCTGTACTTACCTTCCTGCTTGCGGATATTGTCCCGGCCAGGAATGCGGAATGCCCATTCGAGCAGCTGATGATCGAGTAAAGGGGACCGCACTTCTAACGAGTTCGCCATACTGGCGCGGTCGACTTTGGTTAAAATACCGCCCGGCAGCCAGGTTTTAAAATCCAGATATTGGATCTGTTTGAGCGGGTCGTCGCTTGGCGCATTGAGGGCATGCTGGTGGAGGATGTGGTTGCCGGTGTAACCATTCAGGCTGTGCCGGTAAGCCGGGCTGAATAAAGCCTGTCTGTCCTGATACCGAAGCTTTGACATGGTATTCGCATAAGCATCCACCGTATCCAGCGCCAGAGACTGAAAGGTCGTTTTTGCCCGGAAACGCTGTGGCGCCCAGTCCGCTTTGGGGTACATGTGACCGAGAAAGCCAAACACGGGTTGTCGGATAGGGGAAGGGAGCATGTCTCTGACTTTCTGTTCTGCCAGATGAAACCGGTAGCGGCGATAACCGGCAAATACTTCATCCCCGCCATCGCCGGACAGTGCGACAGTGACCCGCTGCCGGGCTAACTGACATACCAGAAATGTCGGGAGTGCGGAATCATCAGCAAATGGCTCATCATAAAGTCGGCCGATAATTTCGATCAGGCTGACATCATCTGCACTAACCTGTTGCTCAAAATGTGTCGTCTGGTATTGATCGGCAATCATCCGGGCGTAGCGTGTTTCATCAAATCTGGCCTGATCAAATCCGATCGCACAGGTGTTGACCGGCTCAGACTGCAACCCGGACATCATGGCGACCACGGCACTGGAATCAACACCGCCGGACAGAAATGCCCCCAGAGGAACATCGGCGATCATGCGGATCCTGACGGCTTCTTGCAATTGCTCGATGAGCGCTTCCTGTGTTTCATGCCAGCTCAGTGCTGATGCAGGCGCCGCCAAATCCCAATACTGGAAGGGGGAGATCTGACTGCCGGGCTGAAGGGTCAGGGCATGTCCGGCCGGGAGCTTGAAAATGTTGCGATAAGCCGTGAAAGGGTCAGGAATGTAGCCGTACATGAAGTATTCTTCAGCCATTTCATTGCGCAGCGAGCAATCCACATCCGGGTGGGAGACCAGTACTTTCATCTCTGAAGCAAAGATCAGCTGCCCTTTCCGGGTGACGGTATAGAACAAAGGTTTTTTCCCCAGGCGATCCCGGGCAAGAAACAGGGTGTGGGTATTTTTATCCCACAAGGCAAAAGCAAACATCCCGCGAAAACGCTTCAGGCAGTCTGTTCCCCATTGTTCCCACGCATGCACAATCACTTCCGTGTCGCTCAGGGTGCGAAACTGGTGTCCGAGATTTTTCAGTTCACTGGCTAATGTACTGAAGTTATAAATTTCACCATTGAAAACAACTGCGACCGTGTGGTCTTCATTAAACAGCGGCTGGTGCCCGCCTGACAGATCAATAATGGACAGACGACGGTGTGCCAGACCTACCCATTCATCGGTGTAATATCCCTCGTCATCCGGACCACGATGGCGCTGGAGCCGGTTAATGTGCTGCAGCAGCCTTAAATCAATCTGATCCGCCCGCTGCAGATTCATAATCCCTGCGATACCGCACATACAATTCCCCTTTAAACCGCCATTGCTGCTGATAATTCTGTTTTGTTATTGGGTTTCTGCCGCGGGCACATCCTTGTCCTGTTCGGCAATTTGCCGGATTTCAGTGTCATTCAGTTCTGAACTGGCAATAGCGATGACATTTGAAAATCCTTGCTGTCCGGCTAATCGATAGGATGCTTTGACCAGTTTGATGGTCAGTGGGTTGCTGCTGCAAAAATCGTTGACGCAATACCAATATAGAACACGCATAGTGCTGCCACTGGCATTTGTCACCGTCATGGTTCTGGCTTTGACGCCTGAGGCTAAGTGGACAGGCTGACTGGTTTTGACTGACCAGGTTTTTTTGCTGAAGAGTTGATTCAGGCTGCTGATCAGCTCGCCATCCTGTTGCCAGATGTTGTAACGCGCCGTAAAAATTTCAGCTCTTCCCCCGGCAGTTGCCTGACGTTGATACATTTGGGCATGAGGAAATTCTATGCCCCATGCCGACAGCGTTACCTTTTGATTGGGATTGAAGTCTGTGTTTGCCGACGCTTCGGGCGACAGATGCTGAGTCAGTTGCTGATTCCAGATAGCTGTGATGCTGAAGAGAAGGGTAATGATGCTGATAACCCCCCATTTTTTCACGGGTGAAATCTGGTTTTTTCGTGGCATGGGAAGTGTCGATGGACGCTCGGCATCTGAAAACAAACTGGCCGTGAAAAATATCACCATGATGATCAGGCTGAAGAAAACCCAGCCATAAATCAGGTGATCGGCCCCTGCAGCGTATTTCATGTCACTTAAGTAGCCAATCAGGACGATGCCGTAGGCGCGAATACCGTTAGCGAGAATCGGGAAGACGAAAGAGAAGGCCACAAACAGGATTCGTTTGTAGGTTTTCGTAAACTGCAGATACGCAAATAATGTACCCAGTGCGACGCTGGACATCAGGAAACGTATCCCGGAACAGGCCTCTGCCACATAAAACCGGCCGTTGGGAATGGTGATGTACAATCCTTCCCGGTAAACCGGTATGTGGCTGAGATTGAGCAGCCACACGGAAAGATCAGCGGTGATGATCTGAAGGCGGGGAATCAGACTTTCGCCGAAAGGTATGGCGAAGAACAGAAAGAGTAACGGAAACCAGAGCCGGCGGGCAATGACGGTGCCCAATAAAGCCCAAAGCAGTAGCTGGAGGCTGAGGACTGTTGCCACATGCTCAAAAAGCCCGAAACCTGCGGCGCGACCTGTCAGCCACAGGATGCTGGGAATGATTAACGAAACGGCTGCGATCCAGCTGACGGTCAGCGGGGTCCGACGAATGGTTTCTCTTTCCCGCCATACCAGCCACAGGCTGATGGGTAAAATCAGAAAACAATGCTCATAAGTTTTCGAATTCATCCAGACCGACATCATATGGCTGATTGAAGGCCAGTACAGCCAAAGCCATGCTGTCAGTGGTAATGCCAGGCGAAACCAGATTCGGTTAACCATGCTGAGCTTCCAGATAGGTGAGCAGTGGCGCTAGCCTGGCGTCCCAGCTGAAGTGGTTTTCGATCCAATTTCTGGATGCAGTTGCAGCCTTGACGGGCTCCTTTAACCGTTGGCAGATCCAGTCAGCCATCGCTCTGGCGTCATCGGCAACATACAGGGCTTGTTCCGGATAGTGACGCGGATGATTGCACGGATACTCTTCCAGCCCTTCAAGACCCAATGATGTTGTGAGGACCGGTTTTTCCATCGCCATGGCTTCTAAAATTTTGTTTTGGATTCCCCGGGCAATCTGCATGGGGGCGACGGCAGCTTTGGCGTGAAAGAGGTAGGGACGCACATCTTCGACACGCCCGGTCACGATAATACCGGGTAATCGGGACAGTGCTTTCACCTGTGAGGTCGGGGAAGAACCGACAATATAGAATTTGCTGTCCGGGTGGTGCTGAAGCACGGTTGGCCAGACCTGACGGGCAAACCAGCTGACGGCATCCACATTGGCCCAGTAGTCCATCGCACCGGTAAAAACAATGTAGTTGTCATGGGACAGCGGGTGCATTGTATGGCGAGAGAAATCTGCGTCCGGTGAGAAATACTGGCTGTCGATACCATTTTCAAGTGTTTTGATCTTCGGGTGACAGGCCGGTGGGACCAGAGCCGTGAACGCATTTTTCTCTGTTTCGGTGACAAAGCAACTGAAATCAAACTTGTCGCAGACTTGCTGTTCAAAGCGTGCCAGCGTCCGGTATTCCCGCTGAAAGACATAACTCGCCAGCCCGGTTTTTTTCTCGGCGTACTGGCGCCATTTTTCAGAATCGAGGTCGACGAAGTGCATCACTTTATGCAAGGCAGATGGGGCATCCATCAGGTATTGCGCCATACTGCTGGAAAACACCATGGCTTTGTCAATTTGCTTGCGTTTCAGGCAGGATTTCACCCAGGCTGACATGGCCGGATGGTGATAATAAGGCAGCGTCATGGGATGACGGCCCAGCAGGGCAGTCAGGGCTTTGATGCGGGCAACAGCGGGATGCAAGCGGACAAAGAAAGCCTCGTGGCACAGCGCTTTGACTTTATCCTGGTATTGCAGATCGTAAGGGTCATCCACAAAGCATCCCAGACAGACCTCATAGTGCTGATTGAGGTATTTCAGCAGATGATAGCTGGCAATTTTATCCCCTTTATTGGGCGGATACGGGATTCGGTGACACAGATACAGGATGAAAGGTTTCATGTGCTTGCTCCGATCAGCCCAGGTATTTGGATAACATCGGCCCGATGTGTTTGCTCAGACCTAAAGGCAGGTTCTGCCAAGCTCGAATGAAATAGCGATATTTGGGGTTATTGGGCGAGAGGTTCGGCGGCCTTTTGGCCTTCACCAGTGCGATGCGGTAATGCAGCGGTTGCTCTTCCATACCCCAGTGTTTTTTGTAGTGATAGGCGCCAGAATCAATTTTACTGCGGCCAAAGTCGAACAGTTCAGCGCCGCGTTGCCTGGCCTGAACCATTAACTGGTAGTACATAAAATCGTTACTTTTCAGGTCCCGGGCTGCTTGTGTTCCGCCGCCGTAATAAGGCAGTACCTGATTCTTATAGTAAAAACTGAGCACGCCGGAGACTGGTTTCCCATTTGTATCCCGTACCACCAGAGTTTCGCAGCTTTTGCCAAAAGTCTGTTTCAGTTTCTGAAACAGGCTGGGGTGAAATACCGGGGTACCCAGATTTCTCACACTCTCAGCATAGAGTTCAAAACAAAGGTCAGGATTGTCTTCCGTTTCCCAGCTCAGGTTATTTTTCTGGGCATGACGAATGACAGCGCGTTGCTTGCGTTTGATGCCGGAGAGAATGTCATCTTCTGAATCCGCCAGTTTGTTTTTGAACGTGGCATGATGGCAGTGCCTGATCCAGGGGGCCTGGCAATCTTGTTCCTGACGGTCACGCAGTTCGATGTAATCCACCTGAAGCTTGCAGCCTAATTCCAGAGCAGCGGCTTCCAGCTGATGCCGGATCGTGTCCTGATCAGCAATCACACCGCCATAGACACAGAAAGGCGTCGAAACTAGTGCATGTCCAAACAGAACACTTTTTTGTTCAAACATAGGCAAAACGCCCACCACCTGACCTTCCCGCTGAGCCATCAGGTAGTGGGGCTGATGTCCAAAGACGTCATTGATGACATCCAGCCAGCCGGACAGATGAAAAAAACTGCCTTGCTGATGTGTATTAACGTACTGATCCCAGGCTGTGTAATCTTTCCGGGTTAGTTTGCGAATCGTCAGGTCCTGATTCATAGTCATACTCATTCAATTGATAGGCCTGGCTAATCGTGCTCCACCGGAAGTCTTCCAGCAGACTGTGGAGCCGTGCTGCCATATGTTCAAGGTTCAGGTAATGCCGGAAACGGGATTTCAAAGGCGCCTGCGAAATTCGGGGTTGCCCGGCATCAATCTCCCACGGATGAAAATAAAAACAGAAGGGCTGGTCGTATCGTTCGGTGAAGCTGCGGATGAACCGTTTACTGAATGCGTAAGGATAAAAACGAAAATAGCCGCCGCCACCGATAGGAATATTCGTTCCCAGGGTCTGATAGGTCGGGATCGGTATTTCCATTAATCTTTCTGCCCGCTGGTGGATAAAGCGCGGCCAGTCCGGACAGCCATAATGATCGTGCCTGACCGGGTAAGTGCTGCTGCTGAAGGTAAACCCCAGTGACTGAAGAATATCGAATGCCCAAAGGTTACTCGGATCGATCGAGAAACTGGGTGCACGATAACCATGGACTTCTTTACCAGAAATGTCTTCGAGCAGATGTTTGCTCCTGCTGACATCCTGATAAAAGGCATCTCGGGTTTGCTGATTGGCTTTGATGTGCGCGTACCCATGGCAGGCAAGCTCATGGCCTTGTTCTGTAATGGCTCTGATCAGGGAAGGGCAGGCATCTGCGACCCAGCCTAAGACGAAAAAAGTGGCTTTGACATGATGCTGCGCAAAAATATCCAGGACTTCTCTTGTGCTGTAATCAACGCGTAAGGGGTAAGTTGTCCCCCAGTCTTGGCGACGAATAACAGACGAAAATGCGGAGACATGGAAATAATCTTCAACATCGACCGTCATGGCATTTAATTTTGAAGAAAATTTTGGCGCGTTTAAAAAACTCATACTAACGCCCCTTGCCAAACAGAACGATTTCAGAAGTTCTGATCAAAATTAATATATCTAACATCAGACTTCTGTGCTTAATGTAATAAAGATCAAACTTCAGTTTTTCAATGGCATCTTCAATGCCTTCCCCATAAGGGTATTTTAATTGGGCCCATCCGGTCAGGCCGGGTTTCACATATAAGCGATGGTTGTAGTAAGGAATAGACTGTTCGAACTGATTGGTAAATACTGGCCTTTCAGGACGGGGGCCAACAAAGTTCATATCGCCTTTCAGAACATTGATAAGTTGTGGCAGTTCATCGAGTCTGTATTTTCGGATGAACTGTCCTACCCGTGTGATACGGGGATCATCGCGGCTGGCCATTTGTGCTCCTGCCTTTTCCGCATCCAGATGCATGCTTCTGAATTTATAGATGGAGAACGGCTCGCCTTTCAGACCGGTACGTTCCTGCGAATACAGAACAGGCGCGTTAAGGCCGTCTTCCCATTTGATCATCAGGATGACCGCGATTATCAAGGGCCAGGTTGCCAGCAGAATCAATAAAGCGATACAGCAGTTAAACAGCCAGTAAAATTGTTGCCGGGTGCGATTGCGTGCAGACAGCGCGTTGAAGATAACCCAGGACGGATGAATGTGGTCGACGGCAACCTGTCCGGACTCTCTCTCGATGAAATCGATGATCTCAATGATTTGAATCCCCTGCATTTTGCACCGGGACAGGCTTTCTATGGGGAGATTTCCCCGGCGTTCATCGGCAGCAATAACAATTTCTTTGATGTGATGTTGCCGGACGACATCTTCCAGCGGTTCATTCAGCGGGATGATCGGAGAAACACCGGATGTTTCCAGATTATCACCCGACATCGGGATATAGCCGACAATATCAATCCGAACGCGGTCGGACTGGCGTCGCATACAGCGATTGATCAGACTGGCACGCTCACCGGCCCCTAAAATCAGGACTTTTAGTCTGCCCAGCATTTGATAACGGGAACGGATGGCGATATAGCGCACGATGACCAGCGCAACGAGTGCCGTACTGTACATCCATTCTCTGCTGAACCCTTCAGGAAAGGACAGGGGTGTGATCAGGTACAGACTCGTCGAGAGCATATACGCCAAACTTATGGCGACTAATATTCTGGCGGCAATGCCACTGTAAGATTCTCTGATTTTTTCATTATAAAGGCCAACTGATAACAGAGTCAGCTGTAAGGGAAGTGTAAAATAAATGAGATGAACAACATTAATGACATTCCAGACATACAAAGACCCCGATGACTCGGGGTGGTTTGCAATCAGCTGAACACACCAGAATATGCCGGAAAGCACTAATATGTCTGAAAAAATGAGTACAGCGTTACTTAAATTTAAATCATGAAATTTTGCTTTTGTCATATTCACCACATCCGAGGTGTAATTTATTAATTAATCGCCTCTTATGTAATGAGTATCGGCAAGCATAAAAAATCTGCAAAATAAAAAAATCATATATAGTTAAATTAGTTCAATGAGGCATTCGCCGGCAGTCATTGCAACTTCACTGAACCCATCAAGCCTTAGAAAAAGGCATGTAAGACACGGACTTAAATGCAGGATGGATGCTGTTATGACAAGAAGCGGTCACCTATCGAAGATTACAAGTTTGACAGCTGCAACACTGATGGTGCTTCTGGCTGGTTGTTCGTCGAACTCGTTGCCACCTTTACCTACGGCAACCCCGCAACCCTCTCTGACAAAAAATATTAATCAATACAAATACCTGATTGGTCCCGGCGATACCCTGAATATCTTTGTCTGGGGCAATCCTGAAATTTCTGGGACTTACGTTGTCCGTCCGGACGGCATGCTGACGACATCTCTGGTGGAGGATGTCCCGGCATCCGGCCGCACGCCGACTGAACTGGCCAACAGTTTAGAAGCACGTCTGGCAGAGTATGTCCGGGATCCGATTGTCAGCGTCATCGTGAATGGCTTTGTCGGACCTTACAGCGAGCAGGTCAGGGTGATTGGCGAAGCACAACAACCGATGGCAATCAATTACCGTGAAAATATGACATTGCTGGATGTGATGGTGGCTGCCGGTGGTCTGACAGATTTTGCCGATGGCAATGATGCACGGCTGATCCGTGTCGTTGGCGGTCAGCAGAAAGCCTATGCCTTGCAGTTAGGTGATCTGCTGAGAAGTGGTGATATCACCAGAAATGTCGACATTTTGCCCGGCGATATCATCATCATCCCTGAAGCCTGGTTCTAATTGGAGGTTTTATGCAGGAACAATTCCAGAACCTGATTGAATACTTGCATGGGGTTTGGGTACGGCGGCGCTGGATCATTATAGCCAGTTGGATCCTCTGTCCGCTGGGTTGGGCCGTTGTGACTCTGTGGCCCAATCAGTACACGGTTGAGGCGAGAGTGTATGCCGATACCCGCTCGATTCTTCAGCCGCTGTTAAAAGGTCTGGCTATTCCGAATGACTCCAATCAGGAACTGAGCCTGATGGTCAAAACACTGCTCAGCCGCAAAAACCTGGAGACGATTGCCCGGTATACCGATGCTGATCTGAAAGCGACAAATAATGAAGAGTATGAGGATATCCTCAAAGAGCTGAAAGACCACATTGTGATCAAGTCTGCTGGCCGGGAAAACCTTTTCACCATCAGTTACAGCGGAACAGACCCGGTGTTTGTGAAAAATGTCGTGCAGTCTGCCCTGGATGTTTTTGTTGAGAATACTTTGGGGAAAAACCGTCAGGATACGGATAAAGCGAATGAGTTCATCAACCGTCAGCTCTCTGATTACGAAAAGCGGCTCGCTGAAGCGGAAAGTAAGTTGGCAGATTTTAAGCGCAAGCATGCCGGTTATCTGCCGAGTTCCGAACAAGGGTTCCAGCGTCAGCTTGATGGGCTGAACAGTGAGATCGAAGGCACGCATCTTCAGTTGCAGGAACGCCGGACCCAGCTGGAGACGGCCAAAAATAAGCTGAATGAGGAGATGGACACAGCTGCCAGAAATCAGAGAGAGCAACCGACGGCGTATGACGACAGGCTGGAATCGCTCCGGACCCGTCTGGATGAGCTGTTGTTCCGCTTTACCGACAAGCATCCGGATGTGAAAGAAACCAAGCGTCAAATCAGTGAACTGGAACAGCAGAAACAAGAATTGCTGTCAGTTTCTGGGGGAGACAGAAACAGTGAGTTCAGAAATACCGAACTGTTTCAGAATCTGAAGCTTCTGATCAGTCAGCTTGAAAACGAGGTCGCGTCTTTACAGGTGCGTGAAAAAGCCCAGTTGGAAAAAGCGGCTGACCTCCGGGAAAAATTAGTGAAGATGCCTGAAGTTGAAGCGCAGCTGACAGGGCTGACCCGGAGTTATGACATTACCAAGAGCAAGTATGAAGAGCTGTTGTCCCGTCGGGAGTCTGCCCTGATTTCCCAAAAAGTGGGCGCAGCTTCTGATGATATTACGTTCCGGGTCGTTGATCCGCCGCGTGCGCCGATCAAACCATCCGGACCGTTTCGTCCGCTGCTGCTGGCTATCGTCTTGGTCTTCGGGGTCGGAGCAGGGCTCGGACTGGCTTTCTTTGTCAGTCAGCTTTATCCGACAACAACCTCTGCAAGACAGCTGTATCAGATGACAGGTTTACCGGTTCTTGGTGGCGTCTCTCCAACCCGGCAATCTGGCATCATGGCTGCAGTACGCAGGGAGCATTGGCGGTTTGTCTGGATGAGTACCGCATTAGTGGTGTGTTTTTTGGGTTTCATGGCGCTGAACCTTGATGCCTCAATTCATGCGCGAATTATGCAGGAGATGGGGTGGTTATGAGTATTATTCAAAAAGCAATGCAGCAGAAAACTGCGCAGGACAACAAACAGAAAGAGCCTCAAAATCCTGAACGAGACGGCAGCCCCGATTTGGTGCACACGGATCCTGTGCCGCATCCGGGTGATCAGCCGATTGTCGCCGATGGTTTCCCTTCGGTATGGCTTCCGCCTGCGACGATCGAGATTAATTTGGATCGTCTGATGCAGATGGGGATGGTGTCTCATACGGATGAGCAGGCGAACGCGACAATCACCAATGAATTCAGGGCGATTAAACAAAAACTCTTTCACAATGCCTTCAGCAGCGGGGCGCAGTACCATCAGCGGTCAAATCTGGTTATGGTGACCAGTGCCGGATATCAGGAGGGTAAAACCTTCACCTCGGTGAATCTGGCACTCAGCATGGCTTCAGAAAAAGATAAAACAGTCTTACTGGTGGATACTGATGTCCTGAAGCCCGGGGTCAGCGACATGCT
Source organism: Photobacterium sp. CCB-ST2H9 (assembly GCF_023151555.2). Taxonomy (NCBI): domain Bacteria; kingdom Pseudomonadati; phylum Pseudomonadota; class Gammaproteobacteria; order Vibrionales; family Vibrionaceae; genus Photobacterium; species Photobacterium sp. CCB-ST2H9. The sequence goes on from NZ_CP100426.1 coordinate 312,445, forward strand.
GGGGATTGATTATCGCGTCGGACTCATTGATTACCTTCAGGGGAAAGTGAATCATCTGTCGGAGATTATCTATCCGACCTCAATTCCGAATCTGCGTATCATCCCGGCCGGTCAGCCGCATCACCTGAGCAATGAACTGCTCGCCAGTAACAAAATGGAGCGCGTGATGAACGAGCTGGCGCACCGGTATCCGGATCGGATGGTGATCTTTGACTGTCCGCCGGTCCTGGGCGTGGTTGAAACGATTACTTTGTCGAAATTGCTGGGACAGGCCGTGTTTGTCGTGGAGCAGGACAAGACGCGTCTTGATGACGTCGACGTCGCAGTGTCACAACTCAATAAGGATATGGCAATCGGATTTGTGATGAACAAAGCCGTACGCAGTGTATTTGGTCAATACAGACATGGATATGACTATGGCTCGACAGAGGATCAATCCTAGTGTTTATCTGCTGGGAAGTCTTTCTCTGATAGGGCACCCCAGCCAGGCGGCGGATGTGAAGTTAACGCCATATGTGGGCACTGAATTTACCTTTACGGACAATGTAAACAGAACAGATACCGATAAAAAGAGCAGTCTGATCACCACGCTGGAGGCTGGTATAGAAGCCACAGTGCAAGGGAGCCGGGGATATGTTGGTCTGGATTATGCGCTGAACTATCTCTTTTACACGAATGCCGACGGAAATGATGAGTTTTATCAGAATCTGGACTTTAACGCCTTTAAGGGATTAGGCCGGAGCGGGTTTCAGATCGACGCCAGTGCTTCGATTGAGAACATTGCCACCGATATCGCTACGGATGCGAATGCGGATGTGATTAGTGGCGATACCATTCAGAGTAATCAGGCTGAGCTGGGGCTGAGCTATCAAACAAATCCTCTCAGCACCATGGACTTACGTTCCCGAATCTATACCCGGGTGATCACGAACGAAGATGACATCGGAAATTACACCGGATGGGGGGGAAATGTAACCTACGCCAATGGCCGGTCAGTGAAAGATGTCTTTTGGCTGTTCAGCCTGAATTATGATGACCGGGAAGGCAAAGATGACGGTGTATCGACGCAGTTCACCCGGATCAGTGAAATATTTGGATTACAGACAATCGGTGGTTTCGCGCCCTTTATACGTCTGAATTACGAAAACTATGATGGTGTGACGGACTCTTCCGAGAATGAAATCTTCAACTGGGGAATCGGGACCCGTTACTTCTGGGATCGTTATTCATACTTCGATGTGAGCTATAACTTTTCAGAAGATGATGTGAACAGTGATTTCTGGGCGGGGGCATTGAATCTCAGTCCGAATGACAAAACACGGTTTTATTTTGAGTATGACAAGCGCTTGCGAGGGGATGCGTACACTGCGGAAATCCGGAACCGCTCCCGGCGCTGGACCAACATTTTTACCTATGAAGAAAGGCCGGACAGCTACGAGCGCGATCGCTTTGTGGAAGGCGGACGTATTGATGAACTCTATCTGAGAAAAGAAGCGCGCTGGTTGTCTGAACTGGGCTTACGCCGGACGCGGTACAGCTTTTCGCTGTATCAGATTGACAGGGAGACCCTCGAGTCTTTGTCTGATCTGACAGACGATTATTCACGGGGGATTGCGCTGGACGTAAATCACCGCTTATCCCGGGCATTATCCGGCCATATCGGCTATGGCTATGAACGTTACGAGTTTACTTATGTCTCTCAGGGCAAAGACAGTGACGATTATCATCGGTTTAGTCTGGATGCGACCTATGCTTTCAGACCGGAGCTGACGACCAGAACCGGGGCAGAATATTACAACCGTTCATCATCGAATTCTTTGAGAGATTACGATGAAACCCGACTATTTCTTGATGTGAGGGTGGAGTTTTAACTATGTATGAAGCGCACTTTGGATTTACGGATAAACCGTTCAAATTAAGTCCCGACCCACGCTTTTTCTTTTCCAGTCCACATCATGAAAAAGCGTTGTCCTATCTGCAATACGGCATCTCTTTGGGGGAAGGATTTATTGTGGTTTCCGGACCGGTGGGAACCGGTAAAACGATTCTGGTACACCGGCTGTTATCCGGGATTGATGAGTCGATTGTGGCGGTGCAAATCTCCACAACCCGGCTATCTGCAGATGAGCTCGTGAAGCTGGTGGCGTCTAAATTCGGAATTGCCACGGAAGGGTTGTCGAAAGCCGATATTCTGAAACGGCTCGAACAATTTTTATACGGGCTGCGCCAGCAAGGGCGCAGGGCGGTATTGCTGGTGGATGAAGCTCAAAATTTACCTGCAGATACAGTTGAAGAGCTGAGAATGTTATCGAACTTTCAGTATAACGATAAACCGCTGCTGCAAAGTTTTCTGCTGGGACAGGAAGAACTCAAAAGCATTATTCGCTTGCCTGAAATGGAACAGTTAAGACAGCGAATCATTGCGTCCTGTAATCTGCAGCCTTTTAACGCTGATCAGGTGAAAGAATACATTTTACACCGCCTCAGCTGTGTTGGCTGGCGCGGTACGCCCTCCCTGAGTGACGGCGTGTTTGAGGTCATCACACGATATACGCACGGAGTACCGAGAAAAATTAATCTTCTTGCGGATCGAATTTTTCTGTACGCCTGTATGGAAGGACTCAGTGCCATTAATACGGTGAATGCTGAGAAAGTTGTTGCTGAAATGAATCTTGAGTTACCGGCAGAATCTTCCCGGGAAACAGCTCGCGATCCGGCCGAAGACAAAGCGCACAGATATGAATACTCAGCCCGGGAAGAATATGACAACTATCATAGTCAGTATGAATCACTCAAACCGTCCGGTTCGTCGAATGCATTTCAGGCCCTCAATGAGATTGAAAAAGTCCTGAACAATGTGATCGAACGGAAGATCGCAACGATTCGAAAACTGGATCAGTTGTTGATTATGAAGCGGAAGGTGTTGCTGCAAACCGGAGAAGAAGGCATTGATGATGAAATGATTCTCAATGAAGACTATCCGCCCGGTTTACGGGAAAAATACTGGGTGAAACAATTGATGAAATTATCCGAGTAACCCGTTTCACGAAAAGCATCGAGCCAGTGAAGATTCACTGGCTTTTTTATTGAAACATTGGAAAAAAGCAGCCTGCCCCGAACAATTCGTCGGCAGGCACTATTTGTTGGGGATGAGTGGAGCTGTACCAGTCCTTGATGGAGAAGCGGCAATTAATCATTTTTCACCATGTATTTGTCCATCAGTGAATAAAGGGTCGGACGGGTAATCCCTAATATATTGGCGGTATTGGACATATTCCCGTTACTCAGTGACAGGGCTTTGGTGATGGCCTGCTTTTCGGCAGTTTCACGAACCTGACGGAGATTCAGAGCGATGGGCGCTGATTCCTCTTCATCGGGTTGAAGAGCCAGATCGAGGGCACTGATCAGTTTGTTGTCTGACATGATCACAGCCGACTTCACCTTATTTTGCAGCTCCCGGATATTACCGGGCCATGGGTGGCGCAGCATAGCGCGTATGGCATCGTCGGTGAAGCCATTGATTTTGCGCTGGCCGTTCGGTTGAGTGGCTTGTTGCAGGAAATACCGGGCAAGTAAGAGGATATCCTGTTCGCGCTCGCGCAGGGGCGGATTCTGAATCGTAATTTCGCTGATGCGATAGAAAAGGTCTTCCCGGAAGGTTTTTTCCAGCATCATCTGTTCAAGATTCTGATGTGTTGCACAGATGATTTTGACATCGACCGGAATTTCCTGGCGTCCGCCGACACGTTCAATCACCTTTTCTTGCAGAAAACGGAGAATCTTTGCCTGAAGGGGATAAGGCATATCCCCAATCTCATCCAGAAACAGGGTACCGCCGTCGGCGCATTCGATTTTACCTGCCGTCGTTTTATGAGCTCCGGTAAAAGCGCCTTTTTCGAACCCAAAAAGCTCACTTTCCAGCAGGTGCTCGGGAATGGATGCACAGTTGATTGCGATAAAGGGCTTTTCCGCTCTGGGGCCTTTGGCGTGAATCGCCCGGGCGATGACTTCCTTCCCGGTACCGCTTTCACCCAGAATAAGGGTTGTAATCTCGGTTGGCGCGATGCGATCAATCATGCGGCAGACCTGCTGAACTTGCGGGCTGTTACCGATGAATCCGTTCGCTTCCAGTGACGACTGGCGTAGATGCGTATTTTCTATTTCAATGTTGGCGACGATAAAGGCACGATCGATGATCACGGCCAGGATGTCGTCATCAATTGGCTTTTGATAAAAGTCGTGGGCGCCCAGTTCAATTGCTTTTAAAGCATTAACTTTGTCATCGTTGCCGGTGATGACAATGACTTTGGTAAAAGGTGAAAGTGCCAGTATTTCCTGTAAAACGGCCAGACCTTCTGAAGCATTGGCTTCATCCGGCGGTAAGCCAAGGTCGAGGGTCACCACTTTGGGCTCATGGCGGCGCAGGGCAGTGATGGCTGAGCGGCGATCATGTGCCATCACCACGTCATACTGCGGGAAGCACCACTTCAGTTGCTTTTGAATGCCTGGATCATCTTCTATGACAAGTAACGTATCCATATTCTCTTCCTTACTTGCAAATTTCATGGTTGCTGGCGGAGCGGGATGCGGCGTTGAATGGCAGATGAATCGATATCGTTGTGCCTTTATCGGGTTCAGATTCAACATCAATATAGCCACCCAGCTGCTCAATCAGGTTTTTTGCGTCATAGGCCCCAATCCCCATGCCGGCATTGCCTTTTGTGGTGTCAAAGGGTTTGAAGAGCCGGTTCTCAACGAAATCACGGCTCATGCCGACACCGTTATCCGCGATCGTAATGAGGTAGTCATGCCCGCTTTGGGCCGTTGAGAGATAGACATACCCGGACTCATCTGTTGCCTCCTGTGCATTCTGCACCAGATGAGACAGGATGTTGGTGAATCGTTCTTTGTCTGCCCTGAGCTGAATGGGTTCACTGGTCAGCTCAATGATCAGCGGAGAAGGCGCCTTCACTGAGCGGCTGTCGCAGACCTGCCGGATGAGTGCATGGATATCAATGAATTCCACAGATTGGGTCTCTGCCGACTGAGTCTCGACCCGCTTGTTGTTCAGTTGCGTTAACACTTTTGTCAGCCTGATGGCTGCGGAGTCAACGGTCTCAAAGGCATCATCGATGAACTCCGGATTATGTTTATGCCGAGCGGCATTTTTGGTCAGGAGTTGCAGTTGCGCCAGCACATTTTTCAGATCATGAACCAGAAAAGCAGACATGCGGTTGAAAGTATCAAATTGCTGGCTTTCAGCGAGTTTCCGGTTTGTTTCAAAAACATTGAGGTAAACCGAGAGCTGACGGCTGATGGCGTTCATTAAATCTCTGTCTTCCCAGTTGACCTTCTCGGTTGATGTGGGTCTGGAGAGCAGGCACACCCCGCGGGTCCCGTTGCTGCTGGTCAACGGGATGAGGTAAGCCATTTCAGACACCCGGGCTAAAGCCGCCGCATCGACTGGAAATGGTGCAGGTTCTTTTCCCTGTCTGGCCTGTTCAATATCGAGTATCCATTGATGTTCAATCGCAGGTAAGGCAACTGTGGCAAGCAAAAGCGCGATATCCGGGTGCTGGCTGTCTATTGACTGACAGGCACGGACTTTCAGTCTGGGGCCCTGCAGTGTGGCGAGCACACCCTGGTCACAGCCAAAGGGATGCATCATCGCCTGCAGAGCTGTGTCGTACTGTGTACCTTCAGTGTTTTCAAGGGCAGTGGCAAACCGCATCCACTCCTCACGGTACTCATATTTATTCGCGAAGAAGTGTTTGGTAATAAACACCATGATGTTTTTGCGAAAGGTGTCAGACAGAAACAGACTTGCCAGCACCAGACCACTGAGGGCAAAAAAGAGAATCTGGACAGTATCACTCCATGTTTCTCCCATCGACTTGATATAAAAACCGGCCAGCGACATCACCAGCAGGTAGCTTGCCGCGACCAGTAACAAACTGCTGTGATAAATGATGTCGCGCGAAACATATACCCGGCTTTGCCAGTGTTCTGCGCGCCGGGCTGTCAGTAAGATCAGAGGCAGGGAAATCAACGTGACCCAGCCGCGACTCAGCCAAAAACCTTGGGTGAGAATATTGGTCAGAAATGCATCGGCGTAGAGGGCAAAGTGATACGCAAAATACATCCCCAGCCCCAGACAGAGCGGTTTGATGGCCCGATGCTCTTCTCTGGCTGTGCGTCGGTAGCGCAGTTCGACAAACCACAGACCAATAATGGACTGACAAAGATGCAGGAACAGAAAAATTCGTTGCTCAAGGACCGGCCAGAAGAAGCGGACGGCCTCGGTCAAGGCAGCCACCAGAATCACAAGACACAAAATGGCCTGCGCTTTTTCCGAAAATATGCGGGTGAAATGATGAGAATCCGACAAACTGCTGGTGATGAGCAGACACCAGCCCAGGCTCAGCAGGCTTTCTGTGAAGAGAACGGACAGAATGGACAGCTGATACTGAATTTGAATAAATGACGCTGATGCCCAGACTGTGCCCAAGAGGCAGGTCATTTGCAGTAACCGTTTGGGCAAACTGCTTGCTTTTGTGGTCAGCAATAGCAGGAATACGAACAGAAAGCCCGCTGCGGCCGACAAATATCCAATCTTGCCAAGCAAAGTATCCAAATGCCACGTCCTTTATTGAAGCCGGGTGTTGAGATGACTTTTTAGACGCGGGTCAACGCCGCGTTCTGGAACATTTTTGTGATCTCTATTGAGAGAATAGTCCAGAAAGTGTCAATTTGTTGGCAGGGGTTGCGAACTGAATAGCTCTGAAGCGGAAGTCGTACAGATCGAATGGAGTGTGGCCTCGGGTTTGTGATTCAGCCAGTTGATCAGACCAGCCATTGTATTTTCACAATGCTCGGGAAGCCAGGTCAGGGCCAGTAGCATAAACAGCAGTGGCACAAAATTAAGGACCAGGATCAGCATGATTTTTTTCATGGTAACTCATCCTCTTCTATTCGAAGCCCTCCTTCCTTAGTGAACATTTCTTCTCTGATGATGTCAAAGATAGCCTGACCACAGGTACATTTTTGGCTTAATGTTAAGAATGTCAGACAGAATACGCTGACAGAGCAGACATTTCGTCTGACTTCATGAAACTGACGTATTTCTCTCATCATACTGCCGCACAACTGACACGGTTGAGTCACAAATCATTCTCATACTTGTCCCGAATACCTACTTCGGATGGAGATAGTATGGAAACCGTAAGTCCTTTTCGTTTGCCACGGAAAACCCCGTTTGGGGTTGGTGAAAAACTGACTGAATGGGCAACTGGTTTGCACAGATTGAGTCGCTTTTATGCAGAGCGCCCGGCGGGACAAGATACAGAAGCTTTCCTGCGGTATACCCTGGATGTGCTTGGCATCGATTACCAGGTTGTGAAGGGTGGATGTCAGCATATTCCCGGACAGGGGGCAACGGTCGTTGTCGCGAACCATCCTTTAGGCTGTGCAGAAGGCGTGATTCTGGCACAGATTCTGCGACAGATCCGTCCGGATGTAAAAATCCTTGCCAATCATTATCTGAAAAATGTCCCGGAGCTTGATGCACTGTTTATCGGTGTGGATGTGTTTGAAGGCCAGGGTGCCGTTCGTGCAAACGCCAGAGCTTTGCGTGAAGCCAACCGGCATTTATCGGCTGGTGGATTGCTGCTGATGTTTCCGGCCGGTGAGGTGTCTGTATACGACAGAAAATCCGGACAATTACGGGACAAAGTATGGAGTAAATCCGTCAGTCGTTTAATACATAAACATAAAGCGACAACAGTGCCTGTCTTTATCGGCGGACGGAATAGTCGTCAGTTCTATATGGCCGGCAAGGTTCATCCGATGCTGCGGACGCTGATGCTGGGCCGGGAAATGCTGAATAAGCGGGCAACCCAGATCCCGATTGCGATTGGCGAAAGTATTCGCTACAGCGAAGTCAAAAATATTCTGGATGACCAGCAACTGGTGAATTATCTGAAGTTCAACACTTATCTCCTGGGCAGTGAGGCCAGCAGGAGAGAGTCGGGCTTTGCTGCAAGCCAGGCTGCTGTCAGAACCATGCCAAATGCTGAACCGATTGAATCCCCTGTTGCCGCTGATTTGCTGGAACAAGATATTGTAAACCTGAGAGAATCGGAGCGGATGCTCAGCAGCGGCGAGTTTGATGTCTATTGTGCCGCTGCAGAGCGGATTCCATCGGTCCTGAAAGAACTTGGACGTATTCGGGAAATCAATTTTCGCGCTGTGGGTGAGGGAACCGGGAAATCGACAGATCTGGATGCGTTTGATCAAACCTATCTGCACCTCTTTGTCTGGGACCGTCAGGCCAGAAAAGTTGTCGGTGCTTATCGTTTAGGCCTGACGGATGAACTGATGGCAGCCAGGGGACTGGGCGGGCTTTATTCCCGTACACTGTTTCGCTATGACGAGCGCTTTATCCGACAGTATGGTGCATCGATTGAACTGGGACGCTCAGTCGTAGCTGAAGAGTATCAACGCAGTTTGAGTGCACTGTTGTTGCTGTGGAAAGGGATTTCCGCATTTGTTTGCCGCCATCCCCGGTATACACATTTGTTCGGGCCGGTCAGTATCAGTGATGAATACAGCCAGGAAGCCAGACAGTTACTGGCAGCTTGTATGACAGTGCATCACTCTGATCAGGACAGCGCAAAATTGGTGGCTCCTACCTGCCCCCTGACGAGTGATAAACGTGTCTTCTGGCAGCCGGATATGCTGACTGCGCTGGCTGATGTACAGCTGCTGTCGCGGGTGATTTCCCGGATGGATACAGGGAAAAGCGTTCCTGTGCTGTTGCGTCAGTACCTTGGCCTGAACGGGAAGCTGGTTTGCTTTAACGTGGATCCGGATTTTAATGACGCGCTCGACGGGCTCATCGTGGTTGATTTAACCCGGGTGCCGGAAAAAACACTGGCTAAATATATGGAGCCGGAAAAGGCATCAGCCTATCTGGCTTACCATGAAGTCAAGGCATAACACTTAAGGTTGACCCGCAGGCGGCATGTGCATTTCTTCCGGCACAAATGTCAGCACATGCTGCTCTGTGGTCAGTGTCAGCGTATTACTTTCCAGAGACGTGGTATTCCACTGCTGCAGAGAACTGACGATCACGGTTTCTATGGTCGCAATTTCATTTTGAAGACAGGCCATTTTGGTTGAAACGAAAGACGTGATACGAAACTGGTTCCCATTTTTGAGTTCAGCCAGCCCCATAAATTGATTACAGCCACTGAACCCGGTTGCTTTGAACTGGCTGTCCAGCGTCAGGCCAATCGGTGACCGGCTCTCTGCCAGAGCAAAATCTCTGCCATCTATCTTGGTGAGCACCCAGTCTTGCTGCAAATCTTTGGCGGTGAAGCCAGCTTTAGGCGGCTGTTCACACCCGGTCAGGCTCAGCAAGACAGCAAATAGTAACCACTTTTTCATGTGAGCGTCACTCGCAGTGTGAAGGAGATGTCCCTATTAATAGTAGCAGTTTACGACTGCAGAAGCGGTAACCCGGAAAGGCAGGCCCGGCAAATACATTGGCCTTTCGGTAAACCACTGGTGTCACGTTTGGCCAGCTCAAAACACCAGCATTCCTGATGTCCGGCTTCAATACCGCAGTAAGCCGGTTGCCTGCATAAGGCGCAATTATGGGTCGTTTCCGTTCCCTGAATTTGATCAATGGTCTGAGTATGCGTGTCATCATTCATCAGTCGCCATTCACTGATTTCTTTCATGGTTCTCAGGCAGCCGCTACAGATGCCTTCATTGTTCTTACATTTAGCAACGCAAGGGGTTTTCACGTGTCTGACTCGCCGCAGTTAAAAGCGGGCATTCTACCCCAGACCATGTGAAATGTATCGGTCCGGGGCAGAAGCAATTTTACCTCAGCGTTTCCGCCAGATCGTCATCTCTGAAACGGTGTGCTGGAACTTGCGTTTGGTTTCACGAATCACAAACGGAATTTCCTTCACGGCAATCAGTTCAAAGTGCGGGATCAGGGTTTCGGTCAGGCCATCTAAGGTTGTGAAATTCTCACCATTGACTTTGATTCCCCCCAGCCATTTATCTTTGGGCGTATATTCCTCAAGCCAGGTGTACGGTGAGGTCATCACCAGATAGCCCCCCTCAGTAATGCGATCGGCAATACTGGTCAGGAACACTTTGGGATCCGCTAAACGGTCCAGCAGATTCGAGGCGTAGACCAGATCATAGTTGCTGAACTGAGGCTTGAGGTTACAGGCATCTCCCTGACTGAAGTGAATTTTGTGCTTGAGATTCCGGTAACCAAGGTCATTGAGGGTGACACTTTTGAATTCAACCAAATCTCCTTCTGTGGGAATCGTGTAGCGCTTTTCTCCTTGTTCCAGCAGAGAATAGGCCTGTTGAATAAAACGGGCAGAAAAGTCGATTCCGTCCACATGATCAAAGATTTTCGCCAGCTCAAAGCTTGCTCGGCCCACGGAGCAGCCAATATCCAGTGCTCGATGGGTATGGTGCAGGGAAATCTCCTGCATGCATTGAGATACGCCATTCACACAGAAATTCGGGACATTGAAGTACTGGTTGCCGTAATGAAACTCCAGGTACTGGGCAATCAGCTCGTTGGTTTCGTAGATGTTCAGATGGGTCATGCTTTCCGGATCCTGTTTTGAAATGACATAACGGAATCCGGCGTGCTGATAAAAGTGGCGACGGAAAGCGTAGCGTGACTCTGGAATCGTTTCATTGCCGGTTGAAATCCAGGAACCGCCTTTCATCAGGTTATGCTTGCCATCAAAGGTTGGAGTGGAGAAGTCATCATATAAAGGATGAACTTTGAATCCCTGAAATCCGTCAATCGCTGTTTCTGTCCATTGCCAGACATTGCCGATAATGTCGCACAGACCGTTATGTTCAAAACGATCGACCGGACATGACGAAGCAAAGTATGCCAGTTCAGTATTGCCCGGCACTTCCTGCCACGCTGGAGAAGCCGTATTCAGACACTGGCGCAGCAGAGACCATTCTGCTTCTGTCGGTAAGCGGACAGGGAGCTGTTCTTTGTCTGCTTTCCAGTTACAAAACGCTTTGGCTTCTAACTGGTTAATTTCAACTGGCCAATTGAGCGGCAGCGGCATTTCACTGCACAGGTTACGCTGTAACAGAGCGCCGTCCCGTTCAACCCAGAAACGCGGCATCTGCGCCTGTGTATACTGAAGCCAGGCAACACCTTCTTCAGACCAGTATCTTTCCTGCTGATAACCGCCATCTTTGACAAATTCCAGAAATTCCTGATTTGAGACCAGGTATTTGCTGGTTTTGAAATCATCGACCTTGTATTGCTGCACACCGTACTCATTATCCCAGCCATAGGTGTCTGCACTTTCCTGCTTACCCAGGGTGATTTTACGGCCTGAAATGGCAATCAGCTGATTTTCCGGAGCGTCTCCGGCTTCTTCGCAGGGAGCCCATTGCGGGGATGGTGTTAAGTCTGAGAGGGGAAGCTGGCGGATGATGACGGAGGTGGTTTCAAGGTGAATGCGTTCGTGTTCTATGCCCATCAAAATGACCCAGGCCGGATCGTCTTCTTTGATGGGTAACGACAGTGGCATGGTGTCAATGAACTGGCTGACGGTGGACTTCACTTGATCACGATAGTTGCGGACATCATCAACGCTGGGCCAATCGTAATGGGCATCGTTCAGATCATCCCAGGACATTTCATCGACACCAATGGCAAACATTGATTCAAAGTGAGCATTCAGCCTGCGATCAATGTATTTACCCAGTTTCAACTTATTGATATAGAAGACAGCCGTATGGCCAAAGTAGAAAATCAAGGGGTGGCGAAGAGGTTCAGCTTTCTTGTAAAAGGCCTGGTGATTGTTAATCAATGAGAAAAGAGATTCATACACTTCCCATGTCTGGTTGAATGCGGCTTTTAACGTTTGCCGTTTGGCCTGCTCGGAGCTTCCTGTAAGTAACACACTTCTTGTTGCTGCTGTTGGAAAATGAACCATAGCTGCTTACTCTCCTGTAATCGTAAATCCTTTTTGATATTGCGTTTGTTGGGGCTCGCTCAGTTCAGTTGCACCGTTTCGCTGACGGTATGACTTATGGTGCAACCATACGTCCCCAAGAGCAAGCCGGTGTATTTATTTTTGATCGGTAAACTCAATATTAAGAAGCGTTTGGCTTCTGCATTCTGAGATTGTCTGAAAAACTAAAAGGCCCCCGGATGGGAGCCTTCAATCGGATAACTAAGTTCTGAGCTTAGTTTTTACGTGAGCCAGTAAATGCGTAACGTGATGATTTTTTACCGTTTTCAGTCGTTGCTTCAAACTTCACTGAACGAGAAGAGTTCAGTTGCAGTGGAATGAAGACTCGACCACGCTCATCTGTGGTATAAGTTTTGCGTTGTTGAGGTACGTTCGCAACAGAGACTGAAGCGTTTGCTGCGGGTTGGCCATTTTCGGTTACGGTGACCCAGGCGCCGTTGTTGGCATCGGTTACGCGGATGTCAGCAAGGGCTGATGTAGACATGATCAGTACAGCGGTTGCAGTGAGTACTTTAAAGCTAGTCATAATATTCACCTCATTTATCAGTGGCAAAGCCATTGATTAGGTTGCGCCTAAATTTCTTAGGGTTAATTGTTACAGGGCTCTCACATTTAGACCTACTTATTGCCAAGAAATTTCAATCCTGTGTTAAGTCTATCCCAATTTGGGTGGTCACTTCCTGTAGCCGCTTGGTTCGTATGTCTGCCCACTCATTACCCTAGTGAATATAGTGATTGATAACTTAATCATTGCTTAACCATCATCATTATTATAGTAACCCGCAAATCGAACGGATGATTATTTCATTTCAGGGTGTAAATGAAGTGAATAATTTTGTGGTATTTTTTTGAGGTATGATATTTTTTTGCCTTAAGAGAAGCCTGAATCTCAAGCTTCTACCAGAGAGGATGACATTGCTTCATAGTAAGATAAATCTTCTGTGATTCTGTTGACCCGGATTGCATCTGTCTTAACACAGATAAATGAGAGGCCTGCTTTTTCAAGTACTTTGCCCGGTTTTGGGTCCAGCCGTCGGTGCTGAGCAAAAATTTTGGTGAGATGGAGATGAGTAAATCCGAAGTCTACGATGCGCCGGGCTGCCTCTGTACAGTACCCTTGTTGCCAGAAAGGGACACCCAGCCAAAAACCAAGCTGGGCTGTGTTGTCTTGGATATGATGCAAACCAATCGATCCGATGAGTTGCTCTGTATCTTTCAATGTAATTGCGAAGATAGCCAGTGTTCCCTGATCCCAGCCAGCCAAAGCTCTGCCGATCCACTGTCCAGCCATGCCAGAATCATAAGGATAGGGCACATTGGTTGTGCCTAATGCAATTTCAGGGGCGCCAGCCATTTTTTGGATTCGCCCGGCATCTGCAAGCTGTAACGGACGGAGTAACAAACGCTCTGTGGTTAAGGTTGGTTGCCTCATCTCATTCTCCTGGAAACCGGATAGATAAAATAAAGCCTATATTAAATATGTTTCATCTTGGTTGAACTGAATCTGGATCAAAAATACGAGCAATGAGGCCCGTAAACCAGTGTTGTTTTTACGGACCGTTACTTCAGGCAGTTGTTCAGTCCTGACCGGGTGGACCAAACAGGCGGTATAAACGGGATCTTACAGACTGTTCGGGGGCGAATGCGCGGCTGAAGATATGTTTCCAGTGGTGAAAGGTGGCTGTGACAGGATGCCAGCCGGTAAAGTCTTCCCGGATCCCATAACGGATGGGTGTGTGTTCGTTTTCCGGGACGAAAGTGCCGAACATTTTATCCCAGATAATCAAGACACCTGCGAAGTTTTTATCAATGTATTCAGGGTTACGGGCGTGATGCACCCTGTGGTGTGACGGGGTGTTAAAGATCAGTTCCAGCCAGCCTAAGCGATGAATGACCCGGGTATGCACAAAGAACTGAAAGGCCAGATTGATTGCGACAACCACAACGACTGTCTCTGGCGGATAACCAATCAGAATCAACGGTAACCAGAAGATCCACATGCCGGATAACGGGTAGGTCAGGCTTTGCCGAAAAGCAGTGGTGAAGTTCATGTGCTGTGAAGAGTGATGCACAATGTGAGAAGCCCACAGCCAGTTGATATGGTGCGACGCCCGGTGAAACCAGTAATAGCAAAAATCCTGAAGCAGGAAGGCAAGGGCGACCGTAGCCGGCGATAAGTGAATCTCAAATATTCTGTATTGATATAGCCAGAGAAAAAAAGGCATCAATAGCAGGGTCGCAATGACATCAGCTGTCTGGTGCAATCCAGCCAGGGTCAGGTTACAGGCGACTTCTTTCCAGTGATAGTCTTTGTTGTCATGAAGGCGTAATCGGCGGTATTCCCATACCATCGCAAGGAAGAAAAGGGGACTGACGGCGAGTAAAATTAGCGCTTCCATGATGATTCACCGTGTCGTGCAACGCTGATGAGAGCTTTCTGGATACTTTTTTTCACTAAGAACTTGATTAGCCAGCCGGTACCTTTCACTTTGGGTGAAAAGCTGATTCGGTACTGAATTTTACTGGTATCTGCATTCAGGCTTTGCACTTGAATCCATCCGCCATGCTCTTGCACGGGGCCGCCATTCACGATTCTGTAGTGCAAGTGTTCATTCTCTTTATAGTCGATCACTTTTTCATCGAAAGTGAATGGTCCGGCAGATACACGGCGTATTGCGCCAATACCATTCGGTTTAGGTTTTCCAGGCTTCACCAAACGGTAAGTGCCGTTAAAGAATCGACCAAGGTTTTGATGATCTGTTAATAACTCGAACAAGATTTTTTTTGGAGCCTGGGCAGATTGTTCTAATAAGATAGTATGCACTGGCATGATGGATTCCTGTTAAGTTGGTAACAATATGTTAACAGTGAATTTTATGATGTCAAATTTGGTCAAAATGATACTTTTCTTATTTTACAAAGGTTTATTTGTAGTTGTGGTCATTTGGAGGTTTCTTCAGGCAAGAAATAATATGCAATTGGTTTGAGTTTTGTGTGTTTATTTTGTTAACGCTTGTTAAGGTCTTGATTCACATTGCTTTGTAATCAGTCGGATCTGACGTTAACGAAAATGTGAGCAAAAACTCACAAAAAAGGTCAAAAATACGGTTGAAAAAATTGCCCGGGGCTCTTATATTGATTTGGTTGATGTGGACTAGATGGTGATAACACTGAAAAAAACTTGGATAACCTGAGCCCCACAAAGTGATCTGGCCCTGATAGCAGCATTTCCCCAAATGCGATGACAGGTCAGTGATTAAATCAGGAAGTTCAGTAAGCAAACCATCTCGCTTCATACTTATCTTACTTCCAGACTCTGAGTACCAAGGACACGACAGTCATCTGTTGATGGTGTAATTCAGATTTGTTTTGGAATAAGTCACGTTAACGATATCCAAATGTCATTCAACTGTCATCGGTATTTGGGTAAAGTGAAACGGATTAGGTAGCAAAGCTTTGAATAAAACTTAGCTTTTTATCTATGTTTTATCGAGAGGTGAATTATGACAAATAGAAGCCGTAGACAATGGTTTTATTATCAATCACAGTCTTCTAAGTCAAAACTAAGAAGTAAATAACGTGTTTCTCGCGGAAGCGAGAAATTAGAACGATCAGATTGATAATTGATTCCAACCATTGAAAGTAGCCAGAAACACCCATGAATTGTGTTTCTGGCTTAAGTCTTTTTTGGGGAATGGAAAATGAAAAGAATCGAAGTATGAAAAGATTTGAATACTGAGTGACTGGATTCCCGGTGAAAACGATGCCTGAATCTAAATTACCGGTAAATTTTTCCGCCAATCATCATGTTTTCAGGAATCGACTTTAGTTCAATGCCACCTAAATAAATATCTCCCTTCACTGTAATACTCGCCGGAAGTTCTGTGATTTTTGTATGTGCCAGATACAAGTTGCCGCCTACTTGCAAATAGGGAGGCAGCTGAGTGAGCGGCATGCCAATCAGGCTTAAATCACCCGGAACGCGTAAATGTGGGTTTAGCTGAGTCAGCCTGGTGTGCGCCAGATTCAGATATCCGCCAATCTCCAGTTTTCGGGGTAACATCGTAATGTCGCTATAGGCCAGATCCAGATTCCCATCCACACGAATTGTTTTGGGTAAAACTCGTATATCACTGTTTTCCAGATTCAAATTTCCTTTGACATGCAGAGGGTCGGGCAAACGGATCAATTTAGAATGCCTTAACGACACGTTGCCATAGCTGTCGGTATAGTTCAGTAGTTTTAATTCAGAAACAAACTGGCTGGCTGCCTGAGCCTGATGAAAAGAAAAGGTTAGTGTAAATACACTGAAATGACAGAACTGGCGGAGTCTTTTCGACATTCTTCTCATGGATTGGCTTATTTTGTGCATTGATTACGTGGAATTGTAATCCGGAAATACAGAAAAGACAGCGCCATAAAACAAAATGGGAGTAGTATCACCGAATGCAGCCGACGGGAAACATTCTGGATTTTGCGCTGCCTGAAACACAGCGCAAAATTGGAATCAAGAATCAAACTGCTTAATTAAAACTGAGGTATCAGCCCGATTCAGACCTCTTTGCTGCAGCTTTTCATATTCAACATCGACCTGATGAGTCAACGGAAGTGATACGTTTAATTTCTCTGCAGCTTCAAAACAAATTGCGAGATCTTTCCGCATCCAGTCGATGGCAAATCCGAAATCAAATTTGTCTTCAGCCATGGTGACTGCTCGGTTTTCCAGCTGCCAGGAGCCAGCAGCACCGTGTTTCAAAACATCGGTCATTTTTTGAATATCTAATCCGGCTGCTTTTGCCAGCGTGATCGCTTCAGAGAGTCCCTGGAGTACGCCGGCAATACAGATCTGATTCGCCATTTTGGTGATCTGGCCAAAACCGATACTGCCCATCAGTGTTGAAGCTTTTGCGTAGGGCTGAAAGATGGGCTGAGCTTTGCTGAAATCTTCCTCGCTCCCACCAACCATGATGGTCAGGCAGCCATTCACAGCTCCAGCTTCACCGCCTGACACGGGTGCATCCAGAAATGATGCTGAAACTTGTTGGGCTGCTTCAGCGATTTCACGGGCAACGTCGGCGGATGCAGTAGTGTGGTCAATCAGTAAGGTACCAGGGCGGACAGCGGAAAGGATACCTTCTTCCCCGCAGTAAACCTCGCGGACATCGTGATCATTACCGACACAGGTTAAGACGACATCAGCATTTTGTGCCGCTTCGGCGGGTGTCCGGGCCATTTTTCCTGCGTAGGTCTCAAGCCATTTCTCTGCCGTCGCAGTGGTGCGGTTAAAGACCACAACCTGAAACCCGGCATTTGCTAAATGTCCGGCCATAGGAAAACCCATGGTGCCTAGGCCGATGAAGGCGATCGTTTTATCTGTCATGATTGTGCATCCTATTGCGTTTCTATCCGGCAGGGATGATATCACAGCCCTGATGCGAAAGTGTTATCAGAGAAAAGTGGCGGAGCAGGGGAAGCTGACATTGGATATTAAGGCACGAAACAATCAATCGGATGTGTTGCAGACAGGTGTATTGAAGACGAAGGTGTGAGATGCAGCTGACATGCTCAATGCAGCACAATCAATGCGCTGCATTGTGAAAGAAGACAGAGCTAACGCGCTGTAAGTGAACGGGATTTGAGGTCAAAAATTATCTTTTCTGCACTGCATTCAAATTGCAGGCGGGCAGTCATCTGCCTTCCGTCATCACTATAAATTGTCTGATGCTTAACATTACTGTTGACGCCTTGAGCCAGCGCCAGATATGGGGCAAACTCCGATTCAATTGCTGCTTGACTCTCACCATCAAAGGCGAGCTCTGAAACTTCATCACCTTCACGAATCAAAAAGCCTATTTCGGCAACGACACCACAGGCTTCACAGGGTTCTTCGGTTTGATGCAGATCAGCCATAATCTATCCTTTAAACTCATACGACGTTTGAGTATGAGTGTATCTGCGGATTGACAGATGCGCTATCAAAGTCAAAGCGAAAGGTTTGTCACAGATCAAAGCAAGCGGAAGTACTTTTAAAACAGCCAGGGCGAGGATAAACAAAGAAAAGGCTGACCTTCCAGGAAGGCCAGCTGTATCAGAAGAGATTACTTTTCCTCAAACCGCTTCGCCAGTGCTTCAAAGTCATCGACTTTGCCACTGAGTCCAGCGCTTGATTCTTCAACCAGCAGTAACTCTTTAAAGTTCTGCTCAGAGGCTGCAGCGATAGAGTGGATATGCTGACGGGTATGATCGGTGAGCTGCTCCTGATCTCCGGCCGCCTGCGCCATTTGCCCGATGAGCCTGTTCATTTCAATCATATTGGCTTCCATGCTCCTCAGGCTTTCTGAACCCTTGGCAGCAATTGAAACACATTCATTGGTTTGATCACGATTATGCTCTATCACCGAACGCCATTCGTCGATGGTACTCAGCATGTGTTCAATACTGTTCTGGATTTGTTCTGTTGCCGTCTGAGTTCTTGAGGATAACGCCCGGACTTCATCTGCAACGACCGCGAAACCACGGCCATGCTCACCAGCACGCGCGGCTTCGATCGCAGCGTTCAGTGCCAGCAGGTTGGTTTGATCGGCGATTCCACGAATCTCTGTCATCACCGTACTGACTTTGGCTGCTTCATCACTGAGTTGCACGGTTGCTGCGGTTGCCTGTTCAGCCTGAGCAGAAAGAACCTGCAGGTTTTGCTGAGTTGCGTCTAACTGATGACGCGTTTGATCGCTGAAATTTTGCGTACTTTGCAGCAATTGTTCGGACTCTTCCGCGTGCTGGCTGACATGCTGCGCAGAGCCGGTCATGTCATCAAGTGCACTGGCAACATTCCGAATGTTATCGTTTTGATGGCGGATTGCCTGATTGACCCGGGTTGCTGTTTCACTCAGATTTTCTGCCAATACATGTAAAGGCTGGGCGGCATCTGTCATTCTGCCAAGAACCGTACGCATACGGGCCGATGCCATTTTCAGGTGGTAGTCGGCAATGGAGTACTGACTGTTTCCTGAATAAATCAGGCGGCTGATGCTGTCATAATTCTGTCTGAGCTGATGAAGCTGTTGTGGTGTATTGAACAGTTCCTCCCGGAACCAAAGCGCCAGCACCAGTAAAGGCATCATGGAAAATAAAACACTCCATGAGAAACCATCCTGCATGAGGCTGTATAAGCCGGGGAGCAGAGTCGCTGCACCAAGCAAGCTATAACGCACAGCTGAAGGCACTGTGAGATTCAGTGTACTTTTGCCTTCATTTCCCCGCAGGACTTTATAAGCCTGCGCTGCGGTTTTTACCATTTCCGGGGTTGGCTTTACCCGGACAGATTGATAACCGACCATTTTCCCGTGTTCATAGATCGGCGTCACGTAGGCATCAACCCAGTAGAAACCGCCATTTTTGGTTCGGTTTTTAACCACGCCGCGCCAGGCATTTCCTTTTTTCAGGTGACTCCACATATCCGCGAAAGCGGCTTTTGGCATATCGGCATGGCGAATAATATTGTGGGGTTTACCGAGTAATTCAGATTCAGCGTAGCCTGCAACCTGGCAGAAACATGGGTTGCAATAAGTAATGGTTCCTTTCAGATCAGTCGCAGATACAAGCTGTTCGCCAGCCGGAAATGTGACTTCACCGTCCTTCATGGTGTGAATGGAGATAGCAGACACGTATAACCCTTGTTTTAATATGATTTTTTATCGGGTGAATAAGAGCATAGATGCATCTGAGATTTCAATAGGAGGATAGCGAAATCATCTATAACCGCACGAAAATTAATGGCAAAGATGGTTGGTGGTGTGAGGTTGCGCTAAAAATCCGATACTCAATCCAACGCTTATGATCCGGCGAGGGGGGAGAAGGTGAATCACTCGGATGACAGACCAGTGAGCGTTCAATGGAAATTATGCAATAAATTTGAATGGTAGGGTTTATTTGACATCAAAGCATCGCTTGCTATGCTCTTGGGGTATCGAATTGATGTGCGTTTGAATTCATAAAGGTACTTATTCACATGATGGCTAATCAGAGATAAGGAGCATTTATGAAAATCGTTTATGGCAACATAGATAAAAATGGAAACATTGTATCTGGTAGTGGTGACTTTACAGTTGAAAATGTTGGTGCGGGCCATTACAAAGTTGGCTTTAAACAAGCTTTTTACTTAGCGCCAAGTGTTGTCGGGTCTCAAACTGACTACGATAGCTCTAATCAAAGCCCACTCGACAACATCGTTTTTCCTTTTGTTGAAACAACAGGGTTTTCAGCCAATGTTGGCGGTGCGAATGGGAGCTTTCAGAATAGAAGCTTCTCATTTATTGCAATTGGCGAATAAATTTTGTTTACGATGTCGTCATAAAATTGAAGCCTGCAAACGCAGGCTTCAGAGAAGTTTGTCTCCTCTTCTTGCAACCCTCTCTTCGAAGAAGATGATGTTTAACCAGCCTGATGGCATCCCGCGCTGAAGTCTGCTGTTCTTTATCCCCGTAATCCGGTTGATCTCAAACGCTAATTCAGTCGGAATCGATGGTTCAATTTCTTGTCTTCCACGTTACTGAAGTCGGTACCCGCAGGAACGGTTCACCTGCGACTCGGGAAACGGTCAGAATTAGCTATATTTATATTGTTAAGAATCGTGATGAGGTGGAGAAGGAATTTCTATTCTTTATCCAAGCAGTGAGAGGATTTGATTATGGTTCTTTCTGAATGTCGCGAAATGTTCAACCAACACACACTGGTCGAGGCGAGGCTGGTGCATGACTTTCTGAGTGCCGGCTGGAGTGTGAACTTCAAGGATAATGATGGGAATGATTATCCGCTGACGGATGTGTACGGGATCCCCTGCAGCTATGATTCTCTGAAACAGGCAGAGGATATTGTTCACGAAATTGGCGACTGTCCGATTCAGGTCGACAGTCTGTTTCATTTCTCTGAACGCTAGCACTAACTCTTTGTTGTCCTGCTGAGATCGTGGATTTCTAGCGGACGGAAGAATTGAGTGGTCGGAAGTAACCATGCTGGTTCGACCACTCTTCCCTTGTCTGAAATAGAACGATCGTGCTTTACTTGGTCGGTCTGTTGATCACCATTGGCTGTCTGACAGCACGAATGAGTTCTTCGGCGAAGTTGGTGTCACCCGAGTGGCGTGTGCAGGCAAAATCAGCAGACTCAGGGAATGAGAAAGGAAGTGCAATGAGTAAAGGGCGGGTCACTCGCGAACACATACTGAAAACGGCATTCGATCTGGCCAGCAAAGATGGACTGGACAGTCTGACCATTGGTCAGCTTGCCAAAGCATCCGGGATGTCGAAAAGCGGGCTGTTCGCACACTTCAATTCCAAGGAAAATCTGCAGGTATCAGTGTTGCAGTATGCGGGAGATTATTTTGCACTGCATGTTATTCAGCCCGTCCGTCGGATTCAATTTGACTCGGTAGAACAAAAACTCAGGTCATTGCTGAGCCACTGGCTGGCATGGAACCATTCTTTTCAGGGCCGGTGTATGTTTATTGATGCCTGGAAAGAACGAAGGCACGGTGACGATTCTGTCCAGTTGGAGCTCGACATCATTACAAGGCGTTGGCTGGATTATCTCTGCCTCCAGGTGGAGAAAGGGAAGTTGTCAGGTGAGTTCAGAGCAGACTTAGATACCTGGCAGTCAGTTTTTCGGCTGTATGGCGCTTATCTGAGTAGTCAGCTCTTTCATTCTCTGGCGCTGGAAGACGATGAAAGTCGCCGGTTCTGGTGTGAAGTCGAAACCGTTTTTGCCGAGTGGCGAACACCATAATTTTTAAAAACTTAAAAAAGCACGACCGTTCTTTTTTTGTGGAGGCAAGCAATGAGCAGCAAAATTTATTTCAATACAGCGGGTGGCCTGAATCTCAGACGCCGCGCAACGAATCTGATCACCCGTGCTTATCACAGAATGGCTCCATCTCATGCTGTAAATACGGCGCGGAAATTGTTACTGACGCCAGAAAAAATAATCAAGCAAGCGGAACAGCCTGACGGGATGCGCATTAAAGCGATTCAAAGCACTGAAGGCAGTCTGATGACTTATGCATTGGGGGATGGCCCGGTGTGGCTGCTGGGGCATGGCTGGTCAGGTTCAGCCAGTCAGTTTTTCCCGCTGATGGAAAAAATTGCAGCGGCGGGGTTTACCGCACTGGCGTTTGATAATCCCGCTCATGGGAACAGTGAAGGGCAGTATGGCCACTTACCGGGATTCGTAAAGGGGCTGGAAGCTGTGATTGATCAGGATGTGGAAGAGCTGGCAGGCGTCGTGGCTCACAGCATGGGCTGTACTATGGTCCTGGAAAGTAAGCATCCGAAGCTGGCTGGAAAACCGATGTTTTTGATTGCCCCGGTACTGAACTACAGGGACAACCTTTATCGGATGGTTGATGTGTCCGGTTTTTCGCTTCGTTTATTCCGGGATGTGGTCGGGGAAATCGAGCAGCAATATCAGTATCCGATTGATACAGTCGACACTTTTGCCCGGTTGTCTGAACATCAGGGGAAGGTTCTGATCGTACATGACGTTTCAGATCGGTTTGCACAGATTGAGCAATCCCGGGATGCGAATGCCCTGAACCATGTCGAATTGATAGAAACCGAAGGGTTAGGGCATAGTCGGATCCTGAGCAGTCAGGCGGTCCTGGATGCATTTGATGTCATCAGTCCGTCCGCATTATCATGGCACCGGATCAGCTCGATTTCGCTGCAACAGTTTCAGATTGAGCGGTAAGTGCAGCAACTTCTGCATCCAGTTTAGCAATATGATTCAGCATCATTTCATGGCAGTGGTCAGCCAGTGCTCTGGCGTCCTGGACGGTCATTGCTGAAGTGTCAATCGGGTCAAGATACTCAGCAATCACGGTCCCGTTGTCCCGGTTGCTGAGATCAATCTTGTTGTAAGTGCTGCTGACCACCATAGGCACAATGGGTACACCTGCCTCAATGGCCATTCTGAATGCACCAGTTTTAAAGGGCAGCAGACCTCGTCCTTTACTTCGGGTGCCTTCCGGATACATCCAGACCGACAGATTTCGCTCGTGAATAGCAGTGACAACCTGTTTGATGGTGTCTCGGGCTTTGGCTTTGTTTTCCCTGTCAATCAGGATATTACCGGTAATCCAGTAAAGCGGACCGAAAAAAGGGATCCAAAGCAGGCTTTTCTTGCCGATGGAAACTGTTCTGGGCCGAACCATTCCGGGGGAGGTGACGAAATCAAAAACGGTCTGGTGGTTTGAGATGTAGACGGCTTTGCCGATCCCGGTAACTTTTTCCTCACCGCGCTCAATAATCTGCACGTTGACAATTTTTCTCAGCACTTTAAACCATTGGCTGAAAAAATAGACATGTTTCGGATCGCGCGGACTGAACAAACAGTAAATCAAAGCGAACAGACAGGTGAACACAATAAAAACGGTAGCCAGTAAGAGGCGGATAAAAGCGAGCACAACAACTCCTTATATACACAAACTGCTTTTTCTTTAGCGTAATCCAGTACAGGAATTTCGCAAAAGAGGTCTGATGAGTTGTATGCAACAACTCACAAAATCGCATGCTAATTCACTGAAAATGCAAACAATTTCTTGCGTATCCTGCGCATTAATGAATTTGGACTGTTCTGTAGGGTGAAAATATCTTTGTCAGAAGTGCTTTAAGATTGTCCAGATGGCGGCGACATGAGTGCATCAGGACAGGGCTTCGTGCATAATCACTCCTTTGTGGTACTTTTTTGCGCTGAGGTTGAAATGGTCACGACGAAGCTGATTTCATTCTTCTGCTTACGACAGAAATTGCTGAAAATGTTTGCCCTTGTCGCAATTCTTATCCTGACGGGCTGTAGCAGTAAGCCTGATATAAACGACGAAGCCGCAGAAAAAACGCTGACTGCAAAGACGCCAACTCATGTTCCAGTAAGTCTTGCCATACAACCACCTGCACCCAGTTTTCAGACTGTATACCAAAGCTGGAAAGGGACTCCATACCGGTTGGGCGGAACCACCCGAAGCGGCATTGACTGTTCTGCATTCGTGCAACTGACTTATTCGGAGGTATATCAGCAAATGTTGCCCCGAACGACGTCGGAGCAATCCCGTTTAGGGAAGCCGGTGCCATTATCTCTGGCGAAAAAAGGTGATCTGATCTTTTTTCGGACGGGCCGAACTATGCGTCATGTTGGGATTTACATGGGAAACAATGAGTTCCTGCATGCTTCTACGTCACAGGGGGTTGTTGTTTCCAGCATGGATGCCCCCTATTGGCAGCGGGCATTTTGGCAAGTACGCCGGTTACAGTGATTCTTGGTCGCTGACCTTTACATATGCCACCAAAATTTCTGGGCCTCTGGCTCGCAAAATGGCCGGAGCCCTCTCATAATTTGTGTGGGACTGGATTTCCAGGAGGTGACCTATGGCGATGGCAATGACAGTCGGGCAATTCCTCAACAGCCATAATGTGGACTTCAGCCTGACACATCACAGACATACTGATACGTCTTTCAGCTCTGCAATCTCTGCACATGTGCCCACATCTCAAGTGGCAAAAGCGGTCTTACTGAAAGATCAGCAGGGAGACCATCTGATGGCGGTTGTCCCCTCAAACCGGCGGGTGATGATTGATAAAATCAACCGGATTATGGGCAAACAGTATTTTCTGGTGGGTGAGCATGAATTGTCCAAGATCTTCCAGGACTGTGAGCCGGGTGCGGTTCCTTCGCTGGGACAGGCATATCAGATCAATATGCTGGTGGATGATTTGCTGCTTGAACAAGATGAACTGTATATCGAATCAGGGGACCATGAAAACCTGATCCATCTGAACAACAAGCAGTTCCACAAAGTGATGCGGGATATTCCACACCGCAATATTTCAGGCTACCGGATGCTGTTTACACAGGAACATGACGGACGTCACTGGGAATGGGAATAGCAGACCGTAAGTGATCGGCCTGAATAAACAAAGACGAGATCCCCGGCGGGAATCTCGTCTTTTTTGTCTGTGATTCTTAATCAATGCAATTCAGCATGAAATTAATAATCGGGTCCGTCTCTGTGTTCATCGACAGGGCCTTAGGCATGTACTGTGGGGGTAACAGTATCTCACGTTCAATCAGCTCGTCTAACAACGGTTTGAATTCAAAGCCGGTTTTCCCGATAAACAGTGAAGTCAGATCGGTTTCTCTGTGTAAGCGGAGCGCATCTTTCAGACCTCGCAGATAGAGGAAGTCTTTTGTGAAGCCACCGCCCCGGTAAGCACGGGTGGTAATCGTAAACGCCGTATCGTCAGACAAACCGTAGTCGAATTTCAGGGTGCTGAAGGTTTCATTGAAGCTGCGCTTATTCACCATCATATCCACGGCTACGACACGAAGCGCCAGGGTTTTCAGCCGGTGGAGCGGGAAGTTCCCTGACAGGTGCTCACACAAAATTGCCAGACCCTCCTGCGTATGCGTGTTGCCGGGCAGGCCCAGCTGCAGCACTTTCAGGGGTTGGGCTTCGGCATTCACGCTGGTGACCATGTGCACACCCATTTCGTGGTGAATCAGGGCATACAGGTCTGCAGGAGTGAAGCGGCTGTTCAGGTTCACCTTCACTGTGCGTCCGCTGACCATCGCGCGGGCGATCAGTTTGGTTGTGCCCTGGATTTTACAGCTGAAACCGTAGTCCTCAGCAGCCAGGTTGAAGGCATCAATCGCCTCATCTGCGCTGATTGTAGCTGTTTCACGCTCTGCGTATTCACGGGCATGCAGGATGAACCGGGCATTGGCGATGTCGCTTTCATCCGGGCGACCGTAGTAACGCAATGAGTTATAAAGAAACTCTTCATGGCCCAGACTGGTCAGCAGGTCGATACGAACAGCCAACTGGTCAATCACCTTGCGGTACATAGCCTGAATACCTGCGTCACGAATGTCTTCCACAGGCAAACGATAGAGCTGCTCACGGAATTTATACGGATCCAGATCCAACTGCCGGTACGTAAACTTAGGCTGGTACGCATCACGATTATGCAGGAAGCGTCTTTTTTCCTGCTTCAGGTTGATCGGGTTGATATAGCTGAGGGTATTCAGGCCACGGGCAAACCGGTA
This sequence comes from Photobacterium sp. CCB-ST2H9, assembly GCF_023151555.2. NCBI lineage: Bacteria > Pseudomonadati > Pseudomonadota > Gammaproteobacteria > Vibrionales > Vibrionaceae > Photobacterium > Photobacterium sp. CCB-ST2H9. The sequence goes on from NZ_CP100426.1 coordinate 338,583, forward strand.
TAACTGGCGATCAAGCTGCACAACTTCCTTTGGCAGTTTAGAGTCCAGTACGTGCGCTTTCTGACGTCGGCGCGTTGAAGGCTGCTTCATACGTGATTCAATCACATAAGCCGCATGGCCTGTCAGAGTGCTTTTCAGCTCGGTTTTGAGTTGCTCTATGACCAGAGGGTAACTTTCACCACCATTCTCATTCATATACACCTTCTTAATCTCAATCGGTAAGATCAGGGTGCGGGAGAAATGATCACGGACAAAGGTGGCCTGATATCCCATCCCCTGGAAGACCAGATTTTCACCGGCAGTCACTGCCAGGTTGGGCAGGTTCACCTGACCCAGACGCGTCAGTAAATCCTTAATTTCTGACTGCCACTCTTTACGATCAACCTGCGCCGTACCCAGGTTAAAGGTAGGGCACGGTGTGGTAATGCGTTCGTAATTATATGAGTGTACGTCATAGACGACACAGTAGCCGAACTTATGCTCCAGAGCCGTGATCAGCGCATGAAAAATCCGGTAGTAGCAACTGTGCTTTGCAAGGGATGCGAACCTTTCTGCATCGGTCAGCGGAGCGTGCCAGACATCTTTGCCCCAAGCCTGAGAGTAGATGCAGCTTTTCGGATCGCGATTAAGATCGTATTCATAGCGGGAATCTTCGCCCTGCAGCACAATCGGCATGGATGCGACAAACTCACCTGTATAAGGATCTTCTTCGAAATATCTTTCCTGTGCAGAAAGGTGGCACTTGGCCACCAGTTCAGGACGCATTCTGCTGCCGTGATGAATGGCTGTTGCCACAAACGGCTGGTACTCAGAAATACGGATGGTCAGACTGCCATCAGCCAGCTGAGCTTCAAAAGGTATATTTTGCTGGATTAGTGCCAGCACTTCATGCTCAGCTAGTTGCCGCATCTTCGATAACCTGTCTGAATTTATTTTTACGCGCGATGCTGACATCTTTCGCTTTCACAACGCTCTCGACAAAGTCGATTACTTCACGTTGCAGTTTTGTGCGGTTCAGGCGGTTGATACGGGTAATCCCGCCCGGGCTGAGTACATTGACTTCAACCAGTTTGCCGTTGATCACATCCAGACCGACGAAGTACAGGCCGTCACGGACCAGTTTCGGGCCGATATGACGACACAGGCGCAGTTCCTGTTTGGTCAGCGTGTGCTTCACTTCCTGACCACCGGCATGAATGTTCGAACGGACATCATCTTTTGCCGGAACACGCTTCATTGCACCAATAGGTTCACCATTCAGCATCATGATGCGCACGTCGCCTTGTTCAGCGCCTTCAATGTAATCCTGCAAAATCACATAGTTGTGGTCATCGCCGATATAGAAGTCGAGCAAAGAACGCACACTGGATTTAGCGCTTTTCTCAACCAGAATCACGCCTTTGCCGCCGTAACCGTTCAGCGGTTTCATGATCATGCGGTCATTCGGGTTCTCTTCCAGCACACGCTCGAGATATTCACGGTTTTTGGAAACGTGAGTGACCGGAATGAACTCACGGTTCGGGTCAGGCAGGGAAGCCGTGTAAAGTTTGTTATTGGCAACCCGCAGGCCGTCAATATCATTAAAAATGAAAGTATCGTCACGTACCGAGTCCAGGAAGTTCAGCGCCATCGTGTCCAGCGGCGGGTTAGCACGCATGATAATGGCGTCAAACCCTGCCAGAGGTAGTTCGGCTTTGCGGAATTCTGCTTTCCGGTAAAAGCTTGGAACATTGTTGGAAACGATTGTCTTTTTCAGCACTCGGCAAAAGGCAATTGCCATACTGTCACGCATGGTCAGGTTACTAGGCGTTGTCAGAGCAACAGTATGGCCACGACTGGCAACTTCATGGATCAATCGTAGAGTAGAGTCGGTTTCCGGTTCTACTTTGTGCCAAGGGTACATCACGAAACAAATTTTCATTTCTATAAACCAGTTTATTGCCCGGTTGCATGGGGCAAAAAAGAAAAGAGCCACGCGCTATTAGGCGAATGGCTCGGTAAAGCATCTTGCTATGGCGATAGTCAACAGATTACTCAGTAATCCATATCCTCATCGCTACCGCCGCTATCATCGCTGTCATCTTCAAAGCTGTTCGCCGAAGATTTGCGAGGAGAATTGCACAAGGTATAGCTACGTACCTTGGTGGATGTCTGTTTCAGGTACTTCATCCAGCACTTCGCGAAATCTGATGCAATTTCCTGCTGACCTGTAATTTCAGCAAAAAACTGCACTTCTTCCGGGTTTTCAGGCTGAAGCAAACCTTCCTGGATACCACGCATGGTACGTCCGTAACTTTCCAGAATATTGGCTTCGCTGAGTGTGAATACGCCTGAGCGGTTAAAGCCGCGTGGGAAATTTTTATCGTCGTAAAATTTGCCTACACTTCTCATCTGATCACCTGCCATGTGAGATTTGCGCTGATATTCTTTCAGGTTTGTCGAGTTGTAAATCAAAGGTTTTTCGTCGTCACGATAAAACTTTTTAATGATAAGTGCGGGTCGCTCAGTGTAGTATCGCCATGAGTCCCTTCTTCTATATATACGGGTTAACTTGTGGACACCGAATTACTGAAAACATTTCTTGAAGTCACCAAAACAAGGCATTTTGGCCGGGCTGCCGACAATTTATATCTGACGCAGTCGGCTGTCAGCTTTCGGATACGGCAGCTCGAATCACAACTGGGTAATGCTTTGTTTTCTCGCCAGCGTGGGAATGTTCACCTCACGGCAGCCGGTGAGCGGCTGCAGCCTTATGCTGAGGCGATTTTACAGACCTGGAGCCGTGCGAGGCAGGATGTTGCTTTATCAGACTCCTGTAATAATCAGATAACGCTGGGGGCTTCGGCATTGGTGTGGGAGTTTGATGGCATCTCAGACTGGATCAGCCGCATCTATGGCGCGATTCCGGACCTAGCTTTGCGACTCGAGACGGTTTCAAGACAGGGGCTGGCGAAACAGATTCTGAATAAAAGCATTGATGTGGTCATTACCAGTGAACCGCCCAAGATTGACAACCTGATTGTCAATAAAGTCAGGGAGTATCAGTTACAACTGGTTTGTCATATGCCGGATTGTGATATGACAGGTGTCAAAGATATGCCTTTAGTTTATCTGGACTGGGGAACCCGTTTCGCGGTAGAGCATAGCCGCATATATGAGTTACAGAAAACACCGATACTGCATACCCATTCAAGCAAGATGGCGCTGGAGCATTTGCTGAATAATGGTGGTGTCGGTTATCTGCCATCGCCTGTGATTGCTCACAGTGTTGAAGCAGGGGAGCTTTATGTCGTCAAGAATGCACCCGTGATGGAGCAAACTTTGTATCTGATCTGGCGCGATGACAACGAGAAAATTGAGTTGCTGGATCGCTTGCTGGACGTTGCGTTCAGTGAGATTAGTGAAAGTGTATAAGCACAGTTTTCTGAATAAAATATTTTGTTGTCATGATTAAAATATCTTGTTGTACAGAGATTCAGGCTTTGCATTAGTCTCGCTGCTGGAAGGAGGGCGGTTCTGGTGAATTCAAGCTCTCGCTGTATTGGCTATGTGCAGCGAATGAACCGACTTTCTTGTCATACCGCTGAGCATTTGTGTTTTTTTGAATTGTTCCCCTATGCTTAGTGGTGATGGTCAGCCCGGTTTGGGGTGGCCCAACATCCTCAATGTTTTTATCTGGTTGTGTGTCAGGAAACAAGCATGGCAAAGTTAGATGAGAAGTTCCGCAAAGGGTCGAAGTCCAAACTCAAGAGTGATTTTGATGATGACTTTTTTGATTACAATCAGCAGGCGCGGAAGAAAAAACGCCGCCCATCGCGCCAGCGTCAGGACAGCGGTGAGTACATGGATTTCGACTACGAGTAATTAAAATTTCACGACATAGCCTCCAGTAAGTAACGATTCACGTTCAGCTGGAAACCAGACACGAGAAGCGCACCCCAGGGTGCGCTTTGTTATTTTTGGAATCTCTTCAGCAAAATCTTTTCAATCAGGGCTGAATTTTACTGTACGTCTTTCAGTAAGAGTGAAGACAGCTCATCCAGGTGGCTGACGATATAACTCGGACGAATACCTTCCGGTGCCTCGTGATCATGATGATTCAGCCAGCAGGTATCCATGCCTGCATTGATGCCCCCCAGAATGTCTGAATGCGGATTGTCACCGACCATGAGCACTTTGCTGCGTTCTGGGTTACCGATCGCATTCAGCGCGTAATCAAAAATCTCAGGGGCTGGTTTGGCTGCGCCGACCTGTTCTGAAATGATTAATGTAGAGAAGTAATCTGTGACCCCGGTCCGGCGTAAACGGACATCCTGAAGTTCAGTAAACCCGTTGGTAATAATGCCCATTTTTACGTGCGGATTCAGCCGTTCCAGCATTGAAGCCGCGCCTGGCAGTAATGAACAGGTGTCTGCCATCGCCTCAAGAAATGCGCTGTTCAGAGTGACTGTCGTGACATTGAGCTTGGAAGCCCAGTATTCAAAACGCAGGTGTTTGATTTGCTCAGCGTTGATATCACCGTTTTGATAGTCCACCCAAAGTGGTTTGTTGATACGTTGATATTCAGAGAAATGCTCAGGGGTAAAATCAACCTCAAAACGGGAAAACATCAGTTTGAGGCCGCTGTAAGCATCGAAATGGAAAAGTGTTTCGTCAGCATCAAACAATATCCACTGGTATTTCATAGAGTCAGCCTGTGAAGTTGAGGAAACCCACATCTTACTCTTTTCATCGCCCGGCAACAAAAGAAACCGGGCAACAGCGGAATTACATGATTGATACAGCAGCGGAAATGGCAGTGTGATGATTATGCTGCCAGATGGTCGGTCATCATCCCTGTGGGTTCATTGTAGAGCTTGATCACCAGGGTCAGCGTTTCTTTTTGTGTATCTTCTTTAATGGTGTCTATGGTGTAGAACTGGCCGGTTTTATTTTTTAAAGATTTCTTCACCAGCTGGGCAATGCTGTCGTCGATGTCACCTTTGACTTCAATGGTTTCGACTAATTGAAAGTAACCATGATTTGCTTCATCAGGGGCAAGCAGTTCAGGATTGGCTAAAGCTGAGCCAGAGGCGCTGAGAAGAATGGCACTGAAAATGATGCGCTGAAACATGTGGGTTCCGTCAATGAAAGATGAATATTGCTCATAGCGGCAACTGTGCCATAGCTGCCGCAGTGAATGTCAGCATTCTGTTAATTTGGATTATTCGACATAATTTTTTTGATCTTCAGTCAACACATTTTCCTGATGCTGATGCGCACCTCTTAACATGGCATGAATCAGCTCATTCGCTTCGAATTTAGTCAGTGCTTCATGGGCACCCACCTGATGTGCCTGAGAGACACTGATTTCGCTCGACAGCGATGTGTGCAGGATTATATAGGTGCCACTCAGTTTGGCACTGTTCTGGACTTCAAATGCCAGCTCGTAGCCATCCAGTCCCGGCATTTCAATGTCACTGACCAGAATTTCAAAGGGGTGACCTGCGTCGGCAGCCTGATTCAGCATTCTGAGGGCGTCAGTCCCGGTAGTTGCGATGTGATAAGGGATGCTCACGCTGTCCATTGCCTGACAAAGCTGGCGGCGGGCAACGGCAGAATCATCTACCAGCAGAATTTTCAGCGGGCGCAGAATTTCGCGCTGAACATCGGTCAGAACCGGATGAAGGCTTTCAGGAGAATCAGGAAACACTTTAGACAACAACAACTCAATATCTAATAACTGAACCAGCTGGTTCTCAATATTTGTCACACCGGTAACAAAGATGTTTCGGCCCAGCGATGGCGGCGGGGCGTCAATGTTATGCCAGTTACACTCTGTAATTTTGTTGATCCCTCGAACCAGAAAACCAACCAGCCGGCGGCGGCAGTCGGTGATAATGATATAGCATTGCTTCAGTTCTTCCGGTGTGAGCGCAGGGTAACCGATGGCCTTAGCCATATCGATCACCGGCAAGGTGTCACCACGGAGGCTGGCTGCTCCTAAAACCGTTGGATGGGATTGCGGAATAGCAGTTAAAGGCGTAAAAGGAACGATTTCTTTCACTTTCAGTGTGCCAATGGCAAACAGTTGCCGGGAATTCAGCCGAAAAAGCAGCATCCCCTGAGATTGATTGGTTGCGGTTTTGAGCATTGCAGCTTCCCTTTTCCACCCGTCAAATTGTCTTCTGTTGCAACAGAAGAGGACAAGATTTTAATCCGATTATAGTAGCCTGTGGTTCTGGCAAAAGGAATTCATCGTATTGATTTTATTCTTAGTACTTGAACTTTGAGGCTGATCCAGCTTTTTCCCGGTTCAGGAGAAATCTGTTGTCCCAAATGACCTCGTGGCGCGGATTATGCGGGGGAAGATTGGGCTTTTATATAGCGGGTCATCTGGAGCTGAATGCGCTTGGAATGTCGCCGGAGTGCGTTGAATACAGCTATAGTTATAGTCAAAAGGCATACAGGGAAGGGGCTGTGAACCCGGTGCAGTGAAACGCATGGAATGCTGAGGACGTTGAACTCTGAGATAGGTGTGGTTATGGAATTACGGAATAGAACTGGCGATATTGCTCACCTGGCAGACAATCTTACGTTGAAAGAAATTGTCGATATGGGATTTTCAATTGATCTGTGTGACGAAAACTATGATCCCAATGAACACTGGACGATCAGGCAATCCCGTCAGAAAAAAGAAGGTGAGTATCCTTCGAATCAATGAATTGATGGCCAGAGCATTTTGCTCTGGCTTTTTTCTATTTCAGCATGGATTGATATTCGTGAAATAAACACGTTATGCTTTGTACTTCCTGTGGTGAAATGGGAGTCGTTTTTGTCTGTTTGAAATATTCATGGGAATCACATTGATGAATGGGGAATATAAATCATCTGTTTTCATCATTTCATTTCAGTCTTCATTCTGATTCGCGATAGAAAATTAAAGAACTCGGTTTTAAAAAGGATGTTATACGTATGCGTGGTCGCTTTATTTGTTATCAGCCAAACCCGACAGCGGAAGTGAATCTTGTTTGTTTTCCATTTGCGGGCGGAAGTGCAGCAATATTTCATCCATGGGTGGCGCAGTTGCCCCGCCATGTCCAGTTGTTAGCTTATCAGCCTCCCGGGCGGTCGCAGCGTATGGCTGAACCTGGCTGTATCACGATGCAGGAGTATATTGAGGATATCTGGGGTGGTTTACAGGGACACTTAGAAAAACCATTGATTCTCTTTGGCCATAGCATGGGTGCGCTTATTGCCTATGAAGTTGTCAGAAAATTGCATCTAGAGAACCCGCATGTGCCGGTGAAAGCATTTTTTTCTGCGGCAAAGTCACCCTGGAAAAAAAATCGGGCGAAACTCATCAGCCACCTCAATGATGATGAATTTATCAACGAGCTGAAAAGAAAAGGGGGCTTTCCGGAAGAGATTCTGAACAATCAGGAGTTGATGGCACTGTGTACGCCATTTATTAAATCTGATTATCAGCTTGTTGAACAATACTGCTCTGAAGAAACACGTCAATTGGCTGTCCCTGCGACTGTTCTTGCCGGTCTGGAGGATGAAATCTCAGAACAGGAACTGGCTGAGTGGGAAAATGGGTTTACTGAATCACCGGATATTCATCATTTTCCTGGAGGTCATTTCTTTCTCCATGAGCATGCGGTAATGAATGAGATGATTGCCTTAATCACCCGTTAACCGAACATTGAACATTGCAGACACCCGTGGATTTTAACGCCATCGGGTGTTTGCATGGCTGAACTGACGTCACTGATTCGTCTGCTTACTTTTCCAGCCATCCGGCGACAGTCTGTACCGGGACAAAACTGTTTTCTCTGGTGAGCCAGACAGCTACAGCATCCGCATTGAGTGGAATCTCAACCTGCGTGAAAGTCCAGGTGGATTCTGAGGCTTTACGGGAATCACTCAGGACAATATGGTCATACACAAGATTTTTTCCGGCATTTTCACCCCGCTTTATCTGAGTTTGCTCATCCATCGCCAGAATGACTAATTGAGCAATAAAGCGACCTTTGCCTTTGTAATCGAGCTGAAATGTATTTCCATTTCGGGTGAGTTTCAGAATTTCTGTAGCTCGGGAATTGTGCGCCGGTAACGGCTGCCTGCGGAAAAAGCCACGCCACTCCTTGCCGTCAATCACAAATCCCGGCGTATAGACGCCGCTTAAGATTCTGTACTGATGATAGAGCCGCTGCTTCAGGCTGTATTCTGGCTTTGAAAATGTATCTTTCCAACCCAGTGAATCCCAGTAATCAACATGATAGACGACTGGAAGGATCTCTTCCCAGAGTTGATATTTCTGTTTCAAAGCGCTGGTGAAGTGATCGGCCGGCGGACAACTGGAGCAGCCTTGTGACGTAAACAGCTCAATGACCTGCGCTGGGGGGCCAGAATGTTGCCAAGTTTGTGCAGGAGTAATTGGGCTGACAAGAAGTAAGCTGGCAGCGATGACTGTTTTCATTTCTCTTTTCCCACTGGATGTCTTATCTGAACAGACCTGGGTTGAGGCACTTGCATTTCAGACAGCATGCAATGATTTGAATTTGAGGGGCCATGTGGATCATTGCGAACCCGGTAATCAGCAGAAAAACAATTAATGAACGATTGCGTTTCATAATTATGGTGGCTATATTTTCACCCTGATTGTTGACAAAGAAGATCGTGATGAACACAGAAACTCGTAACGGTTTAGCCGGGCGGCCAGTTGATTCCCAAAAGACATTGCAGATTTTTTCAGCCATTGACGAAATACTGGCGGCTGAAGGAATCGCCCGTCTTTCCATTGAACGGATTGCAAGTACAGCCAAAGTGTCGAAAGTCACTTTATATCGGCGCTTTACTAACCTCGAAGGCGTGATCAGTGCTTATGTCGAAAGTTTCACACAAACTGCGCTTGAGCGTTCTCTCTCTGAAATGCAATCACTTGGGCAGTTCAGTCCTGAACAGAAACTGGTCCGGTTAGGGACACAAGTGATGGTGCTGATCAGTCAGCCCAGTGTGATTGCATTTGATAACGCAATTGCCGCGGCAGGACCTAAATTTCAGGGGTTAAAGGAAGAATTGTTTCGTCACGGTCCCCAGCGTGTGGTCAGTGAAATCAGCGATATTTTGTCGCAGTCAGGCGTGAATTCACTGTCGTTCACGCTTGCGCAACTGGCTGACATGCTGTTTCAGCTCTGGAAAAGTGATTTTTATGATGAACTGCGGTTCACGGGACATATGCCGTTGTCCCCGGCACAGCTTGAACAACACGTGCTCATCAGAACACAATTTTTTCTCAACGCACTGGAGCGGGAGTCGGGTGCATGACAAGTTCTTCGAAAATATTACTGGCCGGTGCAACGGGTTATCTTGGGATGCACCTGACAAAGCAATTACAACAGCACGGTTATGATTTCCAGGCGTTAGCACGGAGTCCTGAGAAGCTGAAAGCAATGGGGCTTTACGATGAACAGATCGTATTGCACAAGTTACCGAACCAGCGTCACTGAAAGGATGCTGTGAAGGTGTTGAGGTTGTGATTTCCTGCGTTGGGATCACCCGTCAGCGAGATGGACTGAGTTATATGGACGTTGATTATCAGGCCAATCTGAATTTGTTACTGGAAGCAGAACGCTCGGGTGTGAAGCGATTTATCTATATTTCAGCTTTCAATGCACCCAAATTTCAGACCGTTCGGTTATTGAAAGCAAAAGAGCAATTTGCAAATCGCCTGCTGATTTCCACTATCGCGAGTCCCTGTGTTATCCGTCCAAACGGATTTTTCTCGGATATGACAGAGTTCTACAAGATGGCCAAGCGGGGGCGTGTATATCTTTTTGGAACCGGGCAACTGAAACTGAACCCGATTCATGGGGATGATCTGGCAAATTTTTGTATAGAAGCTATCAATTCCAATCATACAGAACTGGATGTCGGTGGACCGCAAATCCTCACCCACCGGGAAATTGGAAAAGTTGCATTTCGTGTATTGCAACAACCTGAAAAAATCACCTGCCTGCCCGACTGGTTACGGAAGGGGGTCCTGGCTGTCGCTCGCTTGTTGCCTGTGCAAGTTGCCGGCCCGGTTGAGTTTTTTGCGGCTGCGACCGCTCAGGATATGGTGGCTCCTGTGTATGGTCAGCATACGCTTGAAGCATTTTATACAAGTTACGCGCGTTCAACCGATCCAAACTAAGAAAGAGTGAATTTACAAAATAGGATGGGATGATGACTTGCTTCTGATTCAGTCAACAGTCAGTATGAATGAAACAAAATGCATAAATAAGCATTCAGGGACAAATAATCAAGGAATCAGGCATGACCAGCAAACACAATACGATAAAAATCTGGGGAATTTCAATTGCCACCTTACTTGGCATTGCAGCCTGCGGCGGTGGCGGCGAAAAGGGGAATGCTCCGGCAGCATTTAATCTGACGGATGTTGCGATTGAGCAGGAAGGGTCCGGAAGGATCAGTTTTGCCTGGCAGCCATCAGAAAGAGCAGAGCGCTATCAGATCTGCATTGAAGAGCAGCGTCAGTGTACAGCCATTGGCGAAACCACGGGTCTTGAACGGATCCTCACCCTCCAAAACAGTAAGGCACTGACACAACCCCAGTATTTCATCCGCGCAATTAATTCAGACGGTTATACCGATTCCAACCTGATGGCACTTCCGGTTTCAGACCTGATTAAAACAGCCAGGGTCTATTTCCCATCTGACAGCCAAAAAAAATCGATCTTTGCAGCCAATGTTAGTATGAGTGCGGACGGCAACACCATTGCAGTTGCTGCGCCGTTTGATAATATCAGCGAGTCATTTTTTGAACAAAATGCGGGTGCCGTTTACATTTACAGACGTGATCAGGCTGGTTACTGGAAAGATCCGGTTCAGATTATTGCCAGCAATCGAGATGGCTACGATTGGTTTGGTATCGGTATCAGCTTGTCGGATGATGGAAAAACACTGGCAGTCGGGGCAAGTGGCGAACAGTCAACATTCGTTGGCCAACCGACGCAAAATATGAATGATGCCGTTGGAGCTGTGTATATTTTCGAATCAAATGATGATGGTCAATGGCAGGAAGCAGCGTACATCAAAAGTTCTTCCAGCCTGGATTTATGGGATTACTTCGGTGGACAGGTTGAACTCAGTGGCAACGGAAAAACGCTTGCCATTGCCGCTATAGGTCACGATGCCGCGACAACCGATGATCCGTTTGATAACTCCAGAGCAGATACGGGAGGGGTGTATTTGTTCGAACGTCAATCCGATGGCAGCTGGATTGAAAACCAATATCTGAAAGCAGCAGGATTGGAAAGAGGGGCTGGCTATGGTTACGCGATGGCGATGGATGGCGCTGGAACACAACTTGTCGTCGGAATGCCTTATTCTGGTGGCACATACCGCTATGGTGAAGTATTTACTTATTCAAAAGATGCAGAAGGTCACTGGCAGTTCAAAGGAATTCTGAAAGGAGCAAGGGAACCTGTTGCTGAATTCGGATCAGAAATTGATATGGACAGCCGTGGCGATACATTGGCGATTACGATGCCTGGCAGAAAAGGGGATGTCACAGGGGTAGTTCGGGTGTACAAACGAACGTCTTCGGGTTCTTGGATACTTAGTACAGAAATTTCTGATCCACAGCAGGATAAATACAGTGATTTTGGTCAACGTGGACTGAGTGTCAGCCAGAATGGTAAAGTGATTGCCATTGGAGCAATTACTACAGATGTGGCTGATCCGGACAATCCGGGAACTCAAATCATCAAAGCAGGTACAACTTATCTTTACAAGTCAGATGAACAGCAAAACTGGCAGCACAGTGTCACACTGCGTGCGACTGAAATAAAAAGTGATGCTTATTTTGGTCATGCGATTGATCTCAATCAGGATGGCAGTGCTGTTGCGATCGGGGCCAGTGGTTTAATGCTTAGAAATCCTCAGATGGCAACCACTGACGTTGACCTAAACAGCAGTGTGGTCATTTATTGATCTCTCTGTTTACACATATAGCGGTATAACAGGCAAGTACGGCCATGCAGCCGTGCTTGCAATCCATTGAGTATGCCGTTAGTGTGTTGAGCATGAACTCAAATATTCCTCAATTCACCTTATCAATTCGCTGGTGGCGCTCCTGAAGGAGCGGCACTGAATTTTTACGTTCATTTGCCGCCGGAATTGGCAGCCAATGAACGCAATGTCTCCGATCTGATGTTTCCTTTGGCTGCCGTAGACTGGCTTTATTCAAGGAAACTCAAGATGAAAGAACGCATTCTTACCGGTGACAGACCGACCGGTCCATTACATTTAGGGCACTTTATCGGCTCGCTTCAGCAACGGATCAAACTTCAGCATACCCATGAACAAACCATTCTGGTTGCAGATTTACAGGCGCTGACCGATAACGGTCAGAACCCGAAAAAAATCTCAGACAATATTCTGAATGTTGTCGCAGACTATCTGGCTGTGGGGATTGATCCCTGCAAAACAACGATTTGTCTTCAGTCTGCATTACCGGCTTTGTCTGAATTAACCATGTATTACTCGAACCTGGTGTCGATTTCCCGGCTGGAACGGAACCCGACGGTTAAGAACGAAATTCACTTTCGGGGATTCGGAAAAACTATACCTGCCGGATTTTTAACTTATCCAATCAGTCAGGCGGCTGACATTACAGCATTTCGTGCGACCCAAGTGCCGGTTGGTGATGATCAATTGCCCATGATAGAGCAGACCAATGAAATTGTTCGCCGGTTTAATTCAGTTGTTCACGAACCGGTTCTTTGTGAGTGTCGGGCATTGTTGAGCCATTTTCCAAGATTGCCCGGCGTTGATGGTAAAGCAAAGATGTCGAAATCGCTGGGGACGGCCATTCCATTGGGAGCTACAGCTGATGAAATAAGAGCAGCGGTGAAAGCCATGTACACAGATCCGAATCATTTGCGTATTGAAGATCCGGGGCAGGTTGAAGGAAATATCGTCTTTACATATCTGGATGCCTTTCATTCGGACAAAACGTTTGTTGAGGAACTGAAATCCCACTATCGTCAGGGGGGATTAGGTGACGGAAAAACAAAGCAAATTCTCGAAGACTGTTTGCAGTCTATGTTGACGCCTATCCGGGAAGAGCGCGAAAAGTTACTGGCAGATAAAACGATGCTGGTTGAGGTCCTCAGAGCCGGCACGGAGAAAGCCAATGAAGTCAGCCAAGGCGTGTTACTTGATGTGAAACGGGCATTAGGCATTGCCATGTTTTGAGTGAGCATGAAAAAAATCCGGCTGTATAAGGCCGGATTTTTCAGCACTTGATATGGCGTCATATCAGGATTACAGACGAACACCTTCAACATGCAGTTCCATGTCCGCATAGCTTGACGTGCCCATGACCGGAATGCCGAAATCAGCCAGTTCAATGCGGGTTGTGCCCGTAAATCCTGCGCGGTAACCGCCCCATGGATCTTTACCTGCACCTACAAATTCTGCATCAATTGTGATTGGTTTGGTTTGGCCTCGCAGTGTCAGATCACCGTCAATCGCCAGTTTTCCATTGCCTTTGTCGGTCACTTTGGTGCTGGTGAACGTCGCTTTAGGGAATTTGCGGACTTCAAGAAAATCTTCACTGCGAACGTGTTTGTCACGGTCAGCCTGGTTTGAATCGAAGCTGGTGGTATCAATATTCACTTTAACTTTTGAAGCACTGATGTTCTCAGGGTCATAGCTGAAATTACCGTCAAAAGTATTAAAACGCGCTTTAATAAAGCTGTAGCCCAGGTGGCTGATTTTCAGGTTAACGGATGCATGCGCACCTTTGTTATCAATCATGTAATCTGCAGCATTGGCAATTCCCGGAACAACCAGGGCCGCAGCCAGACTTAAAGCGGTAAGATGCTTCTTCATTTTTCCTTCACTCCCAACATTTTTTTCAGGGTATTATCTTTATGAATAAAGTGGTGCTTGAATGCCGCCACTGCATGGAGCAGTGCCAGTCCAATCAGGGTGTAAGCCAGATATTCATGAATTTCTCCAGCAATATCGGATTGATCCAGGAACAATTCTCCCATCGACGGAACCGTCAGCCAGTTGAAAACTTCAATACCGCGACCATCAGAGGTCGAAATCAGGTAACCACTGATAAACAATCCGAACAGTAAAATATAGATGACGGCATGCGCTGATTTCGCGGAGATTTTTTCCAGTCCGGAACCAATAATTTCAGGTTGATTCTTGATGGTTTTCCAAAGAAGACGAAACAGCGTCGCAGCCATCAGACTCAGGCCGATAGATTTGTGCCAGTGTGGTGCAACGGTATACCAAGAAGAATAATAATTGAGATCGACCATCCATAGGCCAACCGCAAAGAGTCCGATAATGACGACAGCACTGAGCCAATGCAGGGTAATGGAGACCCAATCGTAATGCGTGACCTCTTTTTTCATGTATCCGGATATCCTGAATGAGAACTACTTCCCTATTCTAGAGGCAAATGTTTCAAAAATCAGTGCATTATGTTGAACAAGCTCTTCGAAGAAATTGAACAAGTCGGAAAAAGCCAATGAAATCGTGATGTAATCGGCCGAAGTCAAGAGTGATAAATTTGTAACCAGATATAACAACCCTCTCAGACGGAGGGCTGTTGAGCAATTTTGTGCTTTTTAATCATGCAATTAGCGCTGGATGTCATTTTCATGGCGCCAATTCATAATTGTCCACTCCTGTATTTGAGCATGCAGGGCTAAAGCTGGATCCGGATTGACTGCAAATGGGAAATCAACAGCCTGGAGAAGTGGGAGGTCGTTCATTGAATCGGTATAGCAATACAGGCTGTGAAACTGGGTTGACTGATCCTGCAGCCATGCCTTCAATCGCGTGACTTTCCCTTCACGATAGCTCAGCGTACCGGTGGTGCTGCCGGTATAAATGCCGTTAATGGTTTCAAGCCGAATCGCAAGCGCATCATCAACCTGGAGTAATTCAGCGATTGGTTTAACGAGATGTTCACTGGTCGCAGAGATAATAATGACAGTATCACCGCGCTTTTTGTGCCAGGTGATTCGTTCAGAGGCATCAGGAAAAATAGCGGGCTGAATGCGCTGTTCGACGAATTCACGAATCATTGGCGCCAGATCCAGTTCAGATTTACCTGAAATCGGCGCAAGCGTCGCAGTCATATAGGACTGCATATCCATCTTGCCTTTCGCATAATCCTGCATCAGTGCCTGCTCTTGTTCGAGCAGATGCTCAGATGCCAGTCCTTTGTCGACAAGGAATTTTACCCACAATGAAGCCGAATCTGCGGCAATCAGGGTTTCATCTAAATCGAAGATGGCAAGATTGGGTAATTTTGTGATGGGTTGAATGTTGGATAACAACGTGTCTTTCCTTTCCTTCAGATTTAAGGGGTAAGATTATGTGCGAACCATGACACGAATGTTTCAGTGAAATGTCGGTTTGAAGTCATCTCGCGATAGATAAATCAGAAAAATTAACTTTTTTGTGACATTTTTCCCAGCATGAGTGCATAAACTTCACATGTCTCAATCTTGAGACAGTTTTTGGTCGCCACTCTCTATATAGTTCGGCGGTTTTACGTGAGTATGCAGGCAGGAGTGCAAGCTTTCATGAGCGTATGCCATTTCATTCATCGTGTGAAGAGATAAATGTGAGCAAAATTATCGCCACAATCAAAGACATTGATATGCACCTGAGAACGGAATCTGACGGTAGTATTAGTGCAGCGTACGATGCCTATCAAATCAAAACCGCATTTCAGCCGATCCATACCGTTCATGGTGAATTTTTTGGCTATGAAGCACTGGCCCGGGTTTTTAATGAGGCTGGTGAAGAACTGAAAACTGAGCCTTTTTTTACTTCTGAATATCTCGACATGACAGACCAGGTCAACCTGGATCGGTTGGCACGAGCAATTCATGTGAAAAACTTTGCCAGTTTTTTTCCTGCCCATTTCCTCTTCATTAATATGATGCCTGATGTGCTGCTGGCTCATAACAGGCAAGCTTCTGCAGAAAAGTTTAATGACTTCGGTTTGATGTCCAGTCAGGTTTATGTCGAGTTACTTGAACACGATTGTTCATGTAATCACGAGCTTCAATGGGTGCTGGGTCAGATGCGGGCACAGGGCTTGAAAATTGCGATCGATGACTATGGCGTGAAAGCTTCGTCAGAACGCCGGGCGCGTTTGTTAAACCCGGATATGATCAAAGTGGATCGCTCTTTGCTGGCCGGTTATCTGGCCGGAGACACGCAGCCGCTGATTCAGGTTGTGAAACTGGCTCAGGAACTCGGCGCAAAATTGTTGCTGGAAGGCGTAGAAAACGAGGAAGGGCGGGAAGTAGCGACTCAGCTGGGGGTCGACTATATGCAAGGATTCTATCTTGGCCGTCCGCAGTTATTGTCTGAGATGCTGGAATCAAGGGTTTACTGAGGTAAACCCTTGAGACTATGTTCTTAATGAGCGACGCCGCCTGTTGTGAGCTTCTGCGGATCCAGTAAACTTTCCAGTTCGCTGCGCGTCAGTTCAGTTTCCTCTTCAGCAACATCCAGAATATCCCGTTTCTCTTTGTAAGCCTTTTTAGCGATTTCAGCCGCTTTCAAATAGCCGATCACCGGATTCAGTGCCGTCACTAGAATTGGGTTTTTCGCCAGTGCTTCCTGAAGTTTATCCTCACGGACATGAAAACCGGCAATGGCTTTATCCGCCAGCAGGGTGAATGCGTTTGCGAGCAGTTCAATGCTTTGCAGCAGGTTATAAGCAATCACAGGCAACATCACATTCAGTTGGAAGTTCCCGGATTGTCCTGCCACTGTGATGGTTGAATCATTGCCGATGACTTGTGCAGAGACCATGGCTGCCGCCTCTGGAATCACCGGGTTGACTTTACCGGGCATGATGGATGATCCGGGCTGTAAGGCTTCCAGTTCTATTTCGCCTAAACCAGCCAGCGGTCCGGAATTCATCCAGCGCAGATCATTGGCAATTTTCATCATGGCGACGGCAGCTGTTTTCAGCTGTCCGGATAAGGCCACAATGGCGTCCTGGCTGCTCAGGTTGTAGAAAAAGTTATCACTGCAGCTGAAAGGTATTTCAGCAGAAACGGACAAGTTGTTGGCAAAGGTTGCAGCAAATTTCGGATCTGCATTGATCCCGGTACCAACCGCGGTGCCGCCCTGAGCCAGCGCGGTGACATTTCCAAGACTCTGAACAATGCCGTGGTGTGCTTTTTCAATTTGCGTCTTCCAGCCCTGCAGTTCTTGCGCCAGTGTCACCGGCATCGCATCCATCAAATGAGTGCGGCCAGTTTTGACGATATGCCCGACTGCCGCCGATTTTTCATCCAGCGTCTTGCTGATATGTGCCATGGCCGGGAACAGGTGTTCATGGCATGCAATGGCTGCACTGACCTGAATGGTTGTCGGAATAACGTCATTACTGCTTTGTCCCATGTTGACATGGTCATTCGGGTTGACGGTCAGACCTGACCGGTTTGATGCCAGCGTTGCAATGACCTCATTGGCATTCATGTTAGAGCTGGTGCCGGACCCTGTCTGGAAGACATCAATCGGGAACTGATCAAGATGATGGCCGTCAATGATCTCCTGACAGCTGTCGATAATGGCATGAGCGATATCATTGTCGAGCAGGCCCAGTTCAAGATTACTTCTCGCGGCGGCTTGTTTGACAAATGCAAGAGCCTGAATGAACCGGGCTGGCATGGTCAGGTCGCTGACAGGGAAGTTATTCACCGCGCGTTGGGTCTGTGCCTGATACAGCGCATTCTGGGGAACCTGTACTTCACCCATGCTGTCTTTTTCAATTCGGTAATCTTTCGTCATGTCAGCGGTTCCTTATAATCCGGACGAATGTTGTAACTGTAGAAGGTTTTGTTTCAGAGAAAGGAATTTGTCGGTGTGGCTGTCGCCGTAGAATTTTTTCAGGGCCAGGAGCGGGCAGTGCAGATAATCCAGACAGATACGACGAAAAATTCTCGACTGATGCCGGTTATCGATCGTGTTCAGCAAATGGAAAAAGACCCGCCGGAGAAAAAGCTCCTGGAGTAAGGGGTTTCTGACGGGTGTCGGTTGTCCGTAATAAGCGGCCAGGTTCATGCCCGCCTGCGTCATGTCGATGATGACGTCCTGCTCATATCCCGGGATCAGAGGGTGGTTGAGAAAACGATCCTCAGCCAGGAAATATTGCCGGTACAGCTCTCTGGTTTTGTCCATAAAACGCTCCACACCCCAATAAAATAATGATAATTATTATCATTATCGTGGTTGGGTTTCAAGCCTGTTCCCTGAAGTTTATACGAGGTCGCAGGCTTGTCGGGGTTTTAGCGTCATGAACAAAACTGAGTGTCATCAATCTGGCGCTCGGTGGAGAATCATCATTGAATGCGGACGCACATAAGTGGCGGTTTGTCTTAAGATTTTCGTCAGAACGCGACTATCGGCAGTATCTGTCAGGCATCTCCAGTGTGAATCCGGCAGAGCAAAACGCACGGGCAATTCGCCTGAATTGAATATGTACATCAGACTTTCTTCGCATGGTATGCGGATCAGACAGGCAAAGGGGGAGTTTTCAGCCCAAGTCTGTTCTGACAGATTTGCTCCGCAGTGATCCAGCCATTGAATTTCGACGGACTGAGTTTGAGCCGACAGTGCTTGAGTGAATGCTGGCATGATTGTTTGTCGCAATGTCAGCAATGACTGGCAGTACTGCCTGAAATCGCCCGATTGTACTTGACCTTCCCAGTTCACCCAGCTGATCGCGTTATCCTGGCAATATGCATTGTTATTTCCCAGCTGGCTGTGAGCGTGTAGATCGGCACCTAACAGGTGTGGGATGCCGAAGCTGAAGAGCAGACTGGTCATCAGGTTTCGTTTTTGCTGCTCACGTTTTTTAATGATCGCCGGAGCGTTGCTTTGACCTTCAATGCCATGATTATTCGACCGGTTGTCCGGGTGCCCGTCCCGATTGTCTTCACCGTTGTCACGGTTATGTTTTTCGCCGTAGGAAACTAAGTCCTGAAGCGTAAAGCCGTCATGGTAGCAGATATAATTGACGCTCATCTTTTCCGGCCAGTTCCAGGCCGGGAACCTTTCTTGTGAACCAAGCAACAAGGATGCGATTTCTGCGTTGGTGGCACGGTGCAGCCAGTAACTGCGCCAGGTATCCCTGAATGTGTCATTGCACTCGTGCCAGTGACCCGGGAAATGACCTAGTTGATAGCCATTTGGGCCAATATCCCAGGGCTCGGCAATCAGTTTGACCTGGCTGAGGACAGGATCATTGTTGATGGCTCTGAAAAATGCTGCGTTTTTACAAAACCTGTCGTCCTGCCGTCCCAGAGTTGCAGCCAGATCAAAACGAAAGCCATCAACCTGATAATTCAGAACCCAATGCCGTAATGATTGCAATACGGCTTCCAGTGCAGGCGGATGGCTGAGATCCACGGTATTGCCGCAGCCGGTGAAGTTTTTCAGGCCGCCGTTCTGATGGTGCAGATACGTTTGCTGATCCAGTGCTTTGAAGTGATAAATCGGTCCGCCGTCGCCTTCCTCGGCGGTGTGGTTGTAAACCACATCCAGAATGACTTCGATTCCGTGGCTATGCAGGGTACGGATCATGGTTTTACACTCCTTAACCGGATCTGCAATGGCAAAACGTCTGTCCGGCGCTGACCATGCCAGTGGGTTATATCCCCAGTAATTCGTCAGTGATTTTGTCTTAAGGTGACTTTCATCTGCTTTTGTTGCGATGGGCATGAGTTGCAGGCAGGTGATGTTGTTCTCTTTGAAATCGGCGAGTATGGCCGGGTGACACAGCCCCAGATAAGTGCCTTTTTGTTCAGGTGAAATCGCCGGGTGTTGTCTGGTATACCCTTTGACATGAATTTCACTGATGACAGTGTTGCTCAGCGGGGTTCCCGGATGTGTCCGGGTTTGCCAGTCGAAGTGATGACATGTTGTGAGTGAAACCCATTCCGGTGCGTCGTTTCCAGCGGTTATCTTCTCCGATGTTTGATGGCGTGAAAATTGATGACGCTGTAACACATTGTGCGCATGTGGGTCCAACAACCATTGGCGGGACTGAGTGGCCGGGTTGATCTGATAATAACTGTAAGCTGAATCAGCCTGAAGCGACGGAATGTACAGATACCAGTCACCATTGGGCTGTCGTGACATCGGGAAAGTCTCGATGATCTGACCGTTATCTCCGAACAGTGCTACAAATAATTGCTGGCTGTCCGGAGCATGTACACGAAAGTGGCAGCCTTGTTCCGTCAGTGTCGAGCCTAGGGGAACACCGGGATCCAAAGTCATATCCTGTCCCAAAGTTGGTTCTGGAATAGAAATTTTCATGAAAAACCTTAAAGGGCTGAAAAAAGAACAGCCAGTCTTTGAAGACTGGCTGTTTTGTCACTCAATGCAATGGTGATTACCACCAGGCTTCAACCTGAGCACCGATGTTATATTCGGTGTCGTTGCCAGAGCCAAAGGCATTATCATTGTCGTAGTCAGACAGATAACTGGCGTAGAAACGCAGTTCAGGACGCGCCCAGAAGCCTGGGCCAGCGGTAAATGCCTGAGCCAGAGTGAGCTTGCTACCAGATTTGTCGACGCCAGAATCATCTTCATCATAATAACCGGCTTCAATGATGGTTTTCATGTTGTTGTTCCACTTGTACTCAGGACGAACAACTGCACTCAGAATGGTGTGATCATCTTTGCTGTCAAAACTGGTTTTTGCAAAAATCAGCTGGTGGCCGATTTCCCAGGACGTTGAAGGCGCAATCACACCCCAGTTAATCAGGCGGTAGCCCAGTGCGTCATCATTCGAGGTCGCATTAAAGTAGTGCCCCGCGCCCAGACCGGCCATTTGTTCGCCATAGCCGTTTGAACCGGCCTGAACGGTTGATTTGTTGAAGCCGCCAAAGAAGTTGCCGATAGTCAGTTCACCAGTGAACATCGCACCATCATTGAAGGTCTCTGCGGCTTTCTGTGCATCTGTCTCATTCACCAGACCATAGTTCAGACCCAGTTCCAGGCTCAGGTCGCGTGCCAGTTTGATTTCAGAATAACGCAGGTCGATGTTATTGACGTTGACTTCACCGGAGTCATCCCGAATGACGGCAAAGGACACCTTACCCGGGCCAAAACTCAGTTTCTCGATACCGGCACCGGCACCTGATGTATCCCAGTAGTAGAAGTCTGAGATGTGAATGTCGTGGCGCTGGTAGTAACGTTTACCGGCCCACAGTGTGGCGTCTGCATCACCCGCAATGAAACCTTTTGCCTGAACGTTGAACTGGCGCAGTGCGATGTTGTCTGAACCGTCGTCGTTCACACCCAGGCCTTCCCAGTCGTTCGAACCGTCAGTTGCAACTGCCAGCATGGAGTCGACATAGAATGATTTGCCATTCTCGTTGTAGACTTCTTTTCCTAAACCCAGCTCGCCGTAAACATCATTTTCGTTCCCTAAACGGCCAACTTTGTTTTTCTCATAGGCGACAGGCGCACCGTTTTCACCGCTGATTCCGACACCGGCACGCATATAACCGTGAAAGTCGACGTCTTCTGCGTAGGTTGCAGCAGACATCAGTGCAGCGGATACAGCTGCTGCAGTCAGACAAATTTTGTTCAGTTTCATTGCATAAACTCCTTGATGGATGCGCTTTTTATTATCTTGCTCCGTTCCGGCTATTACCGAATCAGGCAGTCAGAGTGACCTGGTACAGATCTTGTCACTCTGTTGATCGCGTCCCTCAGCTGAATGACGGCACCGGGTCCTGTGAATCCGAGTGCCTCTGCAAAGGGGCGTCCGCTTTGGATGGTTTCATTCTGCGCCTGTCATAGACCAGTAACATCCTCCTCAATAACCTTGATTGATGGAGGAGCAGGGGGGATGAGTGTGGAGATCACACTTTGTAGGGGGAAGGTGAATTTTTATGCTGAATTTGAACTTTTTTGATCACTGGATCACGAATTTTCCGTCCAGGAAGGGGAACGTGCTTGAAATAAGCCCTTCAGATCACGTTTTCGCTGGGATGAGAAGTAAGGTGTAAGCCTAAGGTACAGAGCAGGAACCAATCAACATTGTGCTCTGTCATGAATTTGATTGTGTCTGCCCCACAGCATTGAGTGCTAACTAGAGACACAATAAGAAACTGGTGGTATATATGTAACAAGATGTTTCTGTGGCTCGACTATGAATATTGAATATTTCCTTCAAAATCCATTCATTCCTTTTCCTGAAGGGTATCTTGTTGTCAAAAACAAAAAACACCAGATTGTCGCCTGCAATGAAGCTCATCAGAAGTTAACAGGGATCCGTGAACATGCTCAGATGCTTGGCCTGACGGACGATGACTTGCCTTGGCGAAGTTATGCCAGCCTTTATCAGATGTATGAGAAAGATATTATGAGCGGGCGGCAATATAGCTTACGTCTGCCATTGATTGATGTATCAGGGTGTGTTCACCAGCTGTATATAAAGAAGCAAGTCATTCTGGATCAGCATGGCTTCATCGCCGGAACCGTGACACACGCACTATCCTTGAGCAGTCGTGAGAATGAGGGGATGTTCAATACACAATTTGCTGCAATTGAGCAAATTTCCCGCCTGAGAGACTGGCGCTTATTTCAAGTGTGCAAGCGGTTGTTACTGAACCCGAAGTGCGATCTTCCGATTGAGCAATATGCTGCGGATGTAGGGATGGCATCAAGAAGTTTATCAAGACTGTTTAAATCAGAACTTGGCTTAGGCTTTTCGCAAATGCGCAAGTTGATCCGTGTCTACCTTTCGATTCCAGAATTGTTACATGGCCGCAGACCGAGTCAGGTTGCACTGGATTTTGGTTACCAGTCTCAAGCGAGCTATTCAACCGTCTTTAAACAAATCACCGGATTTTCTCCCGTATGTTACGTCAAAGCTCATGCTTGTGAATGAACTTTGAGATGATCCGGCACGGAATGAATAACCAGCTTTGGGAAGAAGCCAAGTGCACCGTGTTCATCGGAGACACTTGGCCAAAGCGGTTCAATTAATGCAGCTTAATTGACCGATTCAATGATCATAGCAACACCTTGTCCTACGCCAACACACATAGAACATAATGCATAACGCCCGTTTGATTCTTTAAGTTGTCGCGCGGCTGTACCGACAATACGTGTGCCACTCATGCCGAGCGGGTGCCCAAGTGCAATCGCACCACCATTCGGGTTAATGCGCGGATCGGTTGCATTCAAATTTAAGGCTTTTAATACCGCAAGTACCTGAGCAGAGAAGGCTTCGTTGATTTCAATCACGTCCATGTCTTTCAGCTGTAATCCTGAGAGCGACAGGACTTTCTGAATGGCGGGCGCAGGACCGATCCCCATCACACGCGGTTCGACGCCACTGGTCGCGTAAGCCACTACACGCGCCATTGGTGTGAGATGATGCAGGTCCAGTGCACTGCGACTTGCGAGTAAAAGAGCGGCTGCACCATCATTGACACCCGAAGCATTCCCCGCAGTAATCGTGCCATCGGAGCATACAACAGGACGCAGCTGGCTGAGCTTTTCTGGAAGCGTGAGTCTCGGATGTTCATCCAGGGTGACAGTTTCAACCTGATGTTTACCCACTGAAACTTCAACGGGCACTATCTCGTGCTGATAGAAACCACGTTCCAGAGCGTCGCAGTATTTTCTCTGGCTGTCGAACGCAAAGTTGTCTTGAGCGGTTCTGGAGATCCCAAAGTTCTGAGCCAAATTTTCTGCCGTCTGAGGCATCGAATCCGCGCCGAACTGTGCGGCAAGTTTCGGGTTGATAAATCGCCAGCCGATTGTTGTGTCATACAGTTCAGCATGACGCGAAAAGGCCTGCTCAGGTTTGGGCATGACCAGCGGCGCCCGTGACATAGATTCGACACCACCGGCAATCATCAGCTGTGTTTCTTGAGTTTTGATGGCTCGGGTTGCAGTTGCAATTGCATCCATACCTGAAGCGCAAAGCCGATTGACAGTCATGCCCGGAACTTCTTGCGGCACCCCAGCCAGTAATGAGCTCATCCGGGCGACATTACGGTTATCTTCCCCGGCCTGATTAGCGCAACCCAGAACAATCTCATCAATCTCGCTTGCGTTTAGATGCGGATTTCGCTCAATCAATGTTCTTAAAGTCAGAGCGGCTAAATCATCAGGCCGACATTGTGCCAGTTTGCCTGCATATTTGCCGATAGGGGTTCTTATGTAATCGCAGATATACGCATCATTCATAACAAAGCTCCTGGCTTGTCAAAACTTCGCGTGCCTGAGATATTTCTTCGTCGGAAATGAGATGGTCACGACTGTCGAAAATTTTCACATCAACGTTGGCACCACAGGTTGTAAAGTATTGGGCTGTGTCCTGTACGCGCTGAGCGGGTACCCAGGTATCTGTCTGACTCCCTGTAAGGTAGATTTTCACATCATTCAGCGCAGCAGATCCTGCAATATTCAGTTCGAGCTCTGGTCCAAAAAGCCCCCCTGTAAAGCCGATGCAACAACGTACTGGTTTCATCGATTCTTTGAGATATTGCATTGCGATACATGCCCCTTGTGAGAAACCAACAAGAGAAATTTGGTTGAGTGGGATTCCAGACTCCACCAAGAAAACGATCAGGCTGTCGAGGTAGTTCAATGCATCATTGAGCTGAGGTTGATTGTCCGAGATTTCCCGCATGAAGCCCCGGGGATACCATGTATTTTCCGGCGCTATGGGCGCGAGGACTGTGTAGTTTGAAATATCCAGCTTTTCATACAATTTCTGCATGTCTTGCGTCGTTTGCCTTCTGCCATGCAAAAGGATAACGACCGGGTGTTTTGGAGAAATGGGCTGGCCAAATTGCTCTAACTGAAACAGGTTGGGTTGAATTGAATTCCGACTATTGACTGACATTGTGACCTTCCTGTAACCATTGGGCGATGCGTCTGGCGAAGTAAGTCACCACGATATCTGCACCGGCACGTTTGAAGCCGAGCATGGTTTCCATAACCGACTGCCGTTCATCGACAAGACCAGCCTGTATCGCATGTTGCAGAATTGCGTACTCGCCGCTGACTTGGTACACGGCAACGGGCAGGTTGGTGTTTTCACGGATGCGGTGAACAATGTCGAGATAAGGTGTGCCGGGTTTGACCATTAAGATATCGGCACCTTCTTGTTCATCCAGTGAAGCTTCTGTCAGGGCTTCCCGGCCGTTTGCCGGATTGGCCTGATAGGCTTTGCGATCGCCGGTCAACTCACAATCCACCGCTTGGCGGAATGGGCCGTAAAATGCAGAAGCATATTTCATGGAATGGGCCAGGATGCCGACATGAGTGTATCCGGCCTTATCAAGAGCCTGACGAATCGCCTGTGTCTGGCCGTCCATCATGGTCGAAGGAGCCAGCATGTCAGCCCCGGCTTTTGCTGCGGTCACTGCTTGTTTGGCTAAATTATCCAGTGTGGCGTCATTATCGACATCGTCCTGATGAATCACACCACAGTGGCCGTGTGTCGTGTATTCACAAAAACAGATATCGGGGATCACAACCATGTCTGGACATGCCTGTTTAATCGTTCGGATCATACGCGCAAGCAAACCCTGATCATCCCACGTATCAGAGCCTTGGCTGTCTTTCGTATGCGAAATGCCAAATGGCATCACGTAACGGATACCGAGTTCGTACAACTCACGAACTTCCTGAGCGACATTCTGTTCTGCATAGCGCACTAATCCCGGCAGCGCATCGATCGGTTTATTTGTCGTAATCTGCTCTTCGATAAAAATAGGCTGGATTAAATCCTGAATCTCGATCTGGTGTTCCTGAACGAGTTTTCGAAGATGAGGCGTTGCTCTGAGGCGTCGCTGCCGACGGTACATCGTTGTCATCATGATTGTCCTTTCGTTAACCCAAGCATGGTTCTGGCATCATCAGGGGAGGCTATTTCCCGGCCCAGTTCACGGGATAAACGGACAATTCGCTCAACCAGCTGCGCATTACCGCTGGCTAGTTCGCCACGATGGTAGTAGACGTTATCTTCCAATCCCGTTCTGACATGTCCGCCAAGTAATAAGGTATGCGCATTGATCGGCAACTGATGTTTCCCGATGGCAAGTGCACTCCAGGTACTGTTTTCCGGTAAGTTATCGATCAAATTTAAGAGGTTTTTTAGCGTGGCAGGGGTACCGCCATGAATGCCCAGGGCAAGTGAGTACATGGTTGACTCTGGGATTAATCCGGCCGCTAGCAATGCGTTAGCCTCGGAAATGACGCCAGTGTGGTAAACCTCCACTTCGGGGAGAATCTGATGTGATTTGAGTGCTTCTGCGAGTTGAGTGTAATCCTGAGGAGCGTTGACAAATGGTTTACTGCCATGGTTAACAGAACCGCAGTTAAAAGATGCAATTTCGGGACGGAACTCTACGTGGTTCCATGCTGTTTCGATGGGCATCTCGTCAGGAAGGTTGTAGGACGAAGTGCTGAGGTTCAGCAAAATATCGCAACGTTCACGTACTTTGGCTACGATCTCTCCCCATATCCCTTTCTCATAACTCGGTTTTCCGTGGATATCCCTGGCATGAATATGCGCGATACAAGCACCGGCATTCCAGGCTTGATAGGCTGATTCAGCAATTTCGTCCGGCGTGTAGGGCACGCTGGGATGTTTCTGTCTTGAGGTGATACCGCCATTGATCGCTGCGGTGATCATTAACTTATTCATGACCGCACATTTTGTCCTGTATGATTGATTTGGATGCATTTTTATGGTTTTAGGACGAAAAGTATTTCGCGAATCGGACACATCTTTATTCAAATCGGACAAGGAAATGGTTGCAGGCGGTCGATTGAATGCAGCAACAGGCGAAGAGGATATTCAGGGCACAGCTGAACCCGGCGCGTTTAAGACAGGATGAAACTCTTTCCGTTATTGTCAGGCTCAAGATAAAGAGAAGCCCGGTCAGAGTGACTGACCGGGCGGAGGAATTGATGCTGGTGGCGCTATTCCCCATCATCAGGATAGAAGCGACCTTCCGGCGAGTACGGCTCCCTGTCGTCAACGATACTCTGGTGGCCGCGGATTTCTTTCAGCTGGTTTTCCAGCATTCGGACCTGCTGATAGTCCCCATCCTGATATGCGGCGGTGAGGCGTTGTTCGATGTCTTCAATGCGTTCTCGGATACTCATTGTGACCTCCGACTCATGTACAGTGTCGCAATCAGTGTCAGGTGGTGTCTTCCTGACACATCCCAATAACAATCATACTTGAAAATAGCGGTCCTGCTCATTCCGATCGCATTGGTTCATCCTGCGGGTTTATAAATAACAGGAATAAAAAAACGGGCACGTGAATCATGCCCGTTCAATGTGTCGCTAGGGGGAGGTTATACCCCTTGTTCCTGATGCAGACGACGGCACGCTTTGCCATCACGATGGAACAAATGACAACGGTAGGCCGGAATACCGACGCTGAGGGTCTCACCTGTGTCCACATCCAGCACATCCGGCTGACGGAAGATGAAATCGGCATCGACGCCTTTCAGGTTCAGGTAAACCTGAGTTTCATGCCCCAGCTTCTCGACGACCTGAATTTTTCCTTCAACGACGGCATCGCCTTGGTCTTCTGTCGTCAGATGTTCAGGGCGAATCCCCAGTGACATGCGGTCACCGCGGGTCACAGTTGTGCCGTCTACCGGAATCCAGAAGGTGGTTCCGTTGGCAAGCTGCACCATCACGCGATCCGTTTCCACCTGTTCGACGAATACACTCATGAAGTTCATTTTCGGGGAGCCGATAAAGCCTGCGACGAACCGGTTTTCCGGGTAGTGATAAAGTTCCAGTGGTTTGCCAACCTGAGAGACGGCGCCGCCATCCAGTACAACGATCTTATCGGCCATTGTCATGGCTTCGACCTGATCATGGGTGACATAAATCATGGTGCTGCCCAGTTGCTTATGCAGCTTCGCGATTTCGATTCGCATCTGGACACGCAGTGCGGCGTCAAGGTTTGAAAGCGGCTCATCCAGCAGGAAGACATTCGGCTGAGCAACCAGCGTCCGGCCGATTGCGACGCGCTGACGCTGTCCGCCAGACAGTGCTTTGGGTTTACGTTCCAGTAAATGACCCAGTTGCAGAATATCGGCTGCATGCGCAACGCGCTTCCGGATTTCTTCTTTGTCTGCCCGGGCGAGCTTCATCCCGAAAGACATGTTGTCAAACAGGTTCAGGTGCGGATACAGGGCATAAGACTGGAAAACCATACCCACGCCACGCTGAGCCGGCGGAATATCGTTCATCCGTTGCTCTCCGATGTACAGATCGCCGGAAGTGATGTCTTCCAGGCCGGCAATACAGCGCAGCAGTGTTGATTTTCCGCAGCCCGAAGGCCCAACGAAGACCACGAATTCGCCTTCTGCAATATCCAGATCGACATTCTTTGATATCAGGTTTTCGCCATAAGCTTTGCAAACATTGCGTAAAGTGACACTCGCCATCCGGCTTACCTCTATATGTTGTTTCCAGCCCGCGTCGTGGTCATTGCCGGTCGGCGTGCCGATAAAAGTCGGTGAAGAAAAAAAAGGGTAGCGCCGAAATGAACGGCAGTTACTGATAAGGTCGCTACCCATAATCCACAGGAGAGACTTCCCCAAGCTTTCCCGTAGTGTGCTGATGCCAAGCAATGGACATCAAAGCTGCTGATGTCAGCAACAGTCAACAATAAAAGACAGTGTTACAGTTGAACAAGCTCAAGCCATGTTGAGGGTGTTGTCATTGTGCGTAAAACTGACTCAGGCAACATCCTCCTTCAAGGATTCTTCCCGGGGGGATGAGGGGGGATGAGTGTTTGGATCACACTTTACAACCTGATGTACTGCCTGATGATTTCATTGCAAGTAGTATGTGCGTCCCGTCACGAATAGGGCTCGTTTTTAGATCAGGGTCACTGAACGTGATGATGATGATCACGCTTTTCACTATCCATGATGGGGGGCGTAGCGCTTAGGATGATGCCCTATAAGAATGACTGATAGATGATAGAGGCTGGAAAATGTGTTGTCAGTTCACGCTGCAACGATAACCATCTGGAAGGATATAACAATGAAGAAAGTCCTCAGTACTGTCGCACTCTGCACCCTTGCCGCACTTGGTTCTGTCTCAGCTCATGCAGCAATTGAGGAAGGCCAGCTGACCATTTGGATTAATGGTGATAAAGGCTACAACGGTCTGGCGGAAGTCGGTAAACAGTTTGAAGCTGACACTGGCATCAAAGTGACTGTTGAGCACCCGGATAAGCTGGAAGAGAAATTCCCTCAGCTTGCCTCAACGGGAGACGGTCCGGATATCGTATTCTGGGCACACGATCGCTTTGGCGGTTATGCGCAGGCGGGTTTGCTGACTGAAGTGAAACCATCTGACGAGTTCCGCAGCAAGTTCGCGGATTTCACCTGGGATGCCGTGTCTTATAACGGGAAGTACGTCGGCTATCCGGTCGCGGTTGAAGCATTGTCGCTTATCTACAACAAAGATTTACTGCCAACACCACCAAAGAACTGGGAAGACGTGGCTGCACTGGACGCCAAGCTGAAAAAACAGGGCAAACGCGCCATCATGTGGAACCTGCAGGAACCTTTCTTCACCTGGCCTCTGCTTGCAGCAGATGGTGGTTATGCCTTCAAATTTACCGCATCCGGTTATGATGCCAAAGATGTGGGTGTCAATAATGCCGGTGCGAAGCGTTCAATGAACTTCGTGAAGAGTCTGGTTGAAAAAGGTGTCATTGCTCCAGATGTGAACTACGCCATCGCCGAAGCTGGTTTCAACAAAGGTGAAGTGGCGATGACCATTAATGGTCCATGGTCCTGGGCAAACATTGATAAAGCCGGCATCAATTATGGTGTTGCCATGCTGCCGAAACTGAATGGCAATCCTTCCAAACCTTTTGTCGGTGTGTTGACTGCGGGTATCAGCTCTGCATCACCAAACAAAGACCTGGCTGTTGAGTTTCTGGAGAACTACCTGCTGACCAGCGACGGCTTGCGTAGAGTGAACAATGATACACCGCTGGGCGCGGTTGCGCTGAACGCTTTCCAGGAGGAACTGAGTTCAGATGCACGAATTGCTGCGACCATGGGGAATGCGATGAACGGCGAAATTATGCCGAATATCCCGCAAATGTCTTCTTTCTGGTATGCAGAAAAAGCAGCAATTAATAACGTTGTAAACGGTCGTCAGTCTGTGGATGAAGCACTGAATACTGTTGCTGACCGAATGACCAAGTAAACTTACCTATCGGAGCAGGCAGTCGTCTGCTCCTTCCTCTGACGTACTGCGAGGAATGCTGATGCAGTCTCATCCTGTTGCCGAACTGGCGCTTGACGCTACCGATATGACAAAAAATTCAACAACCAAGCCTGCATTAAGAACCTGGTTCAAGTGGGCAGCGCTGGGGGGAATCAGCGCCATCAATGGTTACGCCATGATTCTGATGTATGCGCGTTCAGAGTATGCGTTTGCATTGCTGACGCTGATTCTGACCTCACTGGGTGTGTATGTCTTTGCCCGAAAGCGGACCTATGCCCATCGCTACATTTTCCCGGGCATTGCCGGCATGATTTTATTCATCATTTTCCCGCTGACTTATACAGTGAGTCTGGCATTCACCAATTACAGCGGTACGAATCAGCTGAGTTTTGAGCGGGCGCAGTCTGTTCTGATGGAGCAAAGTTTTCAGTCAGGACAAGGGTATAACTTTTCGCTGTACGGAAACGACGGTCAGTATCAGTTGGCACTGGAAACGGACGAAGGAATTTATCTCAGTGATGGCCTTGATCTGAACGCATTACCCGGTTCACTGAATCTTCACCCTGCATCCGCGCCATCTGCCGGGAAAGCGCCTCTGAAAATGGTGATTCAGCATCGTCAGCAGCTCAGTGCACTGACAGTTGTCTTACCTGATGGCGAACAGCTGACGATGTCGGGGTTAAGGAAGTTTGCAGCCAGTGAGCCGCTTTATCAGCTTCAGAGTGATGGCGAAACGCTGGTGAATCAGAAAACCCAGGCTGTGTATCAGCCGAACTGGGAAATCGGTTTTTATCAGCAGGTTGATGAAGCAGGGCAGTTTATCGGCCAGCCGCTCTCTCCCGGGTTCATCGTGAATATTGGCTGGGATAATTTTACCCGTATCTTTACTGACCCCGGAATTCAGGGACCTTTCATCAGTATCTTTGTCTGGACAGTCTTGTTCTCCGGACTGACGGTTGTTTTCACGCTGGCTGTGGGGGTGGTGCTGGCACAGGTCGTATCCTGGGAAGCGCTCAAGGGGCGTGGTGTTTACCGTGTGTTGCTCATTTTACCTTATGCGGTTCCGGCATTTATCTCGATTCTGATTTTTAAGGGCTTGTTTAATCAAAGCTTTGGTGAAATTAATCAGGTGTTAGAAGGGCTGTTCGGTCTGAGTCCGTCATGGTTTACCGATCCATTCCTGGCTAAGACAATGATCCTGATTGTAAATACCTGGCTGGGTTATCCTTACATGATGATTCTGGCCATGGGGCTGCTGAAAGCGATCCCGGATGACTTGTACGAGGCGTCCGCGATGGATGGCGCAGGGCCGCTGGATAATTTCTTCCGCATTACCTTGCCAATGCTGGTGAAACCAATGATCCCGCTGTTGATCGCGACCTTTGCGTTCAATTTCAATAACTTTGTTCTGATCCAGCTGCTGACGAACGGTGCACCGGACATGCTGGGCACCAGTGTGCCGGCCGGGCATACAGACTTGCTGGTGAGCTATACCTACAGGATTGCCTTCGAAGGTTCCGGTGGTCAGGACTTTGGTCTGGCAGGGGCGATAGCAACACTGATCTTCTTGCTGGTCGGCGGTTTATCGCTGCTGAATATGAAATTCTCAAAACTGGATCTTGAGTAAGGGAAAAACACATGGCTATGGTACAAGCTAAATCTTTGAAATACAGGGTATGGGCGACACATATCGCAATGTGGTGTTTCCTTGCTCTCATCATGTTGCCGCTGCTGATGGTCGTCGCGATCTCGTTCCGGGAAGGGAACTACGCTTCAGGTGAGCTGATTCCAAGCGATCCATCCTTAGAGCACTGGAAACTGGCGCTGGGCATTGCAATTGAACATGCCGACGGGAGCAAGACGCTGCCTCCGTTCCCGGTCCTGACCTGGCTGTGGAATTCGGTGAAAGTTGCGGGACTGACTGCCATTGGTATTGTGGCATTGTCCACAACCTGTGCTTACGCTTTTGCCCGTATGAAGTTTGTCGGAAAAAGCCATATTCTGCGTGCTATGCTGATATTGCAGATGTTTCCGCCAGTACTGGCACTGGTTGCGCTCTATGCATTGTTTGACCGGCTGGGTGCTTATGTCCCATTCCTTGGAATGAATACGCACGGCGGTGTGATCTTTGCTTATATGGGAGGTATTGCGCTGCACGTATGGACAATCAAAGGCTATTTTGAGTCGATTGATGCGTCACTTGAAGAAGCGGCGGCACTGGATGGCGCGACACCGTGGCAGGCTTTCAGGCTGGTTTTATTGCCGCTTTCTGTACCTATCCTTGCTGTCGTGTTTATTCTTTCATTCATTGCCGCAGTTACAGAAGTTCCTGTTGCATCCTTGTTGTTACGTGATGTAAATTCCTACACATTAGCTGTTGGAATGCAGCAATATTTGTATCCGCAGAATTACTTATGGGGTGACTTCGCGGCAGCCGCTGTGTTGTCTGCGATGCCAATCACCATCGTATTTTTGCTGGCCCAGAAGTTTCTTGTCGGTGGTTTAACTGCCGGCGGGGTAAAGGGATAAAAATAAGAAAATGGCCCATGTTCACTTAGGGTGGGCCAATCCCCCGGAGTTGAAGCCTTAACATTTGGTTTGGCCGCCGATCAGTTAAGTCACTTCACCCACATTATTGGCGTTGCTGCATAGCTGGACTTGCGCTTTGTTCTGAACAAAACAGCAGGTTGATTTGGTAACCAAAGCCCGGTGTTTTCACCGGGCTTTTTTATTATTTTGTTTTTTTGTATCGGTAAAAGCAGGCTTCTCGTGCTGACGTACATCAAGCAAACCGTGGGTATAAGCAACTTGGATGAAACGCCGAGATTCCATCTGAAACATGTCCGGTTTCAGAACAGGGGATGAGGGGATGGATGGACAAAGAGAAAGGCAGTAGAGCTGACAGAAGCAGGCTAGTTAGACGTATTTCGGTGTGAACAATTTCTTGTGCACACCGAAAATAAAACACCACCTGTAAAAGTGGCACTTTGAAGATTTCAAATGTCCGGCATGGTTTCAGACGATCTGATTTCTGCCATTTTGCTTGGCTTTATACAGCGCTTTGTCCGCCACTTTCAGAACATTGGCCGTTCTGGAATCTTCCTGACTGTCGGCGACACCAATACTCACTGTAATTTGCACGGTTTCCTGATTTTTCGTAGTGCCGCGTTTCCTTTTGCCTTCGACATCATTCAACGGGCGTGTCTCAATATCCCGGATATGCATCGGATAGTTCGCGATAGCTTCACGTAATTCTTCCAAAGCCTCTAAACACTGGTTTTTACGCTTTCCTTTGAAAAGAATGGTGAATTCTTCTCCGCCATACCGATAGACATCGGCTTTGATGTTGATATTCAGCAAAAACTGCGCAACCAGCCGAAGGACATCATCCCCGGTTTTGTGGCCGTATTGATCATTAAACTGCTTGAAGTGATCAACATCCAGCATCGCAAGTGTATAGGTTCTGCCCAGATGCTTCAGTTCTGTTTCCATGGCCCGCCGGCCCGGAATCCCTGTCAGCGGATCAATAAATGCCAGCTCATGAGAACAGGACATCAGATTCAGCAAAAGCAGGCCGGACGCAACGGTAAAAGCAACACTGGAAATAAAAGGCTGCTGAAACTGGGCCAAGGTGAGCCCGGAAAACAGCAGACAGATAAATGTTGCCTGATCATAGCCCTGATTACGTTTCAGGATGATTGAAGCACTGGCACAGCTCAGCGACAGCAGCATTAAGATCAACACTAACGGTAAAGGTGAGAAGTCACCCAAAGTGTAGAAATAGGTTTGCCACATTTCTGTGTCCTGGTTGGGTTCAACATGCTTGACGAGCAGCCACCCCCAGGAGATCTGAAGACCGAGTACGGCCAGATAAATCAACCCGAAACGCGAGAAAAGCCGTCGCTCGGGGATGAAATGAAGCTGAAACAGGTTCAAAGGCAGCAATATTGCCAGCAAGATATAAGTCAGCCCGGTTTTTGACTGAGCAAGCGGCGTTTGCAGATTCTGCTGGATCAGGTAATAGGCAAGCAGCATCAGCATCGCGCTGATTCCTGTTTTACTCTGATTGAACGGCTGGCACAGCATCATGACCAGGCTCAACAGGATGTAGGGAAGCAGCAGCAACACTTCAATATGCTGTGACATAAAAGCCACAATATCGCCGTGTACAGCAAACGTGCCTGTAACGAGTGCTAAAGGCATCGCGAAACGCATTTTAGCATTTCTAAATACTGAGAATGAAAATGGTTGCATTACAATATTCCCTGTCAAGGAGATATCATAGCTAACTTGATGCTTAATCCCAACAAATTTGAATGCCTGTATGAAATATGTCTGGTTAATATAAGGTACTGAATCATGGGCTATAGCTATAGAATGAAAAAGCCCTGCAAGATGCGGGGCTGCAATGTTAGTTTTTGCTAATTAAATAAGGGAAAAGGCGACGGATTTCTTCATCCGTGAGCGCGTTCATTTTTTCTATATTCCGCTCCGGTATAGCATCCGGATCGGGATAATGCGCCAGCACTTTTTCCATACTGTCTTCTCGAATTAAATGGAAGATTGGATAGGGTGCACGGTTAGTCAGGTTCTCAGCATCATCGGGTGCTGCACCATAGAAACAGTAATCAGGATGAAAACTTGCCACCTGATAGATACCTTCTTTTCCACACTGGCTGATTAGCGCCTCTACCATATCAAGAAACTGATTGTACTCGTCAAAATCCTGTAAAAGGTTCGGACAAACGACAAGGCTGGTATCAAGATCACATGCTGGGGTGTCATCCAGCCGTTTTATTTCTTGATAAATACCTTCCAGAAGTGCTTCCAGAGAATCAGTTTCATAAACAGCAATACGAATCTGTTCATTTCTTCGTGGCTTTGCTGCAAAAGGACACAAGTTTAGTCCAATGACAACTTCATCAAGCCATTGTTCAACTTTGAGGAGATAAGACATGAGGCACCAGACTACTAACGTGTTACTCAGGTTGGATAGGGTATGATTTGAGCCAGAACGATATGGTTCGTCCTGGCTCTTGGTTTATCAGGCTTTTTCTGTTTCAGCCTGCTGATCTGCATTTTCCTGAGTAATAACTTCAGGGAACTGTTTGACTGGTTTTGCAACTAATTGACGGGTTGTTTCGCGAACTTCGGTCAGCACAATCTCAAAATGATCACCTAATTGGAATTCACGAACTTTATCAATGTTGATGATACCCAGATCACCGTTACACTCAATGCGTTGTTTATTGTCCAGAACCAGTGGTGCTGGAATGAAGGCGGACGCGCCGTTCTCCAGGACACGCACACGCATACCAGCGCGGTTGATATCAAACACTTCTGCAGTGAATACCGTTTCTTCTTTCACGGCATCTTTCAGTAAGCGGACATACAGCCAGTCTGCAACATCACGCTCAGCCATGCGGTGACTGCGGCGATGTGTTGAAATTTCTTCACCAATCGTTTCATCTGGCGTCTGTACCGGTTCCAGACCAGTGACAACAGCTTTCAGCATACGGTGGTTGATCATGTCACCGTATTTACGGATTGGAGATGTCCAGGTTGCATAGACATCCAGACCCATTGCAAAGTGTGCCGCAGGTTCGTTCCCAACTTCACTGTACGCCTGAAACTTACGCAGACGGTTGTCCAGATAAGTTGTGTCCTGAGCGTTCAGCCAGCGGCGCAGCGCGCTGAAACCTTCCAGTGAAAGCAGGGCTTCTTTTTCGAAAGGCGCATTTGCTTCTGTCAGGAATTCCATGGCGTTCTCCAGTTTTTCCGGATTGAAGCCGTTATGGAAGTTATAGACACCTTTGCCAAATTTTTCTTGCAGAATGCGGCCAGCACAAATGTTCGCTGTGATCATCGCTTCTTCGATCATCCGGTTCGCTGTACGGCGCGGATCGGTGTGAATCGCAATCACATCGTTATCTTCGCTCAGCTCGAAACGGTAGTCCGGACGGTCCGGGAAAACGACCGCATGTTTACTGCGCCAATCGCTGCGTGCGTTGGCAAAGGCTCTCAGTGCCTTGATTTGTGCTTCGATGACTGCATCCGGCGTCCAGTTTTCGGCTGCACCATGTTCAAGATAATCAGAAACATTATCGTAGTTCAGACGTCCCTGCGAACGAACCCAGGCGGCAAAGAAGGTAATGTCATCACCAATCACACCATCTTTATCCACCGTGACACGGCAGCAAAGAGCAGGGCGTTTTTCATTTTCCATCAGTGAACACAGTTCATCACTCAGTTCACGTGGCAGCATCGGGATGTTGCGGCCCGGCAGATAGATAGTAAAGCCACGTTCACGGGCTTCTTTGTCCATGTCGCTGCCAACTTCAATATATGAAGTCGGATCTGCAATGGCGATGGTGATTTCAAAGCTGCCGTCATCTTTGGCAACGGTGTAAATGGCATCATCCATGTCTTTGGTGGATTCACCATCAATCGTGATGAACGGCAGATCGGTCAGATCTTCACGGACCAGACCTTCGTCCAGCATCGCCCAGCTGTCTTGCGGCGCTGGTTCTGCGTTTGGCAGATCGTGGCGGGCAAGGGTGACCCACCAAGGCGCAATTTTATCTTCGCTGTCTGTGATTTTTTCTTTAATTTCACAGAAGAAAGTTTTGTTTTCACCCACGAGCGGGTGACGCGTCATATGCGCAACAACCCAGTCACCTTCTTTCAGGGTTTCCGGGTTCAGACCTTTCACCGCCCGAGCTTTAATTGCATCTTTGAGTTGCGGATGATCAGGTACAACATTCAGACGATCTTTGATCAGTTTTACACGACCGATGAAACGGGTCAGATACTGTTCAACTAATTCTTGCGGTTCAGCAACGTCACGCTCTTTTTCCGTGCGGATGACAGCTACAACACGGTCACCGTGCATCACTTTTTTCATATAGTTAGGCGGAATGAAGACGCTGTCTTTGCCATCAACTTCCAGGAAGCCAAAACCGCGATCGGTTGCTTTAATCTGGCCTTCTTTCTTCGGAAGTGATTCTTGAATCTGTTTTTTCAGTTGTGCTAAAAGCGGATTATCTTGAAACATTATGCCTGGTCCCGGATTATGAACCGTCACACTATACGGATTAACAAGGCTAAAACCAAGGGTAATCCGATTTTTAAGCAGTCAGATCGGGTACTGAAACGCTAAAGCTGCCATCTTTTCCGCAACGCTGAATGTATCTTGAACGACTTGTCTGATGTCTGCGCCCGTGGAATAAATCTCATGTTTTGTTTACTGGTCAATAATATATGTATCAATAGTGGCAGAGAATTCTTTTTGACACGCAGACCTGAGCGAAACGTTTTCTTTAAATTATTGGTCACAAATATCGTAGAAAATCGCAATCATGATTTCGAAGTCCCTCATGAAGGTCGTTATTATCTTCGACTTGGAGTATTTTGTATTCTGTTTCACACCGATCAAATGAATGAAGACACATTGTCAAAGGAAAAGCATGCCGTTTAAACTCAACGATGAGTTGGATAAACTTGTTGATACGCTTGCCCGTCAGGCAAACATGGAGCGTTGGTGCCATCGTTTGCTGTCAGCATTGCATCATACACTGGACTTAACTTACCTGACTTTGTTAGTTGAGCAGGAAGGGCAGACCAGGGTACTGGCCAGCTGGATGGGGAATGAAGAGTTTAAGTATTATCTGCATCCTTTATCACTCTCCAATTATAATGGTGTCCCACCTGAACATCTGCTCGAAGTGAAACAGCTGAGGCAAGCCATCAGTACCGTTGCACAAAAACCGTTTAAGGCCATCTGGAACGACAAGCCAACAGAATGGCGGCGGGTACTTTTTCCGATCATTATGCATGAGAAGCCGGTCGCTTATCTGTATGCAGAAACCCAGTACCCTGAACGACTGGATGAAAACTTACAGGCTTTCGAACGGGTTCTGCTGCTGATTGCTTCTGATATCAGTGTACACATGCTCAGAGAAGAAGCGCTGACGCATAATATCAGCCGCCGGAGTGTGGAAGCTGAATTAGAGGTTCGGAATTACTCTTTGCGTGAATACCTCTCTTTATTAAAGCAGCTTCATGAAGTGACGCTGTCACTCGCGGAATCCTGCGATCTTGACAGCTTATATCGTACGGCAATTGAGTTAGGCAGAAAAAAACTGGGCATTGATCGTCTGGCAGTATTTCTGACAGATATTCAAAACTCCACTATGCAAGGAACATACGGCACCGATCCGGAAGGAAATCTGGTCTCCCGCTATTCTTTTGTCAGTGATATTCCAGATCATCCCCTGGTGCATGAGGCCCTGAGCCGGAAAGACGTTGTGGTCGTGAAGGAAAATGCGCCGCTTTATTTTGGCACACAACAGGTTGGCACGGGCTGGAATGCCATGATCTCGATGTGGAACGGTGATGATTGTATTGGCTGGGTTGCTGCAGATAATCTGATCAGCCAGCGCAGTCTGACAGAACATCAGAAAGAGATCATGAAGCTGTTTGGTGCTGCCCTGGGTCAGCAGATTGTGATCAAACGCAGTCATGAGGCTCTGACCCGGTTGAATGCTGAACTGGAACAGCGGGTCCAGTTGCGGACTCAGGAGCTGCAACAAACCAATAGAGCACTGGAAGAAGCGAATCGGCGACTGGAAGCCTGGTCGATGCAAGATGGATTAACCGGTGTCGCAAACCGGCGTTTCTTCGACCTGACCCTGAAACGTTACTGGCAGGTTGCCAGCCGGAAACAGCTGCCTCTGAGTATCATTATTCTCGATGTCGATCATTTTAAGGCTTTTAATGATACTTACGGTCATCAGCGTGGCGATGTATGCCTTAAACAGGTTGCAGTCACCCTGGAAAAGCTGGCGCATCATCATGAAAAAGCGATTTTCAGCCGTTATGGCGGGGAGGAGTTTGTTTGCCTGCTTCCGAATATGACCGCTGAAGCCGTTCGTGTGCTGGCTGATCAGATGCTGAATGCTGTTTTGCAACTGAGCATTCCTCATGCAGGAACACGGGAAGGGATCATCAGTATCAGTCTGGGATTGTATAGCCGGATCCCTTCGGAAGAGATACAGGAAGAAGTACTGCTTGCCGGGGCTGATCAAGGTTTATATCTGGCAAAACAACACGGAAGGAATCAATATTTTCAATGGGATGACACTATGAAGGCAGAAAAAGCTTACCAAGGTGTACATATCGCAGGCTGATTGAATAATAAATAAATGCTTAAGTTTTAATTTGTGACATCAATCAATTTTTTCTGGTAATTCAGCCCTGAATAGCGCACAATGCGCGCCTTAGTCGAGGCCCATGCTTGTGGATACAGTTGCTGAACCGTGTTAAAAGGCAAAGGGGCCCCGTTTTCGTTCGATCATCTATTGGGATCCCAATGCAAGAATCTGTTACAGAATTTCGCCAGTTAGAACTGGCCGACACTATTTTATCCGCACTTGACGCGATGGGCTTCGTAGCGCCGACCCCTATTCAGGCGGCTTCTATTCCACTTCTATTAACGGGTACTGATGCTCTGGGTCAGGCTCAGACAGGTACCGGTAAAACTGCAGCATTCTCACTGCCACTGCTGAACAAGATCAACCTGAAGCAACATAAGCCACAGGCAATCGTGATGGCTCCGACGCGTGAGCTGGCGATTCAGGTTGCTGCTGAGATCAAGAACCTGGGTCAGAACATCCAGGGCCTGAAAGTTCTGGAAATCTACGGTGGTGCATCTATCGTAGACCAGATGCGTGCTCTGAAATCAGGTGCTCACATTGTTGTTGGTACACCTGGTCGTGTAAAAGATCTGATCAGCCGTGACCGTCTGCACCTGGATGAGGTTCATACCTTCATTCTGGATGAAGCCGATGAAATGTTGAAAATGGGCTTTGTTGATGACGTGACCTGGATTCTGGAACAAGCACCAGAATCTGCTCAGCGCGTGCTGTTCTCTGCAACCATGCCACCAATGGTGAAGGAAATCGTTGATCGTTTCCTGCGTGAGCCTGCACGAATCGACGTTGCTGGTGAAAACCGTACAGTTGCCAAAGTAGAGCAGCAGTTCTGGGTAGTGAAAGGCGTAGAAAAAGACGAAGCAATGATTCGTCTGCTGGAAACTGAAGAAACTGACGCGTCAATCGTGTTCGTTCGTACCCGTCAGGATACTGAGCGTCTGGCTGACTGGCTGTCTTCCCGCGGTTTCAAAGCAGCTGCGCTGCACGGTGACATTCCGCAGTCTCTGCGTGAACGTACTGTTGATCACATCAAGCGTGGCGTCATTGACATT
Source organism: Photobacterium sp. CCB-ST2H9 (assembly GCF_023151555.2). NCBI lineage: Bacteria > Pseudomonadati > Pseudomonadota > Gammaproteobacteria > Vibrionales > Vibrionaceae > Photobacterium > Photobacterium sp. CCB-ST2H9. The sequence goes on from NZ_CP100426.1 coordinate 379,162, forward strand.
CTGGTTGCGACGGACGTTGTTGCCCGTGGTCTGGACGTGCCGCGTATTACGCACGTATTCAACTACGACATTCCGTTTGATGTTGAATCTTACATCCACCGTATCGGGCGTACAGGTCGTGCCGGACGTAAAGGTAAAGCAATCCTGCTGGTTCGTACAAACCAGATCCGTATGCTGCGCACGATTGAACGTGTGACCAAGTCACGTATGGAAGAAATTCAGCTTCCGATGCGTGATGATGTCGCTTTAGCGCGTCTGGATCGTCTGGGCAAAGAGCTGGAAGAGCAGAAAGAAAGCGCAAGTCTGGAAGCGTTTGTCGAGCTGGTTGAAAAGCTGCAGGAATCTGTTGAGGTTGATGCAACGACACTGGCTGCAATCCTGCTGAAACGTCAGCAAGGCAACCGTCCTCTGTTCTACAAAGGTCCGGATCCGATGATTGCTGCGATTGAGCGTGAGAAGCAACGTCGTGACCGTCGTGGCGAACGCGGTGAACGAGGCGAGCGTGGTGAACGCGGCGAGCGAGGCGAACGTCGTGAACGCCGTCAGTACAACGCTGCGGACTGGGATACCTATCAGCTGCATGTTGGTCGTGAGCAAGGTGTTCAGGTGAAAGATATCGTTGGTGCAATCGCAAACGAACTGGGTCTGAGCAAAGACTTCATCGGTGCGATTAAACTGGCACCTGAGCACACCTATGTTCAGCTGCCGAAGAAGATGAGTTCTGACGTTGTTGCACAACTGAAGAAACTTCGTATTCGCCAGAACGAAGCGAAAGCTGTCGTTGTTGAAGACAACGTTTTACGTGAACATCGCCGCGGTGGACGTGAAGGCGGCAATCGTGAAGGTGGATTCCGTCGTGGTGGAAACCGCGAAGGTGGTCAGCGTGAAGGCGGCCAACGTGAAGGTGGTTTCCGTAATCGTCGTGAAGGCGAGCGTCGTTTTGACCGCAACCGCGGTGGCGATCATCGTGGCAGCTTCCGTGGTGAACGAAACCACGGTCAGCGTCAGGAACGCAGCAAACCACGTTTCGACTGATTCACACCCATGTGAAACTTCAGAAATATCAAAGACCGGGGATACCCCGGTTTTTTTATACCTTCATTTCGGTATACACCTCATTTGTTTTCAGGTTGTTCATTCCTGCGCTTTTAAATACTGCTGTTCAGAGAATCCTTATTGTTTTCTATGCTTATTGTCTGTGTCGTTATTTTGACATGACTACTTGCTGCTGCGACACCACAGCTTGTGTCACGGGGACTCGACGCAAACAGCAGCGACACATCATCCTCAATGACAAGTTCGTTCACTTAAAATAATTCTCATCAATGCACTGGCACTGGTTTAAATCTGTATTTCTTATTTTATTTTTAATTAAATTAGAATATCCCTGAAAACAGATGAATTATTTATTTTAGAAAGTGCTTTTTTATAATAAACTTGAATTGTGATAATAATTTTATTAATTATTGATATTCACCTCAACTTATGAATAATAACTTGATTTTAAAATTTAAATTTAAACATGTTGTGAATAATGAATCATAAGGGTTGAAACTAATGCTGAAAGGAATATCCATTCGAAATCAGGTTCTTACTCCTGTAATCATATCAGCGATATTATTACTTACGTCTGTGGTTATATCCCAGAAGGTATTAGTTGATACTGTCAGTGAATTAAATTCCGCTTCTCAACAATCTTTATCTTTAAAAGATAATGTAGCGCAGCTGATTGAAAGTACATATGCAATGCGTGTTGGCGCGATTTATGCGCTTTATGATGAAACCCAGCTGAACACACTCCGGGATACACTGGCACAGCGGGAAACTGAAATTAAACAATTGCTGCCTGCACTCAAACATTTCCAGGGAGCTGCACCTGAGTTGGCTTCACTGGAAAATGCTGTGGATGATTATCTGATCTACAGCCGCCAAACCATGCTTGAGGTGCTGAAGCAGCGGCACAGTGGAGCCATGTCGGATCAGGCGTTCGACGCATACGTGGTGCCATATCGTAATAAAGGAAATGTGCTGATTCAGCGAATTGAGACGCTGTCTCAAAAGCTGAATGATTTATCTTCGGCGTACATGAGCCAGCAGGTTGTCCATCACGAGAATGTCCTGTTCTGGAGCTTACTGGCCAGCATTGGCACAATTATGATTGGATTATTTGCAGGCTGGTATTTGTCTGGTTTTATTGCGAAGCCGCTTTCTTCGCTCAGTAAAGAGATGCAGCAATTTGCAAAAGGTGAATTGGAAATTTCCGCCTATTTAGCGGGGACGAACGAACTGAGCCGGCTTGGACAAAACATCGATTCAATGGCTGTAAACCTCCGCTCAATTGTTTCTGGTCTGCGTTATATCGGAGACAATACTGCGGCATCAACCTCTGAACTGGCAACAGTGATGAAGGAATCTGAACACAATGCCGTGCGCCAGAGCCGTGAAATTGAGTCGATTGCTTCTGCAATCGAAGAATTGGCGACATCCGCCAGAGAAGTCTCCGGAATGGCATTTCTGGCGGATGAGGGAGCGAAATCAGCTGTCCAGATCACGGGAGAAGGTGAACAGATGTTCAGTCAGGTTTCTCAGGCGACGCTTCAGATGAGTCAGGGTGTCGGAGAAGCCGTTGTCGAAATTGGGGAGCTGGAGCAAGCATCCGCTCAGATCAGCGGAGTGCTCGAAGTCATTCATGCGATTTCTGAGCAGACAAATCTGCTGGCTTTGAATGCGGCCATTGAAGCGGCCAGAGCAGGAGAGAGCGGACGAGGGTTTGCGGTCGTTGCCGATGAAGTTCGTCAGCTGGCAGCCAGAACGCAGCAGTCGACCGGCGATATTCAAAAAATCATTGAAGAGCTTCAGGTTCGTTCACAATCAGCGAGTCAGTCAATGAGCCGGATAGCTGAACTGCTGGAAAATAATATGCATCTTGAAGAAAGGGCATCGCTGGCATTGGGCAAGATTAAAGAAGCGATTACGCAAATTGGAGATTTGAACCATCAGGTTGCGGAGTCGTCCGATCAGCAAACGGAAGTGACACAGACAATCAACGAAAATCTGGCCAACATTCATGATATCGTTTCGACAAATGCGACTGGAATCAGTCAGTGTGCCTCTTCAAGCCGGGAGATCTCGCAATTGGCGGAGAATATGGCTCATCAGCTGCAGTTCTTTAAATTATCGAAGTAGTGCGTCTTTCTGAAAAGTAACGTGACGAACGAATGAAGCCCTGGCGGATTACTCGGACACCACTTGTGCGGGTTCCTGTTGCACCAGGGCACTTTTGTTCTGCTGGTCGATTTCCTGAACGCGTCCGATTAAATAATCTTTAAAATTTACGCAACGGGCCGGCATATATTTACGTGGTTTGAAGTAAAGATTGAGTTCGAACTGGCTGCTGACATAATTTTTGAGAATTGCCTGCAGCCGGCCTTCCTTTAAATCATTGCTGACCAGGCTATAGGGCAGATAAGCAATGCCGCCCCCGGCAAGGGCAATATTTTTTAAGATTTCACTGTCATCCGCTTCGACTGTCTGTGCAATTTCAACAGAGTTATATTCTCCGTTCTGCTCGAATATCCATTTATTGCCGCCCACAAGAGTGGTCGCATACAGACAAAAGTGACTTTTCAGCTCATCGGGTAATACAGGTTCGCCGTGATGTGCAATATATTGTGGTGAGCAGCAGGCAATTAACGGTTCACGGAGCAGGGAACGTTTGACCAGCAAACTGTCTTTATCCTGCAGACCCCGGTAGGTTGCATTGGCCCGAACAGCAAAATCGACATCATGGACATGATCGACTTCAAAAGCTGTCTCTATCACCACAAAATTGATAGACGGGTGAATCTGGACATATTCGCCAATGATCTGACTCAGGTAATATTTGGCGAATAAAGGCGTACTGGCGACCCGAATTAAGCCTTTATCCTCATTGCTGAGGTTCTGAACTTCATTAAATACATCATTGATCTGGCTGTTAATCAGACTGAATCTGTCATACAGGCGCTGCCCGGCCTGAGTCGGGGATATTTTTCGGGTGGTCCGTTTGAGTAAACTGACGCCCATGCTTTCTTCAAGCTCGGTCAGCCAACGGCTTCCGGCAGACGCAGAGATCCCGTACTGCTTTGCGGCTTCGCTCAGCGAACCACTTCGCACCACATGTAGAAAAAAAACTACTTTATCGAGCATGCTCTGCAACAGATCCTTGTTCAATTCCTTTCTTACATTTATAGCAAAGGCTTCGTTCAATACCAGTGAAGAGTTGATGAAGTCTTGGATGACAGTTGTAACTGATTGTTGAATAAGGAATCGGTAATTTTGACCTTGTATCAGAAAATGATGTCATATCATGTTATTTCTATCTGTCATTTGATGATAATGAGGTGGGTTATCCTCGTATTAATCTATGTTTCAGCTGAATCTGGCTTGGCCCTATCCGGATGATCGCAAAGGTGAATTGCAGCTTTGAGTGTAATCATTTGATTTATTTCATCTAAAATCAGGTATGAATGAAGTGAGCAGGGAAGCGGTGTGCCCGCACTGTATTCGATTTTCACTTCGGCATTTCGAACCAAGAGGGAAAGACTATGTTAGACAACAAGGTTTGCATTGTAACGGGAGGCGCGCAGGGCATTGGCCGTTGTATTGTGGAGACCTTTGCCAGGCATCAGGCTGCAGTCGTGTACGCCTGCGACATGAATGCAGCTGCAATGGCTGATTTGGAGAAAACTTACAAAAATGTGAAAGCCATTGAGTTGAATGTTTGCGATCGTGACGCGATTACCCGTTTCATTGATGTGATTCGCAATGAGTCTGGTCGTGTAGATGTACTGGTCAATAATGCCGGGATTACCCGGGATAACCTGATTGAGAAAATGTCGGTTGAAGAATGGGACATGGTCATTGACGTTAACCTGAAAGGGGTTTTCAACATGACGCAGGCGGTTGCGCCACTCATGATGGAACTAGGAAGCGGCTCAATTATCACGATGTCTTCCGTTGTGGGCACGGATGGTAATATTGGCCAGAGTAATTATGCCGCAACGAAGGGCGGTGTCATTGCAATGACGAAAGGCTGGGCGAAGGAATTTTCCCGCAAAGGTGCTCAGGTCAGAGCAAACTGTATTGCACCAGGATTTATTGAAACACCTTTGACAGTCGACCTGCCTGAGAAAATTCTGGATTATATGAAATCGAAAACCCCGCTTCAGCGAATGGGGCAGCCGCAAGATATTGCAAATGGTGCGTTATTTCTGGCAAGTGAACAGTCATCCTTTATTACCGGGCAGACACTGAAAATTGATGGCGGACTGGTGATTTAAGTCGCTGTAGTGTTTATGCCTGTTGTACACAAAAGCCTTGAAAAATCGAGGCTTTTTTGTTTTTGAGTCAACGAATTGCGATCATGATTCAAGAGTCTGGAAATGGTCAACTGTCCTATTCAGACAAGGGATTACACAAAGTGTAAATATGCATAAATTTTCTTTAACTATGACCTTCAACACCGTATCATTTTGCCACTTTGCAGGTTTTTGAGGTTGTGAGAGTGCTTTCTGGTTTTGTTTCGCCAAGTCTGCTGTTGATTGTTGTGGTGTGCTTAATCACCCTGGCGATTGCGCTGCAAAAACAGTGGCTCTGGCTGACGCGATTCTCATTGGCCGGTCTGCTTATTGCTGCTGCGATGGTGGCGAAATATCAGTATCAGGACTTGCAGTCAGTTGGTTCTTGCCTGAATCGTCTGGAAAATCCCCGCTCAATTCAGCATGGTTGCATGCGCGTCGATTAAACGATATCTCGCAGAAGATATGTGACCCGATTTATAGCCTTGTCATTTTTTTATCTCCCTCTGTCATTTTGTTGTTAACTCTTCGCTGCGATGCTGTTATTTGCATTTTGAATCGCTAAGCTTGCACAAAAAGCAAATGGAGCAGTTTCATGAAAAAGGTTTTGATCGCTGGGATGGCAAGTCTGGTGCTTGCTGGATGTGGTTCCGGCTCTGACGATCAGGCGACAGGTAAAATTTCTCTTGGCATGTCTGATGCGCCTGTTGATGGTCTGAAGAAGGTTTGTGTCGCTTTCGATAACATTACTGTGCACCACACAGGCGGGAGCGAATCATCCTGGAGTGCGACTTCTTTCGCAGCGGATCAGAGTTCAGCGACCTGTGTTCCTGATGGATTGAGCATTCCGGAAGATGAAAACGGTCAGCCAAAATTCATGGTTATCAATTTACTCGACTATCAGGGCAGCAATGCACTGCAGGTGTTGAGTGATGAAGTGTTACTTGCTGGTCAGTATACGCAAATGCGTTTGTCTGTACTGGAGAAAGGCAGTTATACCGATGGCACACCGTATTCTCATGTGGTGACTGATACGGATGCTGTGGAAGGAATTCGCGTACCAAGCGGAGAATTGAAACTGGATGGTTTCACGGTGGAAGCGGATTCAACTCAGGCATATACGATTGAATTTGATCTGCGCAAGAGCATGGTTCTGAATGCAAATGGCTATCAGCTGAAGCCTCGCGGCGTACGTGTTGTTGAAAATACAGCGGTTGCGACGATTGGCGGCACTGTAGATACAGCGCTTTGCAGCAATGATTTGTCGAATGCCTTTGTTTATATTTATCCGTTATCGAATGGCGGTGAGTTCGGAGATCTGGGTTCTGAGCATGAACCACTGACTTCGGCAGCAGTTGATCCGGTCACAGGCCAGTACTCTGTGGGCTATCTGCCGCTGGATACTTATGACCTGAATCTGGTCTGTAATGGGAACGAAGACGATCCTGAGCAGGCCAATGATTTGCTGACGGTCGAAACGACCATCTATGATCAGATCTTAGGCACTGATGGCCTGACCGTAAACTTCTGACAGACCTCGATAAAAAAACCGCCGGAAGGCGGTTTTTTTATACCTGATTATTTCGCTGAGCCCAGCTGCCAAGTATCACAAAGGTACCCAGCACCACAGCTAACAGCCAAAGGTTGCTTAACCCTGCCAGTTTTGTGGCTAACCAGGGTGAAACGGCAACAATCAACAGGCCGTAGCCAAAAGCATTGACGAAAATAAAAGCACAGGTGCGGATGAGAAAGTTGGTTCCCGACAGGTAACGCCTCATGATCATGTTGATATCCGAACCGAACACAACAAGTAAACATGCCATCATCGCCATTGAAATATCATTGATCCAGGGACGCATCCACTGACCAGATTCAGCTAAATAATGTAGTACTGTATCCATAACTGATTGTTATCAAACAAAAGGAGCAATTGGTGCCGGACAGGATACGCTGAGTCAGAGGAACGATGAATGTCACTGTCAGTGAGATGCAAAGAAGATCACAGATTGAAATTGCTTTCGTCCTGAGTTCAGGTTTGGTTTTGCTGGACATTTGCAGCTGAAATCAGAGAATAGGGAAAGCGTAATTACAGCGAAAGACAGTTATGTTACACATTTCGAATGCCGTTCAAATCGCGGACTGGGAAATTGAAATTTCAGCGATTCGTGCTCAGGGAGCCGGCGGTCAGAACGTCAACAAAGTTTCAAGTGCTATTCACCTGCGTTTTGATATCCATCGCTCCAGCTTGCCTGATATTTATAAAGAAAAACTCCTGAATTTGTCTGATCAGCGCATCACGAAAGACGGCGTGATCATTATCAAGGCGCAGCAGTTTCGGACGCAGGAGCAAAACAGGGAAGATGCTCTGCAAAGGCTGCAGCAATTGATTCAGTCGGCCATGAAACAGGAGAAGAAACGCAGAGCAACCAAGCCGACCCGGGCATCCAAGCAACGTCGAATGGATAAGAAATCACAACGCGGGCAGGTGAAGTCGATGCGAAGTAAAGTGAATTATTGATTGAAATAAAAAGTCCTTAAAAATGCTTGTTTATTCGCGTGTTGAAGGCTGGCATACTGAGGCCCTCTTCAAATTTTCTGATGATTCCAAGTGGTGATGACAAGGATGAAAAGTATTAATTCTGTCGCAGTCGTGGGCGGTACTCACGGCAATGAATTCAGCGGTATTTACCTGTTACGTCAATGGCAGCAAAATCCGCAGCGCATTACCCGGGACAGTTTCACAACGCAGACTCTGTTTGCGAACCCCAAGGCGCATGAAGAAAACAAACGTTACGTCGACAGTGATCTGAATCGTCAGTTTTCAGTGGAAGATCTGGCTAATCCTGAGCTGGCCAATTATGAGCAGAGCAGGGCAAAAGTGATGAATGAAATTCTGGGGCCAAAAGGTAACGCCAGAACAGACTTCATCATCGATTTACATAATACGACCAGTAACATGGGGCCAACACTGATTGTGCTTCAATCTGATGATTTCAACATCAAAATGGGCGCTTATGTGAAAGCCCGGATGCCAGAGGCCGTGGTTGTTTTTGAAGATCAGATCCCGCTGGCGGAACATAAGTTTGTCAGCTCTATCGCACAACAGGGCGTGATTGTTGAAATTGGTCCGCAGCCACAATCTGTGATTCGTCAGGATGTCCTGGACTGGATGGACGCCATGACCGGCCATATCCTCGATTACGTCGATTTATACAACAAAAACGAACTTCCAGCACTGCCTGAAACTTACGAAGCATACCGGTATACCGAAACGTTAAAACTGCCTGAAAATGCCAAAGGTGAACGGATCGGCATGGTGCATAAAAATGTGCAGGACAACGATTTCAAACCCCTGCATAACGGCGACCCGATTTTCACTTTATTCGATGGAAACGAGATTCACTGGGACGGAAGCTACGAAGCTTACCCGCATTTTATTAACGAAGCCGCGTATTACGACAACAATCTGGCTATGTCTCTGGCCGAAAAGATTATGGTTGCGCTGTAAAAATTCCGGTATGGATCGGCAACTGCTGACCTAACCAGCTCGCATTGACGGTATGATCAGCCAGTTCATTAGCAGAAACCGGATGGATCAGAACAGATAATCCCGCTCTGTTCTGGTCCAGCCATTCGACAAAACCAGTCCTGTTATCCGAAAAATGCATTTCAAACATGGGCTTATCATGGGGGCCCACCCGTCTTGGAACTAATGGAAAAATAGCCAGGATGTCATCAGCCCGTTCCCCGATAATTTTCTGACGAACCTGTTCAGCTAAGACTTGCTGAGATAAATCAAAATAGACGTGAGCGTGATACATAACTTTCTCCTTCAGTCGTTTATGCCTGCATGTTATCCCTCTGAGATATTATGACCAGCGCATGAAAGTGAAGCAATTATTCGAAAAATTCGATGGTTCAGTTTGCCGATTGCCGGGACAACCGCGCCGAGGTGGGCCATCATCTTACAGCGCTAATTCGAAAATGCCGGGTAGGATGTTCATCGCTATATGCGAAACCTGAACAAGGTCGCAAAAAGGGAGTTGAATCACAGGGAGCTCTGCTCAGAAACAAACGGATTCACTTCAAATTGCGCTCCCGGTAATTAGCTGATACAACACACATTTCACGCCAATACCAGACTTAATGTCAGGATTCAGAGTAAGGACACGTTATGAAAAAAGCCGTGCTTGTCATTGATGTACAGCGCATTTGTTTTGAGCCTGAGCCGCAGCCATTTGAAGCGGACGCGGTGGTTGCCCGGATCAACCAGCTAACTGAGTGGGCCAGAGATAAATCGTTGCCTGTGGTTTTTATTCAGCATGAAGAGCCAGGAACCGAGATTGCTTATCAGACCGATGGCTGGCAGCTGCATCGTGCGCTGGTGACCGCTGAAGACGATCACTATGTCCGCAAAACAACGCCAGATTCTTTCCTGAATACGGAACTGAAAGCGACGCTGGATCAGCTTGGCGTGGATGAACTGGTGATCTGTGGTTACGCAACAGATTTTTGTGTCGATACCACTACGCGTCGGGCGGCTTGCTTAGGTTATGGCGTGGAACTGGTCTCAGATGCGCATACGACCCATGATAAGCCTTATGCGACGGGTGAACTGATTCGTAAACATCATACTTCTGTGCTGTCCTGGGCAGAGAGTTTCCCGAAACGGATTATAGCGGTGCCGACGGCTGAGCTGATTTCAGGCTGACTTGGCTTGAATAAACAGGGATGAGAAAGGGGGAGGAGAGTCCTCCCCCCGGTGACAGAGCAGACGGGGGACCGTTCAGGCGGAAGACCGGTCAGGCGGATTGATAACCCATCAGTCCCAGAAGTTCCTGAGCCGTTTCAATCGCCTCATTGCGGTTTGCAATATTTAGTTTCTGATACAGATTCCGGATGTGAGTTTTGATGGTTGTCGCCGCCACATCCAATTCCGATGCAATTTGCTCATTGCTGTATCCGGTGTAAATCAGTCCCAGGACCTGCCATTCCCGTTGTGTCAGCGGGCTGGTCCGCACAAGCTCTGGTAAGTCAGGCAGATTCAGAAGCTTCTCTACAAATGCTTCATCAAAGTGAACCAGACGATGCCGTTCTTTACTGCTCATATCACGAAGCAACTGACGGGCACGATGCAGTGACAGCTCATTCAGCATTTTGTCATCAACCAGTTCCTGCAGCAGATCCTGAATATCATTAGCCGCGATCAGGAAATTGCCCACCATGCCCGTGCTGTTGGTCAGACGGAGCGCTTCCGTCAGGTGTGCCAGTGCAGACGAACGATCGCCGGCATGTTTACTGATCACCGTCTGAAGAATCAGGTTTCGGTTGCGATCGGTCACCAGCTGATGCTTATCGCAGCTTTCGAGCAGCATTGTGAGGATGTTCTGAGCCTGTTCAATCTGGCCGGTGATCAGGTTAGCCAGCGCCAGGTTTCGCCATTGTTGCTGTTGAAAGTGATTACAGGAGCCGTCCGGTTCAACAGCCTGACGCAGCCATTTGCCGACGCTGTCAATATCTTTGATTTGCTGCCAGTACAGCAGGTTGGCAATATCGGCATTCGCGCACCAGTCAATATGATATTCGGCACATTCCATCAGCTCATTACAGCGCTGCAGATAACGGGCAGCTTTGTCTTGCTCACCACGGGTAACGGCAATACGGGCAAGCATGGAATAGGCCTGTAATGACTTCGTATCGTCATATGGTGCGAGAACGTCCAGACTCTTGAATGCGGCTTCTTCAGCCTCATCAAGCCGGTTCCAGCACCAGAGAATTTGTGCTTTCAGCCGCAGCAGGAACTCATGCAGCGGCACCTGTTGCAGATGCTGATCTTTGACCAGTTTAAAGGCCTGCTCAAGCAGTTCAAAAGCGGGCTGAACGGCACCCTGCGCCAGCAGAATTTCACTCTGTTGCAGCAGTGCCCACAGGGCCTGATGGTATACGTGGTACTGCCGGGCCATCTTTTCCGTTTGCTGCATCATCGGCAGGGCGCGGCTGAGGTTCCCCAGACAGTGATGGACTTCACCCACGACAGACGTTGCGACAATCCGGCTGCGGTATGTTGTCGCCGGTAGTTGACCGAGTGCCTGTTCTGACAGCAGTAAGGCTTCTTCCGGTTGCCCCTGATTGATGGCAACCTGCGCCCGCAGTGCATTCAACTCCCCCTGAAGTGCATCGTCAAAAACGATGTTGTTCGCCAGCATTTCGGCTTCGGATTCCGCAATTAAGTCTCCGACTTCATGATAGCGGTGCTGACTCTGAACCAGCCAGAGTCTGAGCAGAATCAGGCGCGGGCTGCTGAACAGCATCGATTTGTCCAGCGAAGCAATGCATTCTTCCAGCAGTTTCAATTCGCCGTGGTGGAACATATTCCAGCCGTGATCCGACAGGATGGCCACCATCAGCTCATGATTGCTGCTCTTGCGGACATGATAGAGAGCCTGTTGCGGACTGTTCTGATTCAGCCAGGCCTGAGCCGCTTTGTTATGTAGCGCCATGCGCTGTTCAGGGATGTGTGCATGGCGTTTATGACGCAAAAATTCAGCAAAAAGGTGGTGGAAGCGATACCAGTTATCTGCCCCTTCCAGCGGGCTGATAAAGAGTCCGTAGCGGTTCAGCATTTCCAGCTTCATCAGCGCATCGCTGCGCCCGGTTAAGTCCATCACCAGTTCGGCATTGAACATATCCAGCACAGAGCACTGAAGCAGGAAGGCGCAGGTATCCTCATCGAGCAGGTCAAACACTTCTTCCGCAAGATAATCCCACAGATGACTGCGGTTAAAATTAGCCAGCGACAAAGCTGACTCAGCCAGATGATTGGGGCGCTGCTGGGCATGAAGCGCGATGAGCTGAAGTGCAGAAGGCCAGCCTTCAACCTGAGCACGAAGGCTGCTGAGTGCGCTTGTTTCTAACTCGTTCGCCACACGTTTGCTGAAAAAACGGGTCGTTTCTTCTTCATCAAACGCCAGCCATTCGTGATCGACTTCGATCAGTAAATCCCGGACACGCAGGTTTGCAGTGCCCAGCGGAGGCAGGCTGCGGCTGGTAACGACCAGAGTCAGCTCATCCGGCATGTTTTTCAGAAAGAAACGCATCCCGTCGTGGATATCTTCGTTGTGGATGACGTGATAATCGTCGAGCACCAGAAAAGTCGGGTGCGGGTAATCTTGCAGTTCCGCGAAGAGTTCGCCGAACAGTGTGCTGAGGCAGGCAAACTGTCTGCGTTCTGCCATGGCTTTTGTTTTCAGGCAGGCATCATGCGTGGCCTTGTTCAGGGCCTGAAGCAGGTAATTGGCAAAACGAAACGTATCGTTGTCATTGTCATCGAGATTAAACCAGCCCGTATGCGGATGTTCGTTCAGCCATTGTGCCGCCATTGTCGTTTTGCCATATCCTGCCGGAGACCGGAAAAGCACCAGTCTGTATGCAGGGGCATGTTGCAGCAAATCCAGCAACCGTGGTCGTAAAATAGCGTTGTGCAGGCGTGCCGGGCGGGTCAGCTTTGAAGGTATCCACATAATTCTGATTATCTATATTGTGATGGTTCATGGTGTAAGCGCATTTTTATCATCACCTGACTTGCAGACTAAATCAGCATTTCTTGCTGTCTCATCCCTTAAAATAAGTGACTGGTCACACTTTAATAATCATGCGGCTATTTTTCGGGACAGCTTTGCACGAACGCAAAGAACCCGGGTTTTGTGATGTCAGTCAGTGTAAGTGGTTCTGAACGGATGAAAATTCAGGAAATTGTCACATATTTGGGTCTCCCTCGAGGACTACGCCCTGTTACTCCTCCCTCAGCCCCGGCAATTCAGGATGATGTTTTTCCCCAATGCCACAGGCAGCATTAGCATCAGATTTTTTCATTTTCGAAGCATTAACCCGACAGCGAGAAACCCATGATGCAGAAGCAAACTAAAGCGTCTTTTGATAAGGCCGCATTTCAGACTTCGGTTGAGCAACATCTCCTGACAACCTACGCACAGACACCAGCAACAGCAGCCCCTCGTCACTGGTATATGGCCATGAGCCGTGCGCTGGCTGAAATCAGTACGGGCAACCTGATTGACACTGAGCAGCAACTGGCTGCCGAATCTTGTCGCAGCGTGAATTACCTTTCGATGGAATTCCTGATTGGCCGTCTGACCGGGAACAACCTGATCAGCCTCGGTTTATATGAGCAGGTTTCAGAAGTGATGGCATCGTTCGGTCAGAACCTGACGGATCTGCTGGAAGAAGAGCGGGATCCGGCACTGGGTAACGGCGGACTGGGCCGGTTGGCAGCCTGTTTTATGGATTCACTGGCGGCGCAGGAGTTTCCGGCTGTGGGTTATGGCCTGCACTATGAGTACGGTTTGTTCCGTCAGTCATTTGAAGGTGGCCGTCAGATGGAAGCGCCGGATGCATGGCGCGGACAGGAAGGATATCCGTGGGAAGTACAGCGACCTGAACTGAACCAGACGGTGGGTTTTTTTGGTCAGGTGGAAGTTTATACCGATGAAACCGGCGCACAACGTCGCCGCTGGGTTCCGGGTCTGCAGGTAGATGGGATCGCCTGGGATCTGCCGGTGATCGGCTATCAGAATAACAGTGTTTACCCGCTGCGACTGTGGGAGTGCCGTGCACCAGCACCGTTTAATCTAGCTATGTTTAATGACGGCGACTATGTCGGTGCCCAGTATTCGGCCATTGAGGCCGGGAATATCACCAAGGTGCTGTACCCGAATGATAACCATGAGCAGGGTAAGACACTGCGCTTGATGCAGCAGTATTTCCACTGTGCTTGTTCTGTGGCTGATATTCTGCGTCGTCATCTGGCCGCAGGCCATGCGATTGAGACACTTGCAACGCTGGAATCGATTCAGCTGAATGATACACACCCGACGATTGCTATTCCGGAACTGATGCGCGTTCTGCTGGATGAGCACCACCTGAGCTGGGATGCGGCATGGACTATCTGTAATCAGGTATTTGCGTATACCAACCATACCTTACTGCCGGAAGCGCTGGAGACCTGGAGCGAATCGCTGATTGCTCATTTGTTACCGCGTCACCTGGAGATCATCTTCGAAATCAACCACCGGTTCCTGGAAGCCGTCAATGCCAAATGGCCGGGTCGCGATGACATCAAGCGGAAGCTTTCTGTGATTGAGGAAGGTGAGCAGCGCATGGTGCGGATGGCAAATCTATGTGTGATCGGCAGCTATGCGGTGAATGGCGTAGCAGCGCTGCACTCCGAACTGGTGAAACGCGATCTGTTCCCTGAGTTTGATGCAATGTTCCCGGGTAAACTTCAGAATGTGACCAACGGGGTGACCCCGCGCCGCTGGCTGAAGTTCTGTAACCCGACACTCAGTGCGCTGATTGATGAAAAAATCGGAACCGATTGGCCGGCGCAGCTGGAGCAGTTGTCAGCACTGGCTGATTTTGCGGATGATTCAGCGTTCCAGAAGCGCTACATGGCGGTGAAGAAAGCAAATAAACAACGTCTGGCTGACTGGGTCTCTGAAAATATGGGCATCACGCTGGATACGGATGCCATTTTTGATGTGCAGATTAAACGTCTTCACGAATATAAGCGTCAGCATCTGAACCTGATTCATATTCTTTCGCTGTATCACCGCTTACTCAATGATCCGGATTTCGACATGCATCCGCGTGTCTTCATCTTTGCAGCTAAAGCGGCACCGGGCTATGCGCTGGCGAAAGATATTATTTTTGCAATCAACAAAGTGGCCGATAAGGTTAATCACGATCCGCGTCTGGGCGGCAAGCTGAAAGTGGTCTTTATTCCGGATTATCGTGTCAGCCTGGCTGAGATCATTATTCCGGCAGCCGATGTGTCGGAGCAAATCTCAACAGCTGGTAAGGAAGCATCAGGCACGGGGAACATGAAACTGGCGCTGAACGGTGCGTTAACCATCGGCACCATGGATGGCGCGAATGTCGAGATTCGCGAGGAAGTGGGCGATGACAATATCTTCATCTTTGGCTTGCTGGTGGACGAAGTGCTTGAACTCAAGCAACAGGGGTATCTGCCGTACCGTTATTATGAGTCCGACAGTCTGCTGAAAGCGTCACTGGATCTGTTGCTGGGTGAGACGTTTACACCGGGTGAGCCGGAAGCGCTGGCCGGGATTCGTCATAACCTGCTGGAAGGCGGTGACCCGTATCTGGTGCTGGCTGACTTTGCAGATTATGTCTCTGCACATGAGCGAATCGATGAAGCTTACCGGGATCAGGCTGGCTGGGCCCGTAAGGCTATCCTGAATACTTCGCTGGTTGGCAAATTCAGTTCTGACCGCAGTATTCGTGATTATGTCGACAATATCTGGCAGTTGAAGCGTGTAAAACGCTGATATTTTTGCCGGGGCTGGTTTGGCCCCGGCTTTGTGATTTGTGGTGAACCAGGGCGTTCGAACACATTCGGGAGAGAGACCCCTGTGGTGTCACGGAGAAGAAAAATGAGAACAGAAAAGGTTGTGAAAGACATTGCCAGACAGGCTGGGCTGGCAGCCAGTTACATCAGTGCCTGGGGAGAAGAGACCGCAGTCAGTACGGATACGCTGACACGCTTGCTGGCAGCGCTGGGCTACGATGTCAGCAGCGATGAATCGCTGGAAGCGTCAGCAGCCAGATTGCAGCCAAGAGAAGTGTTGGCGCCGGTGAAGGTGATTCGTCGCGGTGAACCGGTCCGGGTGGAACTGACACTCGGCCGCAGTGCCCGTGTCAGCGATTTCAGCTGGAAACTCGAAACGGAGCAGGGCGAGGTGATGGAAGGCTGGCTGCAGTCACAGCTGGTTTCTGATGAAAGGGAGGAGGGCGGAGACATGCTGTTTGCGCTGCCGGATCTCCTTTTGGGTTATCACAAGCTGGAAATTTTCCGCAAGCGCCGTCAGTCACCTTATGAAATGACACTGATTGTCACGCCGGTTGCCTGTTATAAGCAGCCAGCGCTGGAAAAAGGAACCAAGCTCTGGGGCCCGAGTGTGCAGTTGTATTCCGTGCGTACCGGTCATAACTGGGGTATCGGCGATTTCGGCGATCTGAAGCAACTGGTTTCGGATATCGCTGCGCAAGGGGGGGATTTTGTCGGTCTGAACCCGATTCATTCTCTGTTTCCGGCAAACCCGGAAGGGGCAAGTCCTTACAGTCCGTCTTCCCGACGCTGGCTGAATATCATCTATATCGATGTGTGCTCCGTACCGGAGTTTGCACAATGTGATGAAGCGCTTCAGCTGGTGGGCAGTGAGACTTTCCAGCAGCGTTTAGTTGCGGCGCGTGACAGTAACTGGGTGAATTACAGTGAAGTTGCCTGCCTGAAAATGGCGGTGTTGCCGATGCTGTTCGCGACGTTCAAACAACGTCATCTGAAAGCAGAAACAGTGCGTGGCCGGGCTTTCCTTGATTTTGTTGAAGCCGGTGGTGAGAGCCTGATGCATCAGGCTGCCTTTGATGCCTTACATGCTGAGCTGAAACAGAAAGATGATCAAATCTGGGGCTGGCCGGTGTTCCCTGAACAATACCGCCATTTTGAAAATGCAGCGGTGAAACAGTTTATCAGTCAGCATCCGGAGCAGGTTCAGCTGTATATGTACCTGCAATGGCTTGCGGATACCCAACTGGCCGAAGCACAGCAGCTTGCTGAAGAAAAAGGCATGGTAATGGGTTTGTATCGCGATCTGGCCGTTGGCGTTTGCGATTCTGGCGCGGAAACCTGGGCGGATCAGGGGGCATTATGTCAGGACGTGAGTGTTGGCGCGCCGCCGGATATTCTGGGCCCGCTCGGACAAAACTGGGGCTTACCGCCGTTTAATCCACAGCAGTTGCGTCATACAGCGTATCAGCCTTATATCGATCTGCTGCGTGCCAATATGCGTCACTGTGGCGCTCTGCGAATTGACCATGTCCTGGGCTTACTGCGTCTGTGGTGGATTCCGAAAGGCGAATCGGCTAAACAGGGTGCCTACATGTATTACCCGGTTGATGATCTGATGGCGATTCTGGCGCTGGAAAGTCATCGTCACCAATGTACTGTAATCGGTGAAGACCTGGGCACAGTACCGGATGAGATTGTAGAGAAGCTGGCAACGGCAGGGATTCATTCCTACAAGGTGTTCTTCTTCGAAACTGCGGAAGACGGCGGCTATTATTCACCGGCACATTATACCGAACAGTCAATGTCGGCCCTGTGTACACATGATATGCCGACACTGCGAGGCTTCTGGCATTGTGATGATCTGAAACTGGGCCGCGAGCTGGGGCTGTACCCGGATGAAGCACAGCTGAAAACCTTGTTCGACGGTCGCGCTGAGAGCAAGCAGCGTATTCTCGACAGCGTGAACTGGCACGGTTTCCTGCCGGAAAATGTGGGTCGGGATGCGTTGTACGTTCCGATGGATCGTGCATTGAGTGAAGGGCTGCAATTGCATCTGGCTGCGGGTGCCAGTGCCTTGCTGAGTCTGCAGCTGGAAGACTGGCTGGAGATGGATAAACCCGTGAACATTCCGGGCACCGTAGATGAATACCCGAACTGGCGCCGTAAACTGTCTGCGAATCTGGAAGATCTGTTCAATCGTCAGAACATTGTGGATCTGACCAAACGCCTGACAGAAGTTCGCGCCCGGGCATCACAAAAAGCGGAGTAGCCAGTGAAGACTGAACCCGTCGAAATCAAACACTGGCTGCCGGATATGGCTGAACTGGGTCATCCGTCGACCCAGTATCACCACATGGGGGCACAGCTCATGGAAATTGACTGCTCTGAAGGTGTGGTGACTGGCGTACGTTTTCTGGTGTATGCGCCGAATGCAAGTGCAGTCAGCGTGGTGGGTGACTTTAATCAGTGGGACAGCCGACGTCATCCGCTGACCTCTCTGGAACAAGGTTATTGGGGGTGTTTTGTCGAAGCACTGTCAGCAGGAGTGCGGTATAAGTTCGAGCTGCGCGATTCGTCTGGTCATCAGCTGCCGCATAAAGCGGATCCCTGGGGGTATCAGGCCGAGCAGTATCCGTCTTTTGCATCTCTGGTCTATGACCACAGTGCTTACCAGTGGCAGGATGAGGACTGGCAGCGACGTCCGGTTACCCCAAAGCATGAGCAACCGCTTTCGTTTTATGAACTGCATGCCGGTTCGTGGCGACGTCACGAAAATGGTGAGCACCTGAGCTACCGCGAGCTGGCGGCTGAACTGATCCCTTATCTGACTGAGATGGGGTATACCCATGTGGAATTGATGCCGGTTTCGGAGCATCCGTTTTACGGCTCCTGGGGTTATCAGCCCGTTGGCTTATTTGCTCCGACCAGCCGCTACGGTTCACCGGACGACTTTAAATTTTTCATTGATCAGTGCCATCAGGCAGGGTTAGGTGTGATTCTGGACTGGGTGCCGGCGCATTTTCCGGCGGATGATCATGGTCTGGCGTTTTTTGACGGCACGGCGCTGTTTCATGATCCGGATCCGCGCCGGGGCTGGCATCAGGACTGGCAGAGTTATATTTATGACTACGGGCGTGAGCATGTTCGCCGCTTTCTGGTTGCCAATGCACTTTCCTGGTTTGAGCATTTTCACATCGATGGACTGCGGGTCGATGCCGTCGCATCGATGCTTTATCTGGACTATTCCCGTCAGCCGGGCCAGTGGATTCCGAACGAAGATGGCGGCAACATCAATCACGATGCAGTCAGTTTACTGCGCTGGATGAATGAAGAAGTCTACAGCCGATATCCGAATGCAATGACGATTGCGGAAGAATCGACGACGTTTCCCGGCGTTTCCCGTCCGACGAATGAAGGCGGGCTGGGTTTTGGCTTCAAATGGAACATGGGCTGGATGCACGACAGCCTGACTTATATGCGTGAGGATCCGATTCATCGCCGTTATCATCACGACACACTGACCTTTCCGCTGGTGTATGCGTTCAGCGAAAACTATGTGCTGTCGCTGTCGCATGACGAAGTGGTTTACGGAAAAGGGTCCCTGCTGAATAAAATGCCGGGTGATGAATGGCAGCAGACAGCAAACCTCCGAGCATATCTGGGTTACATGTACGGTCAGCCAGGCAAGAAACTGAATTTTATGGGTTCAGAAATCGCTCAGAGTGCTGAGTGGAATCATGACGGCGTGCTGGAGTGGCATTATCTGAAATATGAGCGCCATGCCGGTGTGCAACGTCTGGTGAAGGCGCTGAATCAGCTGTATTGTCAGACGCCTGCGCTGTACGAACAGGATTACGATCCGGCCGGATTTGTCTGGTGCACTCAGTCGGATGCAGAACAGAGTGTGATTGCCCATGAACGTTATGCCAAAAACGGGGAGAAGGTGCTGGTGGTCAGTAATTTCACGCCCGTTCCGCGTGAAAATTACGGTATCCCGGTACCGGTTGCCGGACACTATCAGGTGCTGCTGAATACGGATGACTCAGAGTTCTGGGGCAGCGGTCAAACAGTTCAGGCGCGTACTGGCACATTCTGGGATGAAACCCGTCAGACGCATCTGCTGGTGCTGAACCTGCCACCGCTTGCGACTGTATTTTTACGGTATGATGCAGACTGATTCATTTTGCCGGTGCGCTTAAGTCCACGGTTTCCAGCGGGTTTGGACAGAACTGACGGGTTTTGTCCAACACCTGTTTTTGCAGCGACTGATCTGCATTGATGCCGGGATATTTTTTTCGCAGTGCTTCCATACATGCTTCAGTTGCACTGAGCATCTGTGTCAGTTCACCCTTCGAACTCATCAGACGGCTCAGGTCATTGCCTTTCTCCGTTTTCATTGCCTGTAAGGCTTTTTCCAGGGCTGCATAGGGTTCAGCCAGACAACCACAAACGTCTTTTGCCGCCTGATCCAAGTCATCGGCCTGTACCGGGGCGGTCATGATGAGGGTTGCCAGAAACATCGGGGTCAGCTTTTTCATGTAGAACTCCGGCCAAGAAAAAAATTGAAGATATAAACGTGTTGTACAATTTTGCGATGTCGAGGATGTGCTGATCATTAAGTCATTCTCAAATCAGGCAATCCGGATTTGTCCCCATAGCAGATAAATACAAATGCGGCATACTTTGGTTCGCAAAAAAATACTTGTATTATTTTTGCGACGTTGTTCAAAAAATGCCCACCCTATACTCAAGACTAGATGCACTTGTGACGATGTATTAGATGCGTCTAATAAAGGCGTACATAACATTATAAGCGTGTAGGTTTAGGGGGCGATATGGGAAGCGCATATCGGTGTCACGGTGTCTGGGTACCAGTAGTCTTGCTTGCAGTGTCAGTTCCGCAGTCTTCATGGGCGGACAGCAGTAAATCCAGTTTCGTCAGTTCAGTGTCAGATGAGGTCATGGATTCTCTGATGACTATTGCCAGCGATGTCCGGGTCGACAAACCCAGCCAGAAAGAATCGGTTCATCCGGCAGCCAGTATTTATTCTTCGTCAGTCGCGTTATATCCGGGAGATGTCAGTGCCCGGACCAGCAGTGTCCGTCAGGACAGCCGGGGTCGTGCGGTTTATGCGTCTTCGAACGAACCGGGTTCTGCAGCTTCATATTTTGACAATGCGAACGGCGGGCTTGGCACCTACATGCGAGTTGAACGTTCAACACCGCAACTGACGTTTAGCCAGTATCATTCCGGACGGAAGCAATCATCGGCCAGCCAGGAATATTCTGTCACCATGGGCGGGGATTATCTGCTGAACAACAATTATCTGTTTGGTTTAGCTCTGGGGATGCCAAGTTATAAATCAGCAGACTATGAAAATGAGACCGGCAGTGACATTGATGGTTTAGTCGCGTCGGGTTACTTCAGCTATTTCAAAGATGCATGGTTTCTTGATTTTACGGCCAGCTATGCCCTGATCGATACCGATATGAACCGTCAGGTAAATATGTATACCGATCCGGTGGTGAGCAGTATGGATGATGCAGATTCGGATGTCTGGGTGTTTACGCTCGGCGGCGGATATGTGGTGGATTATCCCTATGCCAAAATTGCCTTTGAAAGTTCAGTGCAATATACGCTTTCAGATCAGGACAGATATAACGAAAGATTGTCCAAAGGGAATTCGAACTACGTGATTTCCCGTGTTGATGACGTCAGTAAACTTGAAGGTACCACTTTTATCACCGGCGCCACCATTTCAAAGCCTTTCCGGACCAGCATCGGTATTTTTCAGCCTTATTTGAAAAGCTACCTGCATTACGATTATCAGTTCCATTCCGACCGTATTGTCAGCCAGTTCAAATCCAGTTATTCCAGCAGCAATCTTCCGGTGATCACACAGTCTGAAGATCAGTTTTACGGTCGTTTTCACGCCGGTGTTTCCGGTGCATTTAACGACAAGTGGGTTGCTTACGCCGAGGCCAGCACGCTGGTTGGTCTGGATGATATGACACCGTCACTCTACAGTGTCGGAGTGATTATTCCGTTTAAATAAGGCTTATCCGATTGATTCAGGATAAGCCTTACCCAGCTTTGTTAACCGCCGTAATACAGACAAATCCGCTGTCCGTCGATCTCCTTGATATCAAACGGGATTTCATACATAGCTTCCATGATGTTCTTTTCAATCACTTCATGGACTTTCCCGCTGGCGACCACTTCGCCGCGTTTCATCGCGATAATGTTATCTGAATAACAGGAGCTGAAATTGATGTCATGGATCACGATGACGACGGCTTTTTGCATGTCTCTTGCGAGTCGGCGAAGCGTCATCATGATGTCGACGGAATGGCGGATATCCAGATTGTTCAGTGGTTCATCCAGAAAGATGTAGTCAGTATCCTGCGCCACAACCATGGCGATGAAAGCCATTTGTCGCTGGCCGCCACTGAGCTCATCAATAAAACGGTCCTGAATCTCCCGGATGCCCAGGTGATCCAGCGCTTCATCAATGATGCGGTTATCTTCAGCCGTCAGTCGTCCCTGAGAATGCGGATAACGACCAAACGCAACCAGCTCGCGGACTTTAAACCGCATATTGATATTATTTGACTGCCGCAGTACAGCCAGTCGTTTCGACAGGGCTTTGCTGTCCCACTGGGATAGAGGCGTGCCGGCAATCACCACTTCACCGGCATCACTGTGGGTCAGTCGGCTGGCCATGGAGAGCAGGGTACTTTTTCCCGCGCCGTTCGGGCCGATAATAGAAGTCACTTCACCTTTGGGAAAAAGCGCCGAAGCATCTTTCACCACGGTGGTGTTGCCATAATGTTTGGTTAATCCGGTTAATTCGATCATAAGCTTCAGATTTTATTTCGGGTCAGCAGATACAGAAAATAACTGCCACCCACAAAGTTAATCAGGACGCTGACAGTGGTTTCAAATTTCAGTACTTTTTCAACGAAATACTGACCGCTGATCAGCAGCAATACTGCCATCAGGCTGGAAATCAGAATCAGA
Source organism: Photobacterium sp. CCB-ST2H9 (assembly GCF_023151555.2). Classification (NCBI taxonomy): domain Bacteria; kingdom Pseudomonadati; phylum Pseudomonadota; class Gammaproteobacteria; order Vibrionales; family Vibrionaceae; genus Photobacterium; species Photobacterium sp. CCB-ST2H9. The sequence goes on from NZ_CP100426.1 coordinate 401,906, forward strand.
TATCTGTGATGGTAAGTCCGGAAGATCTCCCGGGTCAGGCTGACGACAATCAGGCCAAAGAAAAGAACGGGGCCGACCAGCGCAGTCGAGATTGAAATCATCACGGAGACGACCAGCATGACTTGCAGGGTCAGCTTGCGGGTATCGATCCCCAGACTTTTTGCGTTGTCTTCTCCCAGCCACATCACATCTAGCTGCGGAGACAGGTGCAACAGATACAACAGGCAAATTGTGAGCATCGGAACACACCAGTAAACCAGTTCACTGTTCACATTGTTAAAACTGGCAAACATCGCATTCTGAACCACGGAGAACTCATTCGGGTCGATGAGCATGGCAAAGAAGTTTGAGATGTTGGAGAACAGACTGCCCAGCACAATGCCCAGCAACAGCAGCGTAAAGACATTGGTATTGCGGCGACGGAAATACAGACTGAACAGCAGGACAGACAAACCTGTCATCAGGAACACGCAAACAAAGAAATTGATTTTCTGATTGATAATCAGAATGCTGGCGCTGCCAAACAACACGACAATGATGGTTTGCAGCATGATGTAGAGAAAATCAAACCCCAGAATGGACGGTGTCAGAATCCGGTTATTGGTGATGGTCTGGAACACCATCGAAGATGCTGAAATGGCAATGGCTGCCAGACAAATCGCTAAGACTTTCGGGATGCGGCGGGACAGGAAAAAGCTGTAGTTATCCGGTGTCAGCCCCTGCCCGATGAAATAGCCAATGATCAGCACAGACAAAGCTGCCATCCAGATGACTTTCATGGAATCACGCATTGGTTTTGTCCTTCAGTACCAGATAGATGAACGCTGCACCGCCAAGCACGGAAACGATCATGGATATTGGAATTTCATAAGGGAAGATGATCAGGCGGCCGAGAATGTCACAGGCCAGAACGACCACGACGCCCCAGAAGGCCGTCCAGGGCAGGTTTCGCTTCATGTTGTCGCCGAGGAACAAAGACACCAGATTCGGGATAATCAGGCCGACAAAATAAATCACACCCACGATCATCACGACCGACGCGGAAATTACGGCCACAATGATGACGCCAATCAGCACAATGTTCTGATAGTTCAGCCCGATATTTTTCGCGAAACTTTCGCCAACGCTGGCTGCACTGAACTGACTGGCAAAATGATAGGCAAGCACAGAAGCCGGAATCGCAAGATATAACAGCTCATACTGCCCCTGAAGTACCGAAGAGAAGTTGGCGATGGTCCAGGTTTTCATGGTCTGAACCAGATCATATTTGTAGGCAATGAACTGAGTAAAAGCGGAGACGACATTCCCGAACATCATCCCGATCAGAGGGACAAGCACGGTATTTTTGAACGTCAGCCGCTGCAGGAATTTGACGAACAGCAGGGTGCCACCGACTGCAAACGCAAAAATGACGGCTAGATCGACCCATTTGCTCAGACCGGAAAAAAACACCATGCTGGCCACATAACCAAGCAGGGCGCAATCGATGGTTCCTGTGGTATCCGGGGCTGCAAATCGGTTCTGGCAGATCTGCTGCATGATCAGCCCGGCAATACTTAATCCGGCGCCGGCCAGACAAATAGCCAGCAAACGTGGGATACGGCTGGTGATCAGGATAGAGGTGGCTTCGATATCGCCTTGCCAGAGGCTGCTGAGCTGAAGATCTGCAACACCGACGGACAAAGAAGCAGCGCTGAGGAACAGCAGCAACGTGCCGGATATGAAAATCCGGGAAAAATAAATGTTTGATGAATTCATAGTAAACCGAGACCTGCCGGAAGGCAGGCCTCACAACATGGATTAGAACAGGGCGTTTATATCGTCGATCATTAACTCGGTCGCTGTTGCGCCGGCCATGGTGATGTACCAGGCGTTCGGGTTCAGATAGACAATATGGTTACTCTGAAAAGCTGGCGTTGATTTCACCAGCGAGTTGTCGAAACGCGCTTTTGCTTTGCCGGAATCACGGCCAATGGCTTGTTCCCGGTCCAGAACCAGCATGGCATCTGGCTTGGCATCAGCAATGTATTCAAATGAAATCAGGTTGCCGTGCGGGCCGCCAGCTGAAACTTTCTCGCTTCGGGCAGGGGAGAAGCCAAAATCATCGAAGACCATCGAAAAACGGCTGCCTTCATTGAACATGGCGAGCTTGTTGCCGTTGTTCATCAGCATCAGTGCATTCATCTTGCTGTCTTTTACCCGATGTTTGGTGGCATCTAATTTTGTCTGAACGTCTGCGATGAGTTTTTCGGCTTCTGTCTGTTTGTTGAAAATTTCACCCAGCATACGCCAGTTTTGCTGTGCATCCTGCCAGTACTGACCGTATTCAACGGAGTACATGATGGTCGGAGCGATTTCCTGAAGCTGATCCATCAGAGGTTTCATGCGTGCTTCAGCAATAATCAGATCAGGCTTGGCCATAAAAATGGCTTCGAAATCCGGCTCCACAACTGATCCTACGCCTGCATATTTTTCATCCTGATATTTGTTCAGGTACGCAGGCATCATAGATTTCACGACACCGACTGGTTCGACACCCAGGCGATCCAGTGTATCCAGGCTTCCCTGACCCAGAACAACAACCCGTTGTGGTACTTTGCTCAGCGTGATTTCGCCCAAAGCATGTTTGATCGTTTTCGGTGAATTCTTGTCGGCAAATACGGCTTGTGCAGTCAGCAAACCGGCAGCCAGCAGAACAATGCGTGACAGAAGGCCAAATGATTTCATTGTTTCTACGTCCTTAGGATGAAATAAGTCGCACAATGCTATTCAATTTGTAGTTTATTGTCACGAATAAAACTGATAATCGTTCTTTTTTGTATTTGCTGTTTAGTGTCAAAATAATGCTGTGTATTCTGAGTTTTTAGACAGAAATCACCTTAAAATCATAGGATTGCAGATGATTCTGGTGTGGATGTCTGCCTTGCATGTAATACCGGTCTTTACACTGATTTACCATTGGCGGGGCAGATTTTCCTTCAGATAGTCCAGAAACAGACTGAGTTTTCTGGAGCGTTTACTTTTTTCTGCTGAAACCAGCGCCACAATATTAGCCGGAGAAAGCGCATAATCGGTGAGCAGGGGAATCAGTCTGTCCGCATCGATTTCTTTTCTGACATCCCACTCAGAACGCTGAATCACGCCATGACCTGCCAGTGCCCATTGTTTGACGACCTGACCTACATTACTGGCCAGCTTAGGCTCAATCCGAATGCTGATGGACTGGCGGGATTGCGGATTGAACTTCCACATCGTGACATCTTCATTGTTTTCTTTCAGTGCAATACAGGCGTGTTTGTGCAGATCTTCCGGTGTGTTGAGCGGCGGCGCTGAAGCCAGATACGCTGGCGAGGCCAGTAAGAAACGACGATTGTTCGCCAGATGAATGCATTTCAGTGAGGAGTCCCGGAGCTGACCGATATAGATCATGACATCCGGTTCGAGGGTATGAGACCAGCTTGGGTTATCGGACAACGTCAGTTCGATCACCAGATTCGGATAATGCTGCTGAAACGCAGCGATCAGCGGTGCGATATAGGCAGAACCGAACCCCAGCGGTGCCAGCACATTCAGTTTACCTTCGATCATGGATTGATTACTGAGCAGATCATTCTGCAGGGCTTCCAGTGCCAGCAGAATACTGTGTCCTTCCCGGGCCAGCCGCTGACCTTCAGATGTAAGCCTGGTGGATCTCAGGTTACGGTCGACAAGGGTTACGTTCAGTTTTCGTTCCAGAGCTTGCAATCGCTGTGAAACACTCGGTGGCGTGACATTCAGTTTCCTCGCAGCTGCCGCCAATGACGGACTACCGGCAACAACCTGAAAGAATTCGATGTCCTGAGAATTAATCATTAAGTTCTATCTAAATGTGTGAATAAGTAATCGTTAATTTAACTTAATGTGCAACCTTGGTACAACTAGGCGCGTTTATGAACCCAAGGCATATTAAGCAGAGAGAATATCACGATGAACAGTCACGGCTTATCTTTGGCTTCTCTGGCAAGTGAAGCGAAGCCCCTGGCACCGAGTTTTGGTCTGGAATTTACCCATCAGTCTCTGGCAAATTTAGTCTCAAATCACTTCCATGAACTTTATCAGGCCCTGATCCGCCATAAACTTCTGATTTTTAGGAAGCAGGATACGTCACCAAAGCAACTCATCCAGATAGCAAAAGCAATGGGTGAGGTGCAGCGCTATCCATTTTCCAGCGGGATTGAGGATTACCCTGAAATCGTTGAAATTCGCAAAGAACCGACGCAGCAAAATGTTTTCAGTGGTGTCTGGCACATTGATTCGACGTACCTGGATTCGCCACCGGATTTCACTTTGCTTGCAGCAAAACAGACGCCCTTAGTTGGCGGAGATACCGTGTTTTCTGATGCTCAGAAGGCTTTTTTTGCGCTGTCTGAAGGGATGCAAAAATTTCTGTTAGCCGAAAAGGCAGAATATATTTCGAATAAATTTCAGGATGCCGGTAAGAAGGCGTCTCACCTGGTGAATTTCACCGATATTGCCATGGCAAACACATATTTCTCCGCCTCTCATTTTGCAGCAAAACGCCATGAAGAAACCGGCATTCCGGCCATTTATGTCAATGACGAGCACACGAGTCGTTTTTCATCAATGTCCACAGAAGAAAGCGCCCCGATTCTGAATTACCTTTTCCGGCACCTGACGCGGGATGAATTTACAGCGCGTGTTCAATGGGAAAACGACACCATTGTGATCTGGGATAACCGGGGACTCCAGCATCATGCTGTGAATGATTATTTCGGGGAATTACGGGTGATGCACCGGCTCATTATTCGCTCCGGTCAGCGCTGATATCTCAACCTCAATGAAATCAAAGGAAAATATATGCTGGAGTCTGTCACTTTTGTACCGTCGGATAGTGTTCTGCTGATATTGTTCGCCGCGGCCTTTCTCGCCGGGGTCGTAGATGCCATTGCCGGCGGAGGCGGGTTAATTACGGTTCCGAGTCTGCTGCTGGCCGGTGTTCCGCCGTTAACTGCCCTGGGTACAAATCGGCTGCAAGCCGTTATTGGGGAACTGACGGCATTTCTGACGTATTTGTGGCATCAGCAAATGAATCTGAATGGTTTGTTGTCCGGCATGATTGCGACAGCGGTGGGCGCACTTGCGGGCTCTTATGCGGTCAGCCTTTTCCCGGCAGACGCATTAAGAATCTTGCTGCCTGTGCTCATGGTGGTCATCACCATCTATTCTGTGGTGTCTAAGCGGTTTAAAAGCAATGAAGCCGCCGAGCCGAAGATATCTGGACAATGGTTTATGATCTCCATGGGTCTGCTCATCGGTTTTTATAATGGCTTTTTTGGTCCGGGAACCGGCGCTATCTGGATGATCGCTTTTGCGATACTCCTCGGATATACCGCGAAGCAGGCTAGTATAGCAACCAAGCCGCTGAACTTGATGGGGAATCTTGTTTCACTGTTCTTTTTCATCATGATCAGCAGTGTGAACTACAAAATAGGATTGCTGATGGGGCTGGGCCAGATCCTGGGGTCTGTGTTAGGCAGTAAAATTGTGATTCGCAATGGTGACAAAGTGGTTCGGCCGGTCTTCATTACGGTGACCTTACTGATGACCGTCAAACTGATATATGAAACAGGAACCGGGCCTTTACTCGCGCTGCTTTAGGTATACGGGATTTTGGTGTGCAGCCCTGGCCCTGTGTATGATACTTCGATGTCTTCTTTCTCGGGGCAGGGCGGCTGTTGATATTCGGGTCTATTTGAGTCAGTACTACTCGAAGATGAGTGACATTTGTATTGAATCAAAAAACGTCTCATTAAATTTCATGGCATTTTTCTTGGTCACTTCAGTAACAAAACCTAATTTTTTATACAGGTTGATGGATGGGAAGTTATCTGCGCGAGTTTCTAATTCTATCCGGGAGATGCCTTTGGATCTGGCTTTCTTTAAACAGGTTCTGAGTCGTTGTTCACCAATGCCTTGACCACGGTAAGCTGGATGAACGCCCATACCCAAATTTCCTCTATGGGCTAATGTTGATGCCCAGTGTGGAAAAATATCTGCCCAACCGACGACTTGATTGTTGACTAGTGCAACATACTGGATGGCATCATTCTCAATACTATCTTTGACAAATGAAGTTATAATTTCCAGAGGCAATGCTTCTGTTTGTGCCAGGAAACGATTTTCTTTGGCGACAGTATCTAAGCATTCATGGAAACTCTCTACATGCTCCAACCTTATTTGAGTAACCAACATGACCTGAATCCTTTCAATTTGTTTGACGAATAACATCGCGTTCTATGAGTCAGCGTTTTCTGCCAGATGATGAAATTTTCAAAGACCAGCATTTTGTTTTAAAAATTGTATCTCTCTGTCAAAGTATGAATCATCCAGCCAGTCTTGATCACTTGCTGTTTCAATATGTAACCCAATCAGCCAAATGTGACGGATAGAAATAAATATATCCACAAAGCTTAAATCATATTCAGATATTGGTCTTACCTTTCTATAGGCATTCAAAAATGGGACCCACCATTCATTTTCTTTATTTCTTAACCTTGCACTCCACTTGAACACAGCTAAGTCATAAGCTCTCAGACCAAAACCACAGCAGTCAAAGTCATAGAATGTAATTTCTTCTCTGTGCTTATGGGCATTCCAACCATGGAAATCACCATGGCAAAAACCATAGTCAAGTAAACCTAAATCAGATTCATCGATTTTCTTGGATAGTACAGACGCGTAGTTATTCAAAAATACCCAGTCATCCACTCGGTGTGAGAGGGACAGCTTAATGCGTTTAAGAGGCTCTTCTACCAGATGCTTGAGGTCTAATTTATAGCGAGCATGATTTGAAATGAAATCATCTGATAATCGGTGAATCTTAGCGACGGCTTTTCCATATTGAGCCGCATCATCTATATTTTTATATTTTAATTCTTCACCCTCTGCAAAAGTTGTGATAATGGCATATCTTAAACCTTCAGGTGTATTTATTTCTGTGATGTATCCACCCTGGTTTTTTTCAATTGGGTAAGCGACATGAGCTCCTTTCTCATGAAGATAATTTAATGCTTCAATTTCGAACTCAATATCGTGCAAAGATCTCCAGTTTTTCCGGTATATGCGGAGAAGGTGTTTTTTTCTCTCGCTTGTGACAATATAAGAATCATTGATTCCTTGATGCAAAATTTCACATGAAATCGGATTGGGTATTTTATACAGTGGGACGACATTTGATATCAGTTCTTTTGGGGAAAGAACAGGGTACACAGAACTGATATCTATTTGAGGATGACTCATTTGTTTTCCTTTTCCAATCAATCCAAAATTAAGAGCGCTCATAAATACTGACTTTGCCTTGTGATATGTACCAACCTAGCTGAGTTGAAGTACGTGAAATCGATGTTTAAAACCAATGCTTTCATAAAAAGGGAGTGCTTGTTCATTGCCTTCAGCTACATAAACTCTTATGTTCTCACATTGCTTTGCTTTTAACCATTCGATAGAATGCTTCATTAGCTTCTGTCCGAATCCCTTTCCACGGTAGTTAATATCAACAAAAAGTGAATAGATCTCTCCAGCTTCAGAATTAACAGTTGCGATAGTGTAGCCCGCAATATCATTGCCATCCTTTATACCGAAAATTTTGACGTGCTCGTTGGAAATTATCTTATTTGTTCGATCTTCAAACTTTAAATTTTGAAAGTGTGTCTTAAAGTGTGTTGAATGTTTAAAGTGTAAATCATTTAAATTTTTCCATAGTGATTCAATTTCATTTATCTCAAGTTCAACAATATTCACTGGTGTTTATCTCCTCTGTTTTTAAATGACATATAAAATAACTCATATCGTGTTAAAAAGAGCAAGGCATGTTATATGATAGGTGCTGAAATGACTTTTAAATAAAAAATATGATGCAATTTACATCAACAAAAAACTGATTGTCTTTACCATATTTCAATTGGAGTCTTGGGGTGTCCCCCTTTATGTATGTACCTGAAAACCAAATGAAAATATCGGGTCATTCGTTATCGAATCCTTTAATTGGTTTTTGTTCTGGAAAGTTCCGGGAACCACAAAACGATATGAAATTTTGAGTTTTGTAATTTGTGATCGCATATGAGTTTAAATTTTTTTTGGGGTAGAGAAAAGAAATAAAGAAGGTAAATAAAACCAAGTCGGAAAATAAAAAAGGGAAGACACTCATCACCGGGTTGATAAAAGCTATAATCCACAGAATCAATTTTTCGTATTGGTTGAATGGGCTTGCATAAATTGCAAAGCGGCTCAAATCCATTTCATTCTGTCTGCATTCGTGCCAACATTTAATCGGGCCAACACATATCCCAACTAACCCAAAAACAGCAATCAGCCTCCGAATTATTGGGATTGCGCCGTTTACGATTTCGACCGCCATTCAGCTTTTTCGATGCCCTCTGACATTCTTGAAAGCGTTGTTTAATCGCTACAGGTAACTTTCTGCACGGAAGTGTTTCGATGAACTCAACTATAGCTGCTGAACAACTTTTACCGCCATAGTAAGCTGTATGAGCACACCGGAAGCCTTTATGTGGTGATATCCATTTTTGATAACCACGGATTGACCAAATTGCCAATATTTTCAATTTATTGCCTGCCTCGTTTTGAACGCCATAAACGGGATTAGTATTGCCCTGCAATTATGATTTTATTACCTGACTTTTTGATGACAAAAGCGACCGTATGATTGCTGTTGCGAAAACCCACAGAGCAAATGGCCATTGAACCCAAACCGCATGAAATTTCCGGATACTGTTCATTCATTGACACTTCGTCTTCTTGTGTCGGTATATATGTCCAACCTTTGGTGAGTAAATCATTTTTTACAAGGTCATATTCTTGTCCATCATATTGTGAGAAGTCTAATTCATTAGCATAAGTCGAATCAGTAAAACAGAAAAATAATACGACAAGAAAACTAGCTTTAATATTCAAAATACATCCTTTCAATAATCTGATTGATTCAATGAAATTGCTTGCTATAACCGTGGGGAACACACATCAATGAAAATTGTATTTATGCTTTCAAGCCATTGTTGAGCGATTTATTACGAAACGAATAGGGAGTGCCATTTTTTTTGGAAGGCACCTTCTTACCTGTGCTTTCAACAACCCATTTGAAGTCATCATCTGGATAATGTACTTCGTCTCCTGCGACTCGACTACCCACGACGATAAACTTTGCTTGCTCATTACTTCGGTTGATTAAGTGATGACCGTTATCGATCCCAGCTGGGAAACCGATACACATGCCAGACGTAAGAACTTGCTCCCCATCATCGGTAACCAGACACAATTCACCATCGAGTACATAAATGAACTCATCTGATTTGGTATGCCAGTGTCGAAGCGCCGATTGAGAATTTGGTTCCAATAATTCTAAATCCACACCGAATTGAGTCAGTCCAAAAGGATCACCTAAACTCTTGTATTCAGACTGACCAAGACGAGACTTGAATGGTTCTGGGAAAGGGTTAAATGTTTCGCCTTTTAAAGTCAGGGCTTCTTTTGCTTTTGTCATCATCTTTTTCCGTTCTGTTACTCAGCACTCGTTTAGGAGCAGGACTCGCAAAACGATTTTAAATAAAGGATATGATTTAAATCACGACAACCAAGGTATATCAGTACTCAGCGGTCTAACGGATTCACGAACACGCTACCGCCCCTGGCAATCAAGCCACGCGTAGGATGAGTAATTCCATTTGGGGTCAATATAATAGGTGCATATCAGCAATGTTGCATTAAATGCTTGTTTTTGGGCTGCATATCTGTGGGTAAGTGCAAAGTGGCTCCTGCGATAGGGCGTTAGGCGAAAAGCCAAATGGTCTGACAGGCTGCTTTATCAACGGATACTGAGAATGCTCACAGAAGGAACTTGATTATGCGCGTGAATAGGTCAAAGTATTTGCAATATTGTTACCATGGTGCTGCGTTTGCTTAGAGTTTGTCCATGGTATGAAAGGAATGAAATTGATGTCAGTTGCTGATTACTTTGAAGGCTGTGAATTTCATACCGCGCGGTTGCGGGTGAGCCATATTTCGAAACTTCTGAATCAGAATCGGTCAACATTGGAAGACCTGTTGGCGCACGCAGCTTTGAATTTACTGACCCCGAAAGTAACACATTCGCTTCCACCTGAGTTTCAATCGGTTCAATGTGAGCATTCGGCCCGAGCGTGGGCGCGGAAAATGATGAAAGAAAGCCATGTTCTTGTGATTCAGGGGACAGTGACACAAGAAATCATCGGCTTTATATTTCTCTCTCAGTATGATGATGCGGGTTTACAAAAAGCACATGTGGGTTATCTGCTGGGTGAAGGGTATTGGGGGCAGGGTTATGCCAGTGAGTGTCTGGCTGGACTGATTGCCTGGTGTCAGGAAGCAAAGATTGTTTCTGCTTTAGTAGCCGGGGTGGAAACGGAGAATTTCCAGTCAGTCAGACTGCTTCAAAAACATGGTTTTGATGAAGTCGCAACTGATGCTCCGGCTGGCGTGCTGTTCTTTGAGCGTGTTTTAACGTCATAGTCAGGTGCCGCTGAAAGTCATATATTCACGGTTTGGGAATACTGCGGTAGAGCCGGTTAAACCGTCTGTTCTTTGTGAAATACAGTTCTATCTCGGCCAGAAAACCTGGGTTAACTTTGTAGTTATATTCTTTCTGAAAATTCACAGACGGCGTCAGTTTCATATAGAGCCAATGTTTATGTAATCTGCGTTGCCAACTGAACGAAATCCAGGCGTTTTCAGTCGACAGGTTTGGCCTGCTGTTCGCACTCATGCCGATTGAGTAGGTGAGTAAATTGCGGTTGCTGATCCGGTCATAGATTTCGGCCAGATTGACGAACTGCCAGTTGTCATCGTCATCCAGAAACTGTGCACTGGTGCCGACTCTGAGAATTGTCAGTTCGGTTGGTTCAAGAGCATTATAAAAATCAGCTGAAGTCAGGCTACCGGGCCCTTTGCTGTGATAGTAAAAGAATTCCTGCCGGACCAGACTTGTCCAGCCGGCGCCTAATTTATCAACACGCCTGAACTGGGCCCGGGTAAAGGGATCTAAGGGCAGACGAAGTTTCAGACCAATATCAAAGTCGGCGTACCATTCACCAAACTTGCGGCTTTCGAGACGCACCCCTGCGATAGCGCCGCGATTTTCTGTACCGGTTGTATCCGCGATGCCCCGTTCTTTATTTTCCAGGCTCTCGTAATCTTCAGGATCGGTTTCAAAAATCAGTTTCCAGTCTTTTTCCGCATGGGGAAGATCCATTCTGAGCGCGATACTGGAGTCGAACTCAAAGTAGCCCCGATGCGTGTAATAGGGTTTTAGTCTGATTCGCAGATAGCTTTCGTTGACCATGGGTTCCTCTTCCTCATTGAAGCTGAGAAACTCATCGATACCTGAACTCATGTCGGTAATGGTATCAGAGACGGATGTCTGTGTTGTGTCTAACCAGGCAGGTAAAAGTTTGTCGTCATCATCTTCCGGGTATTGCCAGGGATCTGTGGTCGCTGTGTCAGCGGTACAAATTGCAGGTGTCCCGATCCAGCAGACCGTCGTTAAAAAAATGATACCGGTTCGGCGCAGACACTTCATAAAAGTCCTCGGATCGGGTGCTAACAATTTGATATCCCTGCATCTAGTATAGATAAAACTGAAGCAGGCTTGTTCCGGAATCCTCTGGCTGAAAAGTTTGAAACATATCTAAAAATTGGAAGCAAGTTTTGAAATCGTTTACATGGGTGATTGTGCGGGAATGAAAGAAATGGCTTTCGGCACTGAGAGTTATCCGCTATGAGAACAATTTGTCGAAAACTTTGCGCTTGTGGCTAAATTTTTGTGTCACAAATCTCGGCTACACTTTACCCGTAAAGAAAATCTATGCACCCCTGCATAGGTTAATGATGGTGAGGTGTAGGATGGATATGTCAGATTTTGATGGAATCAGAAGAGATATCTCACTGAAAGTTGAACACATTTTTGAAGCTTATGAAAAAGAAAATTACTGCATGCCGACGATGGAAGAATTCCGGGCCATGTTTAATGAACATATTGATGAATATGTTGGTCCGGACGATTCGCTGAGGGGAGCCGGACTGGGCATGCCATCAGACATCAAGCAACGACGTGAGCAGAAGGTATGGCGTGTTGTAAATGAGCTGGAAGCCGAGCAACGGTTCTTGCGTTCCGAGTAGCGGAACCACCAGCGCTTCAAGAGGAAAAAACGAGGTCAGTGTGAGGGCACTGGCCTCGTTTTTTCATGATGTCATTTGTGCCGGGCAGCCAGTAAAGCCAGAGCCGCATTTGAATTGGGTTGCTTGCCCAAACGCCGGCAAATTGCTGCTCCCGCTTCAGCCAGCTTCATGAGATTAATCCCGGTGCTGATACCTGACTGTTCACAGAGATACACCACATCTTCGGTTGCGACATTTCCGCTTGCACCAGGTGCGTAAGGACATCCGCCCAAACCGGCAACACTGGCGTCAATCGTTGAAATCCCCATTAACAGTGACTGGTAGATATTGGCAAGTGCCTGCCCCCAGGTATTGTGGCAGTGAACGGCCAGAGTCTGTACAGGCATATCCTCCATACAGGCTTCAAGCATGGCTGCAAACCGAAGGGGAGTGGCCTTGCCAATGGTGTCTCCCAGCGAGATTTCATAGCACCCCATGTTGAAGAGCGTTTGGGCAATACGGGCAGTTTGTGCCGGAAGCGTCGGGCCGTCATAAGGGCAGTCTGTCACGCAGGACAGGTAGCCACGCACCGCAATCCCGTTTTCTCTCGCGTGGTGAATCACGGGTTCAAAGCGTTTCAGGCTCTCTGCAATGCTGCAGTTGATATTATGCTGGCTGAACCCTTCTGATGCGGAAGCAAAAACAGCAATCTCATCGGCGCCTGCCTCAATTGCCAGCTCAAGGCCTTTCATATTTGGCGTTAGGGCCGCGTAGGTAATTCCCGAAACGCGGTTGATTTGTTGAAAGACTTCTGCAGAATCGGCCATTTGCGGCACCCATTTGGGTGAAACAAAGGAGCCCGCTTCAATATGGCGAAGTCCGGTTGCTGAAAGCTGATTGATCAAAGTGACTTTATCGGCCGTACTGACACTGAGCTCATTCTGCAAGCCGTCTCTTGGTCCGACTTCGACAATTTTGACCTCTTTGGGAACTTGCGCATGCAATGTGGCTGACGGCATCAACGTATCTTTGCTCATGCTGATTTCACTCCGTATGGCCCGGTTCTTCACCGGTGGCACTGAGCTGTACCAGTTCCTGCCCATGCTGAACCTGATCGCCATTGCTGACCAGCACGGAGATAATCTGGCCATCATGTGGTGCCCGGACGGTGTATTCCATCTTCATGGCTTCAATGACCACCAGCCCCTGATCTTTTTCGATCGTATCGCCGGGCTGACATAAAACTTCAGACACAATGCCGTTGAGTGGCGCGACAGGGCTGTCGTTTTGGTCTGAACGATGGTGGCTGAAGTTGGGACGCAACTGATACTGCTGTTGCTCACCATGGGTGAATGCCAGCAGCGCATCTGAATCGGCCAGCCGGACCAGGCGGATCTGATGACGAGCACCATGGATTTCAACTTTGCAGTCAATGACAGATACTTGCGAATCCAGCTCTAGCAAAGTGATATACACAGGTGTCAATTGCAGGGTGTCTGATCCGGACATCCATTGTTTCAGCCAGATCCGGCCGTCTGAAACGCTTTCAAATACGAAGAGACAGCTGTCATTCTGAGGATCGCAAAGCGTGATGTTGTGCAGACTGCGCTGGTTGAGTCGCCAGCCTGTCAGTTCGCGCTGAGCAGCTTGCTGAAAACACAGGGTGACGGCACACAGCAGCTGATTGAGCGGGAGGTGGACGGGCTCACCGGTGATTGATTTTATTTCCAACAGAGCAGCCGAGTCTGCGGATAAGGCGTCCTGATGATGTTCAATAAAATGGGTACTCAGCGAACCCTGAACAAAAGCCTCGTGACTGAGAATGCGCTGCAGATATTTCAGGTTTGTGGCAAGACCGCCGAGCTGATAATCAGATAAAAGTGTTTTCAATTGCTGAATGGCACTTTGTCGGTCTTCTGCCCAGGCAATGACTTTCGCCAGCATGGGGTCATAATGTGTCGTGACGGTGTCACCTTCAGCAATGCCGCTGTCGACGCGCGCCCGAATCTGATGTCCCGGGAGGGCCGCTGCATGCTCTGTAACCGGTTCCCTCAGGTACTGTATTAAGCCAGATGCGGGTAAAAAGTCCTGCTCGGTATCCTCTGCATAAAGCCTGGCTTCAACCGCATGGCCGCGATGCTGAATTTCATGCTGTGCGAGGGGAAGGCGATACCCTTCGGCAACCCGAATTTGCCACTGGACTAAATCCTGGCCGGTAATCAGCTCGGTGACCGGATGTTCAACCTGAAGCCGGGTGTTCATTTCCATGAAATAATACGCCTGACTCTGACTGTCATAGAGAAACTCAACAGTCCCAGCGCCGACATACTGAATGGCCAGCGCTGCCTGTACAGCAGCTTCACCCATCTCTTTTCTCAGGCGATCACTGAGGCCGGGAGCCGGGGCTTCTTCAATGATTTTCTGGTGACGTCGCTGAACAGAACAATCACGATCTGACAGATAAACGCAGTTGCCATGCTGATCGGCAAAAATCTGAACTTCAATGTGACGTGGCTGAGTCAGGTATTTTTCAAGCAACAGGGTCTGGTCCCCAAATGCGGATTTCGCTTCCCGCCGGGCAGACTGAACGGCTTCCGTCAGTTCACTTTCCCGGTGGACGATTTTCATCCCTTTACCACCACCGCCTAAAGCTGGTTTCAGAATCACCGGGTAGCCAATCTGAGCGGCTGTCTTTGTCAGATTCTCAAGGTTATCTTCGTCACCGTGATAGCCGGGTAAAAGCGGCACACCGGCTTTAGACATGATGGTTTTTGCATCGGATTTCGAGCTCATTGCGGCCATCGCTGAAGGGCCCGGGCCGATAAAAATAATTTGGTTGTGCTGGCAAGCTCTTGCGAATGCGACGTTCTCAGAGAGGAAGCCATAGCCGGGATGAATTGCATCAGCCTGGCTGTTTTTGGCGGCATCAATCAGTTTGTCGATGGCCAGATAGGAATCCAGAGCCGGGGCAGGCCCGATACAGAGTGCCTCGTCTGCCATACGGACGTGCCGGGCATGTCGGTCAGCTTCAGAGTAGACGGCAATCGTGGTGATGCCCATGCTTTTTGCAGTCTGAATGACGCGGCAGGCAATTTCGCCGCGGTTCGCGATGAGCAGGCGGCGAATGGCGGTATGTGTGTCGGCAGATGCAGAAGATCCAAGTGCGCCTGTTATGGCAGGTTGTTCCTGGAGTGGCTGCAGCAGATCACCGGGTTTACTCATCATGCTCTCCTTGCATAGAGTGATTCTCTTGAATCCAGTTCGGGCGTCGCTTGTCAAAAAATGCAGATAAACCTTCCTGACCCTGTTCAGAGACACGGATGTCAGCAATCATTTCACTGGTCAGCTGAATCAGTTCATCATCGATTGGGGAGGTCTCACAGTGACGGCACAGCAATTTGACCTGACTCATGGCCTGAGGACTGTTCGCAAGCAGCGCATTGATCGTCTGTTGCAGCCGGGCCTCAAGTTGCGCTTCGGAACAGACTTCATGCAGGATGCCCAGTTCCTGAGCGCGCTGTGCATCAAAGGCTTCCGCTGTCAGCATCAGACGCCGGGCCTGTCGTTGCCCGAGGGTGCGGCAGACATAAGGTCCGATCGTTGCGGGAATCAGGCCCAATTTGACTTCGCTTAAACAGAAACGCGTATTTTCTGTTCCCAGCGCGATGTCACTACAGCAAATCAGCCCCAATGCACCGCCGTATGCAGAGCCCTGAACGGAAACGATCGTCGGATGAGGGAAGGTATCGAGTTCATGCATCAGTAAAGCCAGCGCTTGTGCGTCATTCAGATTCTCGTGACGGCTTTTACTTGCCATCGATATCATCCAGTTCAGATCAGCCCCGGCCGAGAAATGTTTGCCGGTAGCGTTCAGTAACAGGACGCGGACATCCGGGTGGCGGGCCAGTTGCTTCAGATAGTGACGCAGAGCCGCAATGAAGTGATCGTCAAAGGCATTATATTTTTCGGGCCGGTTGAGTGTCAGCGTCGCAACTCCCTGGCGATTGATCGTGCAAAGTACAGTGTCCCGGGCGGTCGCATGAAGAATCTCCGCAATATTACCGGGCTGAAAAACAGGCGTTCCTTGAAATGTCATGGTATGTCCTCGCTTGTGCGGACGGTTACATTCGGAAAATGCCAAACTGGCTGTCTTCTTTCGGCGCATGGCTAGCGGCTTTCAGGGCCATCGCCAGAACATCCCGGGTCTGAACCGGATCGATGATGCCGTCATCCCACAGGCGGGCGCTGGCAAAGTAGGGGGAGCCTTCTTTTTCGTAGCGTTCCCGGATGGGTTGTTTGAAGGTCTCTTCATCTTCTGCTGACCAGCTTTCACCTTTGCGCTGTTTGATATCCCGGGTGACCTGAGCCAGGACACCTGCAGCCTGCTCACCTCCCATGACAGATATACGGGCGTTGGGCCACATCCAGATCAGGGTGGGATCATAAGCCCGGCCACACATCCCGTAGTTTCCGGCGCCGTAAGAACCACCGATGATTACGGTAAATTTCGGGACATTAGCACAGGCAACCGCCATCACCATTTTGGCACCATGCTTGGCAATGCCTTCTGCTTCGTATTTCCGGCCCACCATAAAACCAGTGATGTTCTGCAAAAACAGCAGCGGGATATTGCGCTGCGTACAAAGCTGAATGAAGTGCGCCCCTTTTTGTGCCGATTCCGAAAAAAGAATGCCGTTATTTGCCACGATGCCGACCGGATAACCTTGTAACCGGGCAAAGCCGCAAATCAGGGTTTCGCCGTAAAGGGCTTTAAATTCGTCAAATTCAGAACCGTCCACCAGCCGGGCAATCACCTCACGGGCGTCAATTTGTTTGCGCAGGTCGGTTCCGACAATACCGTATAAGTTGGTTGCCGGATAAAGCGGTGCTTTGACAGGGTCGGGTTGCACGGACAAGACGGATGCCTTCTGGCGATGACAGCTATCGACAGCCTGCCGGGCCAGTGCCAGTGCATGGGGCTCATCTTCAGCGTAATAGTCTGCGACGCCAGAGGTTTTACAGTGCACATCGGCTCCGCCTAATGCTTCTGCGCTGACATCTTCACCGGTTGCAGCTTTTACCAGAGGCGGACCGGCAAGAAAGATCGTGCCTTGATTTTTCACCATAATGGCAACATCGGCCATGGCAGGCACATACGCGCCACCTGCAGTACAGAGCCCCAGGACAATCGCAATTTGCGGAATCCCTTTGGCCGACATGCGGGCCTGATTAAAAAAGATCCGTCCGAAATGATCTTTATCCGGAAAAACTTCGGCCTGGTGGGGCAGGTTGGCACCGCCGGAATCGACCAGATAGAGGCAGGGCAGGTGACAGCGTTCCGCTATCTCCTGGGCTCTCAGATGTTTTTTGACGGTTAACGGGTAATAAGTCCCGCCTTTCACGGTCGGATCATTGGCAATGATCATCACATCGGTACCGGACACCTGACCAATCCCTGCAACGACCCCTGCGCAGGGAATGTTCTCATCATAGACTTCCCAGGCGGCAAACTGGCCGACTTCCAGGAAAGGACTGCCGGCGTCCAGCAGCCGGTCAATCCGCTCCCGGACGGGTAGTTTGCCTTTGGATCGCTGTCTGGCTTGTGCCTGTTCACCGCCGCCCTGAAGCTGGATGCTCAAACGGGTCTGCAGTTCATCAACCAGTGTTGCCATTTCCTGGTGGTTCTGCTGAAACTGTGTGTCATGAGGCTGAATGTGGCTCTCAAGTATCGCCATGATATCTGTCCCTGTTGTATTGATACTTATCGGCTTTGTTCGAACAGCTCGCGGCCAATCAGCATGCGGCGAATTTCAGAGGTGCCCGCACCGATTTCATAGAGCTTGGCATCACGGAGCAGTCGTCCGGTCGGAAATTCGTTGATGTAGCCGTTACCACCGAGGATCTGAATGGCGTCCAGTGCCATTTGCGTCGCCAGCTCCGCACAGTACAGAATCGCACCGGCTGCATCCTGACGAGTGGTCTCACCCCGGTCACACGCGGCCGCAACGGTGTAGACATACGCGCGCGCCGCATTCATGCGGGTATACATGTCGGCAATTTTTGCCTGAATCAGTTGGAACTCACCGATGGACTTCCCGAATTGTTTGCGGTCGTGAATATAGGGCAGGCAAATATCCAGACAAGCGCGCATGATTCCCAGCGGACCGGCTGCAAGCACAACCCGCTCGTAGTCCAGACCGCTCATCAGTACTTCAACCCCCTGATTGAGTTTCCCCAGCAGGTTTTCAGCCGGAACTTCACAGTTGTTGAACACGAGTTCGCAGGTGTTTGATCCCCGCATGCCCAGTTTGTCGAGTTTTTGCGCCCGGGTGAAACCAGGGAAATCGCGTTCAATAATAAACGCACTGATCCCACGGGATTTTGCCTGCGAATCAGTTTTGGCATAGACCACAAAGGTATGGGCATCCGGTCCGTTGGTGATCCACATTTTGTTGCCATTCAGGACAAAGACTTCGCCTTGTTTTTCGGCTTTCAGCTGCATGCTGACGACATCTGAACCCGCATTGGCTTCGCTCATTGCGAGTGCGCCGATGTGCTCGCCGCTGATCAGTTTGGGAAGGTATTTTTCTTTCTGTGCCTGCGTACCGTTCCGGTAGATCTGGTTGACGCACAGGTTGGAATGAGCGCCATAGCTCAGCCCGACAGAAGCGGATGCCCGGCTGATTTCTTCCATGGCGACAACATGGGCCAGATAGCCCATACCCGCGCCACCGAACTCTTCACTGACGGTGACCCCAAGTAAACCCATGTTGCCCAGTTTTTCCCAGAGGTGAGCGGGGAAAAGGTTGTCTTTATCAATCTGCTCGGCGAGTGGTGCAATGGCATCGGCGGCAAAATGATTGACATGCACACGGAGCATGTCCAGGGTTTCGCCCAAGCCAAAATTGAGCGGGGTAAACAGGTCTTTCATAGCATCTCCCTTGTATCCGAATATTCGGATGAGTCATGAGATACAACTAAATTCTCAGGATGATCAGTGATTGTCTCAGCCTTCAAATTTCGACTGACTGTGATTGTTTTTTCTGTGCTTGCTGGTGTTGCTTTTGTCGTCCAGCGCCTGCTGGCACCGTGCTTTTGCAGCATCCAGTTCCTGCATCAGGATATCGATATCATCTAACTGACGCTGGAGTTTTGATTGTTTCTCTTCGATGATTTTAATCATCTGGTGAAGCTGGCTATCACTCTGATTTGTATCATATAAATCAAAGAGTTCACGAATTTCAGCCAAAGACAATCCAAGCCGTTTCCCGCGAAGAATCAGCTTGAGCCGGATCTTATCCCGGCGTTGATAGACTCGGATTGTGCCGTCTCTTTCCGGCTGGAGCAGACCCACGTCTTCATAAAAACGAATACTGCGGGTGGTGATGCCAAATTCTTTTGCCAGCTCGCTGATCTTAAAGGTATCCACCACACTGCTGTCCTCCCGATGTTCGTAAATGCGGGACTGAAAAGCAACCTCGTCAGAGTGAGACCAGAACACGGCGGTTTATCCGGAAATGGCAACAATTCTGTACGCTGATCAATCAATATTGTTGTGCTGTTGTTTCTTAACGTTTACGTAAATGTTAGTGCTATGCTTACGTAAACGTCAAGAAAAGCGGAGCCTGGAAAATGGAAACCAGCACCAGTTCAACTGCAGTATCTTCATCTGAGAAAGAAGTGTGGATCGTCTCAGCCAAACGTACCCCTTTAGGCAGTTTTCAGGGGCAGTTTTCGTCGTTGTCCTCCCCGACATTAGGGGCTTATGCCATCAAAGGTGCCCTCGAGAGTATCGGGGTTTTTACCGATGAACTTTTCCCGGGCAAGGCCGATGGTCTCCGGATCGATGAAGTCCTGATGGGGTGTGTTCTGCCTGCCGGATGTGGTCAGGCGCCTGCACGTCAGGCAGCGCTCAACGCCGGGCTGCCAATTTCGACCGGTTGTGTGACGGTGAATAAAGTTTGTGGTTCAGGAATGAAAACTGTGATGCTTGCCGCAGATATGATTCGTGCCGGCAGTATTCAGACGGCAATCGCCGGTGGGATGGAAAGTATGACCAACGCCCCTTATCTGCTGAAGCAGGCCAGGGGCGGTTTTCGTTTAGGGCACCAGACTACGCATGATCATCTGTTTCTGGATGGTTTGCAGGATGCCTATGAAGGAGAACTCATGGGGGTTTACGCCCAGCAGATTGCCGATGCCAAGCAATTCAGCCGGGAAGCCATGGATGAATGGGCTGCGATGTCCGTACAGCGTGCCTGTCAGGCGATTGAATCCGGGGCGTTTGAGCAGGAAACCTGCCCTGTCGTGATCGCGGATCGAAAAGGTGAGCACCTGGTTAAAGTGGATGAGCATCCGGGAGAAGTTGATCCGGCCAAGATCCCCAAACTGAAGCCTGTTTTTGCCAAAGACGGCAGTGTGACTGCTGCAAACTCCAGTTCTATCGCCGATGGCGCGGCAGCCTTACTGCTGATGGACAGCGACACAGCCCAACAGCATGGGTTTGAGCCGCTGGCGATTATTCGCGGTCAGTCGACCCATGCCCGTCTCCCGTCTGAATTCACCGTTGCTCCGGTGGATGCCATCCGGCAGTTGCTTGAACAGCTGCAATGGCAAACGGATGACGTGGATCTCTGGGAGATCAATGAAGCTTTTGCCGTCGTCACGCAAATTGCGGTCCGTGAGTTGCAACTGGATGCCAGCAAAGTAAATATTCACGGCGGGGCCTGTGCTCTGGGTCATCCGATTGGTGCCAGCGGCGCCCGCATTATCGTCAGTTTGATTCATGCACTGCGCCGCAAGCAACAGGCGGGTGAACCGGTCAGCCGGGGCATCGCATCCTTATGTATCGGTGGTGGCGAAGCAACCGCCGTCGCGATTGAACTTCCGGCTCAGTAAATTCCAACTCAGTAATAAATTCGCACCTGGTCGCTGTATCACCAGCAATGGAAATGACAGTTTAGAGGACGTGAAAATGATTGAGAGAGTACCCCTGTTCATTGATGGCCAATTCCGTCAGTCACAGTCAGAAGAATGGATTGATGTGACCAACCCGGCTACCAATGAAGTGATTGCCCATTTGCCGTGTGCATTAACATCGGAAATGGATGAGGCGATTGCCAGCGCAAAAAGAACCTTCGAGAAGTGGAAAAATGTGCCGGTGCCTGAGCGTGCCAGGCTGATGCTGAGTTATCAGCAACTTCTCAAAGCACATCATGACGAACTGGCTTGTCTGCTTTCCAGCGAGACGGGCAAAATTCTTGCCGATGCCAAAGGCGATGTCTGGCGAGGCATTGAAGTGGTGGAACAGGCCGCCAATATTGCCAGCCTGATGATGGGTGAATCCAGTGAAAATGTTGCAAATAATATCGACACATACTCCCTGACTCAGCCGCTGGGTGTCTGCAGTGGGATTACTCCGTTTAATTTTCCGGCCATGATTCCGCTCTGGATGTTCCCGCTGGCGATCGCGGCCGGGAATACCTTTGTGCTGAAACCTTCTGAGCAGGTGCCGCTGACTTCGGTCAGATTGGCAGAGCTGTTTGAGCAGGCAGGGGCGCCTCCGGGCGTGCTGCAATTGGTTCACGGGCGTAAAGCACAGGTTGATCATTTGCTGGAGCATCCGGATATCCGCACGGTTTCATTTGTGGGTTCTGTGCCGGTGGCGCGCTATATCTACCAGACAGGAACACACCACCTGAAACGCGTTCAGGCATTTGCCGGGGCGAAAAACCATCTGGTGGTGATGCCGGATGCGAACAAACAACAGGTGATTAATAATCTGGTCGGTGCGTCAGTCGGTGCGGCGGGCCAACGCTGCATGGCGATTTCCGTTGCGGTTTTTGTCGATGGGGCCAAAGACTGGATTCCTGAACTGAAAGAAGCCATGGCGAAAATGAAACCCGGCGGATGGGATGAGGAAGACGCGGCTTACGGTCCGTTAATCAATCCGGAAGCCAAAGCCCGTGTGCTGCGGTTGATTCAGGAAGGGAAAGCGCAGGGGGCCGTGTGTGAACTCGACGGCAGTGATTGCACGGTGAAAGATTATCCGGCAGGTAACTGGGTGGGACCAACGCTGTTCAGCGGTGTAACACCGGAAATGAGCATTTACCGTGAAGAGATCTTCGGACCGGTTCTGGTCTGTGTGGAAGTGAGTTCACTGGAAGAAGCCATCGCACTGATCAATGACAACCCGTACGGTAACGGGACCTCGATCTTTACGGCCAACGGTGCGGCAGCCCGGAAGTTCCAGCATGAAATTCAGGTCGGCCAGGTCGGGATTAACGTGCCGATTCCGGTGCCGCTGCCATTCTTCTCTTTTACCGGCTGGCGGGGCAGTTTTTATGGTGATCTGCATGCTTACGGGAAACAAGCCGTGCGTTTCTTCACTGAAACGAAAACGGTGACTGCACGTTGGTTTGATGACGATATTCCGAAAGGCCCGAACCTGACGATTAACATCGATCATTAAGACTGAACCGACGGAGTAAGGCGATGGATTTTGAACTGAATGATGATCAGCGCGCGTTTGCTGAGGCTGCAAGGCAGTTTTCTCAGGAACAATTGCTGCCGATGGCGGCGAGCTGGGATGAAACCTCAACATTCCCGAAAGATGTGCTCAGACAGGCTGGAGAAATGGGGTTTCTCAGCCTCTATACCCCGGTAGAGTCCGGCGGAATGGGGCTGAGCCGGTTGGATGCCTCGATCATTTTCGAACAACTGGCGATGGGCTGCACTTCAACAACAGCTTTTATGACCATTCACAACATGGTGACCTGGATGATCGCGAGCTTTGCTTCCGGGCAGGCCCGTTCGGAGTGTATTTCGAAATTAATCACAGGTGAGTGGCTGGGTTCTTATTGTCTGACGGAAGCCAACGCAGGTTCAGATGCGGCATCTTTGACGACCCGGGCAGAACGGAAAGGGGATCACTATGTGATTTCGGGGGCGAAGGCCTTCATTTCCGGGGCGGGTGATACCGATGTGCTGGTTGTGATGGCCCGTACGGGAGAGAACGGAGCCAATGGGATCTCTGCCTTTATCGTGCCTGCGGATGCTGATGGCATCAGTTATGGCCGAAAAGAGCCGAAGCTTGGCTGGCATAGTCAGCCAACCCGTGCCGTCTCATTCGACAGTGTGAAGGTTCCGGTCCATTACCGCTTGGGCGAGGAAGGCGAAGGTTTCCGATTCGCGATGAAAGGGCTGGATGGCGGACGGATCAATATCGCCACTTGCTCTGTCGGTACAGCGCAGCAGGCGCTCAATCTGGCCCGACAGTATATGACTGAGCGGAAGCAGTTTGGCAAACCTATCGCACAGTTTCAGGCGCTGCAGTTCAAACTGGCTGATATGGCGACTGAACTTGAAGCGGCGCGGCAGCTGGTCCGGTTTGCGGCATCCAAGCTGGATAAGGGCGATCCGGAAGCTACAGCGTACTGTGCGATGGCAAAACGCTTCGCGACGGATGTTGGGTTTACGGTCTGTGATCATGCCCTGCAGCTTTATGGTGGTTACGGGTACATTCAGGATTATCCGATCGAACGTCATTTCCGGGATGTCCGGGTGCATCAAATTCTGGAAGGAACAAACGAAATCATGCGCTTGATCATCGCGCGTCGTTTATTAAGTGAGGATACTGGACTGCTTTGAATAACTCTGATGTCTTCTCACGGCTGCCATGCTCGTTCTTCCGGGTGTGGCAGCCGTGCGAATGAAGGTTATCGGCACTCAGTCCAGTTGCCTTGCATGGATCTCAACCCAAAAAGGATGGGCGTTATGCACGCACTGACACAAACAAGTGGTCCGATTGAAGTTGAAATTGATGGCCATGTCGCGGTACTGACCATGAATAACCCGCCAGCCAATACCTGGACGGCGGACAGTCTGAATCAGCTGAAGGCTCTGGTCAAAGCACTGAATGAAGACAAAAACATTTATGCCCTGGTGCTGACCGGCAAAGGAGAAAAGTTTTTCTCTGCCGGCGCAGATTTGAAACTGTTTGCCGAGGGCGATAAGGCGGTTGCAGCCGATATGGCGTTTTGTTTTGGTCAGGCTTTTGAAACTTTGTCTGATTTTCGCGGTGTATCTATCGCTGCCATCAATGGCTATGGCATGGGCGGCGGGCTGGAAGTTGCATTGGCGTGTGATATCCGTATTGCGGAAGCGCATGCGATCATGGCATTGCCGGAAGCGAGTGTTGGCTTGCTGCCTTGTGCGGGCGGGACACAGAACCTAGCCTGGCTGGTGGGCGAAGGCTGGGCCAAGCGGATGATTTTGTGTGGCGAGCGGGTTAGCGCCTCACAGGCACTGGATATCCGTCTGGTTGAAGAAGTCGTCGCGACGGGACAGTCTCTGGAGACTGCGAAAAAGTTGGCTGCTGAAGTCGCGCATCAGTCGCCAACTGCCGTGACGGCATGTAAATCGCTGATTCAGAATGCCCGGTTTGCCCCATTACATCAGGGATTAATTCAGGAAAGGGAACGTTTTATCCGCCTGTTTGATACATTGGATCAACGGGAAGGGGTCCGGGCGTTTTTTGAAAAACGTCCTCCGGTATGGAAAAACGAATAATAACGGCAGATAAATGCTGATCAGCGAATGATGGACCATCCTGCCATTCGCGTGCATGGAGTGAACATGACTGGAACAATGACTTTTAGCGAACTTGAGTGTGGGCGCGGCAAGCGAATTGGTATTGCGGCAATTGATAACCCTTCCTCCTTAAATGCACTCACATTAGAGATGCTGCGACAGCTCAGTGCCCGTCTGGCTGAATGGGAAAAGGATGATCAGATTGCGTGTGTGTTTTTACACAGTGACCATGCGAAAGCATTCTGTGCAGGCGGGGATGTACGGGCCATTTACAAAGCGATGGTTGAAGCTGAATCGCATAAAGAAGCGGGTGAGGCCGGAGCGTCACCAGAGTCTTTCCTGACCGAATATTTCAGCGTCGAATACCGGTGTGATTATCAGATTCATCAGTTTAAAAAGCCGTTGATTGCCTGGGGTGAAGGGATCGTTATGGGCGGTGGGATCGGGCTGTATATCGGTGCTGGTCATCGGGTCGTGACCCCATCCAGCATGTTAGCCATGCCTGAAATTTCCATTGGTCTGTACCCTGATGTTGGCGGTACCTGGTTTCTGAATCAGTTGCCGGCAGGCGTCGGTCTGTTCTTAGGGTTGACGGGTGCACGGGTGAACGCAAGTGATGCGCTGGACCTGAAAATGGCCGATCATATTCTGCTGGCGGAACATAAGTCGGCTGTTTTTGAAGCGTTACAGGCAATTGACTGGCAAAGCGTGCCGGACGCGGATCAGGCTGTGTCTGATTGCCTTCGTGAATTTGCAGAATCGGCAAAACGCGACTGGCCGCCAAGCCAGATGATTCCTTACTTCCCTCAGATTCAGGCAGCTTCGGTTGGCCGTAATCTGGAAGAAATTTGCCAGCAGATCATGGCGATTGATGGCTTAGGCACCTGGCTTGAAACCGCGAAGTCAAACTTGAAACATGGCAGCCCGGTTTCTGCGCATATCTGTTACCGGCAACTGAAAGGGTATCGCGACCTGACGCTGGCCGATTGTTTCCGTCTGGAACTGGGTTTGTCGGTGAGATGCGGATTGCTGGGCGAGTTTCAGGAAGGCGTTCGCGCGCGTCTGATTGATAAGAGCGGAGAACCCACATGGCTCTTTTCTGCTGTTTCTGCAGTCGATGAAAGTGTGATTGATGATTTATTTGCGCCAATGTGGCAAGCCTCTGAACATCCATTGGCAGACTTAGGTGCGGAATCAATGTCCTGAGATTGTGAAATACTCAGGATGTTTCCGCCTGAATTGAAATTGCAGCGAGTTGTTGGGGGAGTATTGTTCGCCCCTTAGTTGTACCTGCATCACTGCACCACAGATTGAAGATCTGAAAAGGAGTGTGTTATGGCGACAACGATTGCGTTTATCGGGCTGGGCAATATGGGCAGCCCGATGGCGAGAAACTTATTAAAAGCGGGTTGTCATGTGAAGGTTTTTGACCTGAATATGGAAGCGGCCCGCAAGCTGGAAGCCGATGGTGCAGTTGCGGCAGCGAACCTGAAAGAGGTCGTCGCTGGTGCGGACACTGTCATTACGATGTTGCCGGCCGGGCAGCATGTTCACGATGTCTACCTGGGACCCAAAGGTCAACCTGAGCAAGGATTGTTCGCCATGGTTGCCCCGGGTACTTTTCTGATTGATTCCTCAACGATTGATCCGGCGACGGCAAAAGAAGTCGCAAAATATGCCGAGCAGCATCAGTTCGAATTTGTGGATGCGCCTGTGTCTGGCGGGGTGGCCGGGGCTGAAGCCGGTACGCTGACGTTTATTGTCGGCGGAACGGATTCTGCATTTCACCGGGCTGAAGCTGTCTTGCAATATGTCGGGAAGAATATCTTCCATGCGGGTCAGGCTGGTGACGGACAGATGGCAAAAATCTGTAATAACCTGATGCTGGCGGTGCAAATGGCGGGTGCCTGTGAAGCATTGAACTTAGGGATCGAAAACGGTCTGGATCCGAAAGTGCTGTCAGACATTATGTTACAAAGCTCGGGCCGTAACTGGGTGCTGGAACTTTATAACCCTTGTCCGGGCGTCATGGAAAATGCACCGGCCAGCAAAGGTTATCAGCCCGGATTTATGAGTAAGCTTATGCTCAAGGATCTGGGGCTTGGCATGGATGCAGCACTGCAGAGCCAGTCCGCGGTCCCGATGGGGACACTGGCTCGGAACCTTTACGCTTTCCATAATGCGAACGGGAACGAGCTTCTGGATTTTTCGAGTTTGTTTGAGTTCTATCAGCGTCAGCAAAAATAAGTGTATGCAGCATTCAGGGAGTTCAATATGGATATTAAAAATTCTGTCATTGCAATCACTGGCGCAGGTCAGGGACTGGGACAAATGATGGCGATTACCCTGGCTCAGGCCGGGGCCGATCTGGCTTTGATTGATATGAATCCGGAAGGTTTGGCACAGACCCGTTCACAGTGTCAGATGCTCAGCAGTAAAGCGTTAACGTATCAAGTGGATGTTACGCAGGAAGATCAGGTCGAGCGAGTTTTCGATCAGATCATTGAGGATTTTGGTCAGCTGGATGGGCTGGTGAATAATGCCGGGATTCTTCGTGACGGATTACTGGTCAAAGTGAAAGATGGCGCGATCAGTAAAATGTCGCTGGAGCAGTTTAATGCGGTGATGACAGTGAATGCTACGGGGACATTTCTTTGTGGTCGCGAAGCAGCAGCCCGCATGATACAAACTAAACGGCCCGGCGCTATTATCAATATCTCCAGCGTTGCCCGTGCGGGTAATTTCGGACAGACCAACTATGCTGCTTCCAAAGCGGCCGTCGCAACGATGGCTGTTTGCTGGGCAAAAGAGCTGGGCCGTTTTGGTATCCGGGCTGCGGCGATTGCACCAGGTGTCGTCTGGACTGCTATGGCTGATCAATTACCTCAGGAAGCGATTGAGCGCTTAGAAAAAATGATTCCGCTGGGCCGGGTGGGGCAATCAACAGATATCGCAAATGCTGTGAAATATATTCTGGAAAATGATTACTTTACCGGTCGAGTTCTTGAAGTGGACGGTGGTATGCGGATGTAAAAGCCATCCCATCCTGTTCAAGGAAGGTGAGTAAACGGGCCAGTTATGGCCCGTAAACGATCGCGTAAAGTGCTAAGCCCCCGCCAATGACCAGCATGAGCAAAGACAGGTAAACGGTGAATTGAGTCAGCACCGACAGCCATTTTTGTTTCGTTTTTTGCATCTTGAAGTTTGTCGTTCACAATCAATTGACACCGCGCACCATGCCATATTTCAGCCAGGCAGGCGAGTGCTATTCACATTTGATTGCAGTTTTCATGATGGTCAGATGTTTTCCGCCGGTGTTGTATTTTTTTTTCAATGCCGCGAGAAATGCATGACTGATTGTTCGCGCAATCTGAGTCGTGAGACCGGAATGTGACTGAGGTGCCAGCGCCAGCGCGATTTCAATTCCCGGCAATGGCGGCAGCCAGTCAGCCCGGAGTTCGACTAAATCCGGAGACATACTGCTTCTTGCCATGGCACCAATGGCCAGTCCTGCCCGCACCATGCCTCGTTGGGCGGTTGCACTACTGCTGCAACTGACTAAATCGAAACTGATTTCCTGTTTCATCAACCCATCCAGTGCTGCTGCATGAAATTTGCAATCTGCCTGAAACAGCGCGATGGGTAGCGGACGCAGGGATAATAAGTCAGTTTCAGGTGAGCCGTACCAGACGCCTTGATCCTGCATTAAAAAGTGGCCTTCATCTGAGCCGGGCTGCCGGGTGAGCATTGCAGCGTGGAGCTCACCTTTATCCATCAGCTGGCGCAGACGAACACTGGTGGCGCACATGACGTGGATCTGGACAGGTCCCAGATGTTGACGAATCAAAGACACCAGGCAGGGGAGCAAGGTTTCAGCATAGTCATCCGGACAGCCAAATAACAAGGGCTGGCTGTCGGCCTGAGTGCGCAGACTGGAAACCGCTTCATCATGTAAGCTCAGTAAACGTCTGGCATAACTGGCCAGTTTCTGGCCTTCATGGGTCAACACCAGTTGTCTGCCTTCCCGCTGAAAGAGCGTTTGATCCAGTTCCTGCTCCAGTTTTTTCATCTGCATACTGATTGCAGACTGAGTCCTGAATGTCTGCTTTGCAGCCCGGGTAAAACTACCGGTATCGATGAATGCTAAAAAGCTTCGAAGCGCCTCTATATCCATAAGCAATCCTGATGAATATCCATTTGAATTACTGATAAGCATACTGGAAATCACAGTGGCTTGAACAGATTGAAACGTGAAGCCGGAAAGAAAAAGGCAACTCAGGTTGCCTTCATGGAGTGAGCCAGATTTTGAAATCAGTCCTGAGGATGTTCAGGTTCAGCCGGGCTGGCTGGCTTGGCAGGACGATGAGGCTCTGTCTGAGGTTCAGCAGATTCGAAAAAAGCCAGATCACGGACATTTTTTTGTGTCACAACAGCACTGAATAAGCCTAAAGCGAATGTAATTGCGAAAAATCCCTTCTCATTTAACGCAAGTGTACTGGCATTCCAGAGTCCAATCAGCATTAAGGCACATGAAATGATGACACCGGCAATGACCATAGTTCTATACAATGCGGTGACATTGATACCTTCCATCTCATCCCGCACTGTTTTTTGTAACGTGATGACACTGAACAGGCCAAACAGCAGGACTACAAGATAGTAACCTTTTTCATTGAGCTGGAGGTTGGCATTGAGCAAACCGACACCATAAGCCAGCACAGCCAGTGCAAGTGCAGCCCAAGACGTGATGACAAAAGCCTTGGTTGGCTTTAATGATACGTTCATTGAATATTCCTGTAAGAAAATGGTGGAATGAGCAACAGGCAGAATATAAGAAGCCTTATTCTTCTCAAGGCGGCAGGTTGGTGACGTTTCTTTAGAGGCAACAGGGGGTTACAAAAGGCAGCTGGTTATTGGACTAGGGTTGATGCATTGGTCTGAGCCGGGTGAGACTCTTTTTAACTTGTGTTATGTCGGGTCAATTTGGAACTTCAGATAAATATCATTGCGTTGAGGTGATATTTCCATGGCTTTTATGTGGTCTATTTCATCAATATTCATTGTTCATGAAGATATATATTATGAGGAAGTTGTGATGCCTGTTGTGACTATTGTCTGGTGCCAGAACAAATCCAATCAATATTTATGAATCATTTTGGAACACTGCAATCAATTTCTTGTTTGCGACTTGATGATATGATGGTGAAATATTTAATTCTTATAGATGGATAGATTGAAAGGATATTTCCAATATCGATATATTATCATTCGTTGATGTTCAAATCGAAAGTATGGATTTGATCTCATTAAATTGTGGTCGTACTTTGTATTTCATATTGAATTTTCGAACCAATCGTCAGAAATAGGAATGCTACCTTCTTCTTGTATTTTTCCTGTGGACATAATTGATACTCAACTAGTTGAATAATAATTAATTTTGTTAATTTGAGGAAAACATGAAAAGGACTCACATTATTCAGCTGAGCGCTATCGCTTCAGCTTTGCTTAGTTGCGCGGTTACGGCCACACCAATGGATCCAAATGATGATAATGCTTACCGTCATTTTCCGGGCAGTGTATCGGCTGAATTAGAAAGTAAATACTACCTGTATAAAGATTCTCATAAAAAAGATCTGATGTGGTATGTGCCTAAATCTGGTTATGTTGCATACCGTGGTACCGGGGACAATACCCGACCAAACTTCAATGCCTCCAGCTACATCCCAAGGTTTGGTACCTGGGCTGCACTCCGTCCGGGAGAAGCTCAAATCCGGATGGGTGGTGCGTTCAATACGATGGGACGTGTTGAAGATGTCCAATTCTTGAAAACCGAAGCAGAAAAAGTGGGTTTCAGTGTCTCTCCTGCTGTGGTTACGCGAGGAACGGCGTTATTTGTTGTTGATGGTATTGATGCAAACGCGGATGGACGAATTGACGTTGAATGTGTGGATGAGCCGTTAACAGTGACGGATGCATTAGGTCAGACGATCAATGTCACGATAAATAACTGTTACGTGACAACGATTGATGGCAAACAGCAGCCTACAACGATCGTTGAAAAGGCATACGCGAAAGTACCAGGCGGAAGAACGAGTGCATCTGTGAATGTACCATTCCAGTTGGTGACATTACCTGATAATGACATGACGAATGCCATTGAGAATGATCTGGCGGTTGGGAACAGTCTATCGCCGTACTTCAGCCTGATTGTGGACTGGGAACTAGAGACGGAAAGAGAGACGCGTGCAGCTCGTATTACCGTGGACTGGAACCAGACATTTGAGCAAGCCCACACATTCGCTGCTTACCACAACTTTGCCTGTGTAGACATTGAAATCCAAACCTTCTTCAAGAAGTTAGTACAGGAAGGAAAAGGGGTTTATGTCGAGTATTACAACCCTGAAACGAAGCAGTACGAAGAGCAAGCGCCAAATCAGGCTGCATTTATTAAAGCTGTGGAAGGTATTCAGGCTGAATTGCAGGCAGAGCTGTTTGACCAGATTCAGGAATATAGTCAGTCGCAGTTAGGGAAGGTGGATACAAGCACCAACTCAATGTGGACGCTGCGTGCAAACTATGAAAAACAAGTGCTGAAACGCAACGAAACAAGAACCATCAACTGGAATCCAGGCATGTCAATGGAGACCGTTCAAACTGAAATGAGTGTCGATTGTGTTGTTGGCGGATTCGGAACACCTGTTGAGTGGAGTACAGATGTAGGTTGTCACGCGATTGTTGAAGATGCAACTCAACCGTAACTGAGATGATTCTGAAGTTACGGAATACACCGTAATGAAGCGTTATCTCATTGTGCTGCATAAATAGTATCTAGCCCACGTTGTTTGTGGGCTATTCCAAGGAATACCCATGATAAAATTCACTCATTTACTTGCGAGTGCCGCATTATTGACGGCAGCTTCAGCTCATTCGAGCGATTACCAATTGTCATTGTTAGATTTTAATTCCACGATCGACAATGGTGATATCGTGTTTGCACCATTTAAAAATACCACGCGTGGTACTGGTTATGTTTGGTTTCGTAATTATGAATATGATTACATTTTACCTGTCCCGGGAGCTTACAGAAATAAAACGCTGACAGTCAGCTTCGTTCCCAGCAGTATTCAAAGTGGTGAATTTACGGTATTTGCACAAGAAAATAATATTTCTCCAAGCAGAAAAACGCTCGTTCCTGATGATGCGGTTCTTTGTCAACCGACCCAAGCGCTGACAGAATTGCTCACGACTTTTGAATATTCTTCAGTATCGACTCGTCCTCCGGGTTATCCGAAACTTTGCAGTCTGGTGATTCGTTACAATACAAGTGCCGAGAAAGAAGCAAAGTTGTTCGAACTCGTGGATACCAAACAGTTGATGCATGCGAAATTTGCGTTGTCTGATCCGAGTAGTCAGCCTGCGCCCGGTGTATACATTGAAGTGCCAGCCATAGTAAATCAGTTGGTGGACCAAAAAGTGTTAGAGCAGGATTTACCTCTGCCAGTTGACCCAACTGAGCCTGGTATCCCTCATGTAGATATTGGCTGGTATGGACTTGACCAGGGTATCAATTTTTATTCGTCTCATATCGATCCAAGTCTGTTTGGATTTGAAGGTGAGATCGTGGATAAATCTTTGTTGTTCCAGCGCTGGACACAGTTTATTGATCTGTTTCAGACCATCGAAGGTCAACCCGCGTATTGGGTTATTCCGGAAGAACTTGCAGCGAAGAAAATCGTTATTTCAGAACCTGTACCTTCAGCGCCATTCATAGAGGTCTCGTACTGATTTTCTATGAAGTGTTTGATGACCTACTGTCGCTGTATGTGGGGGCGTTGCGTGCTGGTGTTGCTGCTGGGCGCAACGTTTTTCATGTCTTTCGGTTTGCAAGCATTCGAATTCGATCAACGTTTATATAAAAATGCGATTGAGCAGGAGTGTCACGGTTGCCATTTTGAGAACCGAATGAAACCTGTTGGTACGATGCCGAATGGATCCCGAAAGTGGACCGATCAAAAATGTGTCGCCTGTCATACAGAAGTCGATGAAATTGCTCGTAATTACCGGAATCATATGCATGACCCGAGATATGTCGCACTGCCGGTGAAGGATGTGCGGCTACAGTCTATGGAGAAATATCCTCTTTCTTATTTGAATGCACCGGTCTGGCCAATATTCGAAAAGCAAACCGCAAGGGTAAACAGAAAAACACTCACGAAATTTTTAAATGCTCCCCATGGAACCTGCAGTGAGGGGAAGTGTGCTGCACCCAAAATGATGGCTTATACCGGTATTCACGAAAATGACGTGATATCCCTGAGCAAGCACCTGGATGCCATTCCTGCAGAATCAGAGATGGAACGGCAGGGGGCGAAGTCGAAAGGTTTGAAGTTGTTTGAAAACAATTGTGTGATGTGCCATGGCTCAAGCCAGTTGACCGGTTATAACGCTGCTGCGATGAGTTTGTTTTCTGCGGATTGGATTTACCAGTATGCCAATGGGAAATCCGTTGAAGGGAGAACGATGCCGAAACTGTCTGTTTCTCGTCATGACGCATACGATCTCTATGCTTATTTTCAAGACGCTCGGGACAAAAACGAAAAGGATCTTGCTCAAGCAATTCAGCAAATAGATCTCAATTTCGATCAATTACCCAAAGGGACGATTCCACCCAAAGCACTGCATTTTATCTGGAATCGTTTATGGCGTGATGGGGGGTGTGTGCATTGTCATGGTATTGATGGTCGTGCCAAAGATGCTTTCAGCATGGCCAACAGGCGGGATATTGAACGTTGGTTGAGAGAAAAAGATGCAAAGACGTTATATCAGCGCTTGGCAATCCGGGAGAAAGAACAGAAGTTTGGAATGGGAGCGAACCCAGCAGGTATGCCAGCAACTGGCCGTCCGTTACCGAACCAACTGATTAAGTTATTGGGCATCTGGATAAAGTCGGGTTGCCCAAATGAAGAAGATGAAATGATTTGCAAGGATAAATGGATTTCCCATGAGCAATAATATTTTAAAAAACACACTCCATTCTTTGATATTGATATCGGCATCTATCAGTGCCGCGATTGCTGCACCAATTGATCCGTCAATCAGGAATGTTGAAGCAGAATTTACCAATGAGCTGGTGAGTAAGTTTTATCTGTATGGCGACACCGAAGATCCAAACCTGATTTGGTTTGTTCCCAAATTCGGGACGATTGCAAGAGACATCACCGGGTTTAATCAGCCGGAATTTGATATTGGAAGTACATATAGTGAGCACCCAGACTACTTCCCGGGTGAAGAGCTGGTGTGGTTCAGCGGAGCCTTCGATACCCGGGGGCTTGAAAATGACATGCAGTTGTTGTCACAGTATGCTTCTCAAAAGGGATACCGGATTTACGCAGCTAAGCCCAAAGCTGCAGAAACTTTTTTTGTGATTGATGGTGTTGATGTTCAAAGTTTGGATTTAGACTGCTCAGGGAGCATCAGTACGCCGAACGGAGATTTTCCTGTCTGTTATGTGTTTGATCAGCAGGGAAGAAAACATCCGGCGGAATTTGTCGCTAAATTAGAATCGAAGCTGCCAGAAAATACCATGAGCCACTACGTTGGATTCAGGGGCATAACGGTCCCTTACTGGAAACAAACGTTAAAAGAGTTAATGGGATATAATTTGCCTGTAAATGATCCGGCTGTGGGTCAGAACTGGGATGATAAAATTCAGGTCGTGACAGTGTGGGAGCTGGATACACATTACAATCGGTCTCGCGGGAGAATCAATATTAACTGGCCAGATTTAGTGCACCAATTTGTATTATTTCAAAATGCTCATCCCGCATTACTGACCGTCAGTGATATTCAGAGAAAAATTCGTGAGTGGGTGAAAACCGCGCTTGTGGCTCAGAATGCACCGTTTTACCTTCACACTTACAGCTCTGATAATGATATCAATTTGATAACGGATGCGATTTATAAAGTATTAAAAGACAGGCAGTTGTTTGCTCCCCAATGGGTTTTTACTCGCAATCCAATACATACCAATGTTCCGGCTACCGCGAAGCGAAGTGAGCAGCGTATGATTCCTATCGCGAATGGCAGTATTACCTTCTTTGTGCCTGCGACTGTTGTTGCGAAGCCAGAATTGAGATTTGCGATCAATCGTTCAGCGGCTAACCTGCCCAGACAAGATATTGATTTGTACTTCGGGCCAAGCATTCTGACTGTAAACCCGCAAACCAATATGTCCATTGAATGCTTGCACGGAGGCTGGAATTTACCTGTGCGATGGGCTCAAAACCCGGCATGTATGGATACGTATTCATTGAACATGCAACGACCTCGTATCAGCCGGGAAGCTTTGCAAAAGTTTATGTACCGGCAGCCTGGTGAACTGAGTCATTAATATTGGACGTTATATTTATGTCAGTGGCGTATTTGTCGCTGCGATGAGTCTGTGGCTGAGCATCTTTTGCTGAACGAGTCTTTTGCTGAACGAATCTATGGCAGAATTTGTATCGTGAGCTGAGTGAACCAGCTTTGCTTACAGGGTCAGAGAGCTGAATCTTTACGAGGTTCAGCTCTCTGTTTTGAGGCTCTGCGACCACCGTAAGTTTGCATTCATCATGTGGCTCAACTCAGCGATAAATTTTCTAATACATTACTGCCTGCCTCATCAATATTTATACTTTGCTTAGAAGTCCGGCATTCACTATTGGGGCACGGAGGGGAACTTTGCTGTCAGGCTGAATATGCAGCAGTCCGGGCATGATATAGCGTTGTCTGAACGTTCCCCAGACATTTCCGAAAGGGTAGGCCTTGCCGGTTTCAAACTCAGATAGTGGTGAAGGAATATCCTGCCGTTTGTGGACTGAACTGCTGCGTGGTGCTGAGACGCACAGTGTGTCACCAATCTGAAGCCGGAGTGGGTTGTCATTGTATGCCGGATTCAAATCCAATAGTTGTTTGGCAGACAGGCCATGTTTTTGGGCAATTTCAGGCCAGCTCTCTCGTTGGCGGCTGTCTGGATCCATTTTAACTTTGTAGTAGGCAGACTTCTGGTCACTGCAGACATGATGTGTTGTGATGTCGCGTGCCATGAACGCTTGTGTGCGGCTGGCAATGATACTTTTTAAATCAAGCGGCGTTGCATGTTCCTCCAGCCAACTCTGGGAGAGTTTTGAAAATTCATCACGCGATAGTTTTTGTTTTCGATACAGAATGAATTGGCCGGTCATTGTCTTTCCTTCAATTTTGAAGGGCAGTAAGAGACTGGAGGAATGATGTTCTGAGGCCAGTTCATCGGTGAGTGTGTTAGCGTCTGAACCGGTCAGATAGAAACTCCAGCGGTCTTCGCCGGTCAGTTTGAATTCCTGGTAGAGCTTGTGATCAACAAAGTAATAAAAATACCCGGTTGTTGGCCATCCCAGCATATCTTCCTGCTGCACAGCCAGTTTCACAGGCAGAAATACAGCATTGATGTGTCCTCTGCCTTTGGGCTGTGGATGAATATCAAACTCTTTTGCAAAGCCGGCATACTGGAAACGCTCATGGAGCAGTTTTTTTTCTTCTTGTTCCACACAAAGTGCAGTCAGTGTGGTTAACCCATGAGATGTTTGAGCGTGTTGCCAGTTGATGACTTTTTTTTCATTGTGAGTCCTTTTCAGTGACCAGAACCCTGTCTGCAATGAACTGAGTTCATCCGCTGTGCAATAGATCTGAATGTTGCACTCAAACTCAGCGGTTTGCTGCTGAGTTTCACTGAGTGTTTTTACCGGCATCGGAGAACTTCGGGGCACGGGCTCCAGTGGCTGATAACCCGCCGGAACATATTTTGCTGGTCGGTTGTGTATATAGGACATGTAAAATATGCAACAAGGTGAATTTTTTTGCTGATTTTACGCCTGTAATCTACTGAATGAAATGCTAATTTATCAGTCAGGTTGTCATTTACAGCTGTTTTTCTCACTATATTTGCAGTGAAATTGATATTCGGGCTTTGAGTTGCATTTTTTACTGCTTTTCGTACGGAGATCTAACTGAAATTTGTTTCAATGTTTTGCTGTAGATGTCGCCTGAGTAATTCGGGCCAGGCTGTTTTTCATTCCAGAGCAAAGTGTTACCGCTTGGTAGGCTGAGTCTGTATTGATAAACACCGCCATTGATTTTATGGGGGCGGTATTTCGCTTTCTGTGTTTCTTTAAAAACTCTTCCGGATATTAACCAATGAGCGAAGTTATCAATCAAAACCTTTTTTTAGTGAAAGAACATGTCGGCGTGCTGAAAGCAGCCAATAACTATGACATTCATGATCCGTCAACCGGCAATGTGATTATGGAATGCCGTGAACCGAACCTGGGCTTTTTTACCAAACTGTTTCGGTTTACCGATTATAAAATTATGACGCCTTTCGATATTCAAATCGTAACACCGGGTGGTGAGCCGATTGTGCGTGTACAGCGTGGTGTGTCATTGTTTTTGGGAAAAGTGACAGTCCGGGATAAAGACAATCAGGTGATTGGCGGCTTTAAGCCTAAGTTGTTCACGATTGGCGGTAAATTTGATGTGCTGGACAAAGATGACAATGTTATTTGTGAGCTGAAAGGTAAGTGGACCGGCTGGGATTTCAAATTTAACCAGGGCGATAAAGAACTGGCGCATGTCTCGAAAGAATGGGCTGGTCTCGGGAAAGAGCTGTTCACCAGTGCAGACAACTATGTGCTGAAACTATCTGAAGATATTCCGGCCGGCGATAATATGCGGAAGCTGATTCTGGCTGCGGTCATGTGTATCGATATGGTTCTGAAAGAATAAGATTACCGGATTTCCAGCGGATTGGGTCTGTTGACAGATACCCATTCGATTTTCTGATGTGTGTTATCAAAATTATGCGTTAGTCATCATATTGTTGAGTGCGTAGAGTGAAGCGCAGGGACACAACGTGCATTCAAGATGAGGACGACACATGCAATTGATTATCGCCAATAAGAACTACTCCAGCTGGTCACTGCGCGGCTGGCTGATGCTGACTCAGAATGGCATTCACTTTGAAGAACAAAAGCTGGTGCTGTTCAAGGACAGTTTTTATCGCACGCTGGAAAATTATACCCCGGCGGCGAAAGTACCGGTTCTGATTGATGGTGAGGTGACCGTCTGGGATTCGCTGGCGATTTGTGAATATGTGAATGAAGCGCACTGTGATGGACAAGCGTGGCCACAACATACAGTGGCGCGCGCAAAAGCCCGTGCGATCAGTTGTGAAATGCACTCCGGTTTTACAGCATTACGAAATGAAATGCCCATGAACTGTCGGGCGAAACGTCAGATTGAGTTGTCGGAAGCTGCGAAAAAAGATATTGCCCGGATTGATCAAATCTGGCGCGAGCAGATGACGGAGTATGGCGATCAGGGGGGCTGGCTGTTTGGACAATGGAGTATTGCGGACTGCATGTTTGCGCCTGTTGTTTTGCGATTCATCACTTATGGTATTGAGGTTTCAGAACTCAGCCAGCGTTATATGACTCAGGTGCTGCAGTCTCCGGCGATTCGTCTCTGGCTGGAAGACGCATTACAGGAAACGGATATTGTCCCTGAGGATGAAGCCGGTATCGAAATCGAGTCATGACTTCTTGAAAGAATGAAGATTGAAACGCCCCTTCTGAATATTCCGGTGGGGCGTTTTTGTAATATTTCATACCAGCTTCCTGAGTCCGTGATACACTCCCGCGTTCACGTAGAGCCAGCTCTACTTCAAGCGATCAGAACTACAGAGACGATACATGCCATTCTCTAAACTTGGACTCAGCAACGCACTCGTTCAGGCCGTAACTGAGTTAGGTTATACCAAACCGACCACCATTCAGAACAAAGCCATTCCGGTGATTTTGCAGGGACAGAACCTTATTGCTGCAGCCCAGACCGGTACCGGTAAAACGGCCAGTTTTGTGTTGCCAATTCTGGAAAAACTGAGCAAAGGTCAGACGCAACGGAAAAAACGTGTACGTGCGTTAATTCTGGCACCAACCCGTGAACTGGCAGTGCAGGTGGAAGAGAAGGTCAGAGACTACGGAAAGCATCTGGGGCTGACCTCGCTGGCAATGTACGGCGGCGTGGACGAACAGCAACAGAAAGCGCATTTGATTGAAGGTGTGGATGTGCTGGTGGCGACACCAGGCCGGCTGATTGATCTCTATGGCCAGCGGGCTGTGTATTTCGAAGAAATCGAAATTGTGGTGCTGGACGAAGCCGACCGCATGCTCGACATGGGTTTCATCGATGCCATTAACAAGATTTTAGACCGACTGCCTGAACAGGTTCAGTTCTTGCTGTTTTCGGCGACTTTGTCGCGTAAAGTCCGTGAACTGGCGAAATCTGCGGTCAGTGATCCGCACGAAATTACGATTGCTGCCAATCAGGCATCTAAATCAAATATTGAACAGTGGCTGATCACCGTCGACAAAGATCAGAAATCGGCACTGCTGAGCCATCTGATTCAAGAAAATCAGTGGGATCAGGCGCTGATCTTTATTGAAACCAAGCACGGTGCTGCCAAGCTGGCATCTCAGCTTGAGAAGCGTGGTATCCAGGCTGAAGCCTTCCACAGTGGCCGCAGTCAGACGATTCGTGCTCAACTGCTGGAAGACTTTAAATCCGGGAAGATTCAGTATCTGATTGCGACTGGCGTGGGTGCCCGAGGCATTGATATTGAAGAGCTGCCGCGCGTGGTGAACTATGATCTGCCTTTCCCGGCGGATGAGTATGTTCACCGGATCGGTCGTACTGGTCGTGCAGATGCATCAGGTGAAGCGATTTCTTTCGTTTCAAAAGACAATTTCAAGAACCTGTGCATGATTGAAAGTCGTCTGGGCCACCTGATTGAACGCCGCGAAGTGGAAGGGTTTACCCCGAAAAAACCGGTGCCGGTTTCAATTCTGAACTATGTCCCAAAGAATAAGGCGACCAAGGTTCAGACGCCCAAGGATAAGGCCGCTGTGAGCAAAGCCTCTCAGAATAGAGCACCCAGGAATAAGCGTCCTAAAAAGACTGATTGAACAATGAGCCATCAGAAACCCCGGTCATCTGACCGGGGTTTTTTATTGGGTGCGATTCAAAATGCCCCTGGTTCTCAATCGATTGATTGTCCACCCTGTGTGTCACGCATGGATTCCAATGCTTTGACCCGACGGCGTTGGCTTGTCGTAAAAGTGTTATTTCTCAGGGTCTCGAGGGCGAATTGCTGTTCCGCTGAAGCCATTCCTGAATCTGCCAGAATCATTTCCCGTTGTTCAAAATATTCATCCAATTGTGTCTGATATGCCGCTCGTTTTTGACTGAGCTGTGCCAGGCGATCTGCCGCTTCAGGTCCGACTAATGCCTGCTGGTTCAGGTAGCGCTCCTGCGGATCCATCGACTGGGTGGATTGTAACTGAGCCAGCAGGCTGGCGTTGCGATAGCTTTCCTGCATGACGGGAGGCAGGTTATCCAGTTCTTGTTGCCAGGCGCTGAGATAGGCTTCCTGATCCTGGGTTTGCTGTTTGAGTTCCAGCTTTCGCAGTGTCAGATCCCGCTGGAGATTTTCTTCGGCAAACAGCCGTTGCTGCTCTTCATATGAAAAGAACTGTAGTTGTGCCTGAATCAGCTGATCATTCAGTTGCCTCAGGGCATCAGCATCCAGCTGATTGATATTGCCCGGGTCGAGATCCCGCAATGCGGCTCGGTATTGAATGAATCGTTCGAACAGATCTTCATCGAATTGGTAGGCGGTTGCCTGCTGGGCATTATAGGAGCGGAAGTGTTCTCTGAGTGTATCGATGTCCGCCTCACCGAGACCCGACAGAAAATAGTCGAAGGTATCGCGGGCGGAATCGGTATCAATTTGGGTGTCCTGCTGAGAGGGCACCTGGGTCACAGTCGGTTCGGAGGTCTGTGAGTTGTAGGTATAGACCGCACCCGCAGTCAGAACAATACAGATGAGTGAAAGTACGGTCTTTTTCAAAACTTATAATCCTTGTAATTGCAGGCGGTTTGCGTGCTGGCGATAAAGCGTGGTCGGTGCCGTTTCGAACAGATGAGTAATGCCAAGCAAGCCGTTAATTTCATCCAGGTGATTCATTTTGTAATCATTCCGGATGACTTTACCCAAGTGCGTGCTGCATTGACCGACGAGGCCGTCATTCGGATTGTTGAATCCGAGCCCCAGGATTGTCATTGCGGCATCAATTGGATCTAACGCATTGGTGAAATTGCTGGTCCCGGTCCAGGAGTAGTAATACACACCATTGGCAGCAACATAATCACCCTCGCCACAGTCGGACTCCGGGATCCCTTCCGGGTACTTTTGATTGAATGCCAGCGACCCTTCAGTGGTCAGTGCGGCCAGAGAAGCCAGCGGATCCTGAGGCAGATCACTGCCACCGGATAACAGATTGATCATGCTGACCAGTCCTTCAGCCAGTTTGACTGCGATCCCTTCCGGAATTGAGCCTTCCGGGACGGCACCACGAACAATATCTGCAATCCGTGATCCCTTATTCACGCCACCGATACTGGTGACTGAAGCGACCATCTCCGGTGCTACAGAAGCCACGTAACGTGCAGTTGGTCCGCCATGACTGTGTCCGATCAGGTTAACTTTTTCCGCGCCGGTAATCGCGAGTACATCTTCCACTTGAGCCAGTAACTGCTCGCCACGAAGCTCTGTGCTGTTGGTTGCAGAGATCTGAGCAACGAATACTTTTGCACCATCTTTGTTGAGTGCATGCGGAATCCCGTAGAAATAATCAATTCCGGCAATGGAATCAAAACCAAACAAGCCATGAACCAGCACAATCGGATATTTGGTTGCAGTGTATCCCTTTTGGGATACGCCCGATGTACTGGTACTTGCCTGACTGGTAAAGCTTGCCATGCAGAAAATGAGCAGGGTAATGAATTGTTTCAATGTCTGTCTCCTTGTCAGACCTCCGATGAGTAATAGGTTAATACTAAATTTGATGCATTGGAGAAAATGTTGCCATTTTGTGATCGGTGATCTAATTTGTTCACATATGTGAAACATTTATTTATTTGAATGCTTCGGTAAACGAGTGAGGTCTGATGGCTCTTTTGGACAGCTGCAGTGTCGTCAGACCATCGTGAAGGCTCAAAATAGATACGGCTTGATATATCTTTATTTTTGAATAAATAAAAATATCATCAATTTAGAGATTGTATTTATGCGCACTGCTCATTCAGAGACAATATGGTTTCAACATGGATTCGAAAATTTCATCATGAGTTGAATAATTTAACTGATATATCACATTCTTAATGCTGTACAAACCGTGATCCGAATACTTGAAAATATTTCTTTTATGACACCGAAGCAGATACGATTCACATCGTTTTAATCTGGTTAAAGCACTTTTGTGTCCTTTATCTACAGTGTTTGTGGCTTTTTGACAGGAAGCTGTGAAATAAAAAACTGAATGTACCTACAACCAAGAGATAAGGAAAAATAATGAAATTTAAAAAATATTTTCCTGCCGGGCTTCTATTCTGCAGTGGATTGCTGAGTGCCACACCGACGATGGCAGAGGTGGTGCCCAGAACGGCCTTCGTTCATCTGTTTGAGTGGCGTTGGGATGATGTCGCGACTGAATGTGAAACTTTTCTGGGCCCGAAAGGATTTTCGGCCGTGCAGGTGTCGCCACCCCAGAAAAGTGTGGATCATTCAGCCTGGTGGGCCCGGTATCAACCTATCAGTTACTCCTTTGAAGGCAGAAGTGGTACGCGTGCACAGTTTGTCGATATGGTGCAGCGCTGTAAAGCCGCTGGGGTTGATATTTATCTGGATGCGGTGATTAACCACATGGCTGCACAAGACAGATATTTTCCGGAAGTACCTTTTAATGCGAATGATTTCCATACCTGTACCGGTGACATCAACTACAGCGATCGCTGGTCAATTCAAAACTGCGATTTAGTTGGCCTGAATGATTTAAAAACTGAGTCTGACTATGTGCGCCAGAAAATTGCAGATTATATGAACGACGCTATCAGTATGGGCGTGGCGGGTTTCAGGATTGATGCGGCTAAACATATTCCAGCGGCTGATATTGCCGCAATTAAGAATAAACTGAATGGGAATCCATACATATTTCAGGAAGTGATCGGCTCAGCAGGAGAGCCCGTCAAAACCAGTGAATATACGTATATTGGTGACGTGACTGAGTTTAATTTTGCCCGGACGATTGGCCCGAAGTTTAAAAATGGCGGGATTAAAGATCTGAACGGCATCGGTTCATGGAGCGGTTGGCTGCTCAGTGACAGTGCCGTTACCTTTGTGACCAATCATGATGAAGAACGTCATAATCCTGGACAGGTCCTGAGCCATCAGGATTTCGGGAATCTGTATTTTCTCGGAAACGTGTTTACACTGGCCTATCCCTATGGCTACCCGAAAATTATGTCGGGTTACTATTTTAACGATTTTGATGCGGGCCCCCCTTCAACGGGTGTGCACTCAGGTAATGCCTGCGGTTTTGACGGCGGAGACTGGGTGTGTGAACACAAGTGGCGGGGTGTAGCAAATATGGTGGCTTTTCGTAATCATACGGCGGCTGAATTCCGCGTCACGAACTGGTGGGATGACGGGAATAACCAGATTGCCTTTGGCCGCGGTGGACTTGGGTTTGTCGTGATCAACCGGGATGACTCGAAAGGGATCAATCAGACCTTGCTGACCGGGATGCCGGCTGGTGAATATTGCGACATTATTGCGGGTAATTTTGATGAGCAGTCCGGCAGCTGCAGCGGCCCGACGGTGCAGGTTGACAGCCAGGGATATGCACATTTTACCGTCAGCGCTCATGATGCAGCAGCGATTCATGTGGGTGCGAAAGTCGGGCAGGGATGTACCATCGGCTGTGGGGACACAGGTGGCAGTTCAAACACGAAAGTCTGTTTCGACAATCAGCAAAATTTCAGCCAGCCGACTCTGTATTACTGGAATGTTTCTGCTTCGGAACCAGTGGCAAATGCGTCCTGGCCGGGAGTCGCAATGTCCGCTGAAGGTGGTCGTTACTGTCATGATTTTGGTGTGAATCTGGTCAGTTTGAATGTTATTTTCAGCGATCAGGGAAACAATCAGAGCGCAGATCTGAGTCCATTGAATCCGAATCTTTGTTATCAGAGCGGGGTCTGGACTGCACTTACAAATTGTTTGTCTGCCTCCACTGGGGGAGAACAAATCTGGTATTTCCGGGGGACATCAAACGGCTGGGGACTGACACAAATGCAATATGATGCGCAGTCAGGGCTTTATCGTACGACCCAAAGCTTTAATGGTGAAGATTCGCCAGCCCGCTTTAAAATTGATGATGGTAACTGGTCTGAATCTTATCCGTCTGCGGATTATCAGGTGGGAGATCACGCAACTTATTCGATCACGTTTGACGGGAACACCAAGGCGATTTCGGTATTGCTGCAATAGCTTCTTCGTACAACTTCGTACAACAATTCGTACAACAAATAGTATCTTCATACAAAACGAAATCATCTCTCCCGGCCTAAGCACTGGCCGGGAGAATGTCTGTTAATCTGCGTCATTGCTGAGGTGCTCACAACACCACAGAGTACGGCTTTGTTTTTTTTGCCTTCCCCTCTAGAATCGCTCAAAGCGCGATTTGTGAATTATTTTATATTGCTAAAGAGGGAACCAGCGATGACAAAGTTTGATATTCCAACCCTGACCACCCAATTTCCTTTAGTCAGTCAATTGGTGGCATTGGAAGAGGTTTGCTGGTTCAACCCCAATATCACCTCTCTGAGTGAAGGTCTGCCTTTTGTCGGGTTGGATGCTGAGGATAT
This sequence comes from Photobacterium sp. CCB-ST2H9, assembly GCF_023151555.2. NCBI lineage: Bacteria > Pseudomonadati > Pseudomonadota > Gammaproteobacteria > Vibrionales > Vibrionaceae > Photobacterium > Photobacterium sp. CCB-ST2H9. Next base: position 446,537 of record NZ_CP100426.1, read on the forward strand.
TCAGGATGCCAGTGACCGGCTATCTCGTTTCGCTCCATTTTTGATGAAAGCATTTCCGGATACAGCAAAAACACAGGGCATCATTGAATCTGAACTGGCTGAGATTCCGGCCATGAAAGCCAGCTTGGAAGCAACATATGGGATAAAGATTCCGGGGCGTCTGATGCTGAAAAAAGACAGCCATCTTCCGATCTCCGGTTCGATTAAAGCGCGTGGCGGGATCTATGAAGTGCTGACGCATGCGGAGAAACTGGCTGTAAATGCCGGGTTGCTCTCTGAATCAGATGATTACAGCAAGCTTTTGAGTGATGAATTCCGTCAATTCTTCAGCCAATACAGTATTGCAGTCGGCTCAACCGGAAATCTGGGGATGTCGATTGGCATCATCAGTGCAAAACTGGGCTTTTCCGTGACTGTACACATGTCGGCAGATGCCCGGGAATGGAAAAAAGCGAAGTTGCGATCTCATGGCGTGAATGTTGTGGAGTATGAACAGGATTACGGCGTCGCGGTGGAGCAGGGAAGGAAAGCGGCGGAGCAAGATGCCCGGTGTTTTTTTATTGATGATGAAAACTCCCGCACGCTTTTTCTAGGGTACTCAGTTGCGGGCGAGCGCGTCAGAAAACAGTTTGATGAACTGGGGATTGCGGTTGATGCCAATCACCCGTTATTTGTTTATTTGCCGTGTGGCGTTGGCGGCGGACCTGGCGGTGTTGCGTTTGGTCTGAAGATGGCCTTCGGTGATCATGTACATTGTATTTTTGCTGAGCCGACGCACTCTCCTTGTATGTTGCTCGGGGTCCATACGGGATTACATGATGATATTTCTGTTCAGGAATTAGGAATCGATAATATCACCGCTGCAGATGGTCTCGCGGTTGGCAGGGCATCAGGATTTGTTGGCCGGGCGATGGAGCGTCTGATTGATGGTTATTACACACTGTCAGATAAACATATGTATCAGCTGTTGGGACAACTGAATCAAAGTGAAGGGATTCAGCTGGAGCCATCAGCCCTTGCGGGGATGCCCGGGCCGATGCATGTGTCTGAAGCAGTGGAATATCAAGAGAGGCTTCAACTGACACCAGAAAAACTCCGTCATGCCACACACCTGGTTTGGGCTACCGGTGGCGGTATGGTGCCGGCAGAGGAAATGGCCGCCTATCTGGCAAAATCTGCGTAAACATACTTTACCGGGCAAGTGCATGACTTGCCCGTTATAAAAACTGAAAAGAGAGCGGGGTCGATTCTGTACCAGGCTGACCGCCACACATGACGATATTCAGTTTTTTTTGCCCTGTAATCCTGAATGGTGTCAGACTGGCATTGATATTGTGCGTATGAATGACTGCGCCTTCTCTTACACGTAAATCGGCGCAAAGATAGAAGGTCTCTGAAAGCAGAAATGCCACCGGCGTATTGAATGCCAGCGGCTGTCGAGCAATCATTCTCCCATTTTTGATCAGAACAACATGCGTATATTTACTGCCCGCTGTTTTCGTGAAAAACACCTGTTCCGTATGACAGCTGATACGCAACCCCTGATTTTCTGTTTCGGGGAGATGACGTGGGGGCAAAGGCATGGCAGCACTATAGTTACCATGAGGATCTGCCAGTTGATAGCTGTATCCCCATTCAATACAAAAAGGATGGTTCCATCGGTACTGGCACTGCTGAATGACGGTCCAGGCAATTAAATTTTCTGAATTTTCAACCTGAGTTTGTTGAAAAATCGTCACACTGGGCCTGTGAATATTCAGCGACAAATTCTTAAAACAGATATCGGTGTGCATGTTTGCCCCTTGAAGCACGTTTTTAGTTGGTGTTTTCCAGTATGCTGTTGAATCCCATGATATAACCCAGCTCTTCTCTTTGGAAACGGTCAAGTCCGTACTTAATATTCACGCGCAGATGCACATAAGAAAAGTTTGTTTCCAGTGAGATCCAGCCACTTACAGTGAAATCTGAGCTTGGTTCGCTGCTGGCAGAGGTTAAATCATTGTTTGGCGACGTCGGATCTGCAATTGCTGAGGTAGAAACTTGCGTTGTCGTCTCAGTACTGGTGGCAGCTGTGTCTTTTTGTGACGTTGTCACTGTGTCAGGAGATTCGCTGTTTACTGTACTGATTGTATCTGATTGAGGGGCGGGGATATCCAGTTTCCCCTGCATAGCTGTCAATGCCGGGATCACATTGCTGATGCCTTTTGGATTTTTGGTGTAGTCGGTAATCGTCACGGCAGCAGAGACAAAAGTGCCGTTGTCGTCGTATTGAGGCAGCGCGGAAATTTCGATCCCGTTGTAAGGTGGAGTGCTGCTTGCTTGTGCTCTCCACTCACCAGAATGCCAGGTTTGAGTTGTGGGTGTATCAGCCATGATGTTTTCCTTATGACAAAGTGAATGAGAAAAACAGGTGTTACCCGGATGGGTGAGTAACACCTGTACAGCTGTTGTTATTTGTTGATGTTTTCCAGATGGAATTCAAATGGTGATGCGGTCGGGCCGGAACCACCACCCGTCATCACCAGATCGGCACTTTGAACACCAAACAGGTTAATTTCTGTGTTCACCTGTTGAATAATAGCCGAATTCATCACTTCTCCCTCAACAACTTGAGAAACAACGCCGACAAAGATACTTGGATGAAATTGGAAGACACCTTTTTGACCCGGAGAGACATTGGTTTTTGCAGCCAGCAGTTTACCGTCACGGTAAATATTGGCATTAATGGCACCACTGGTCAGGTTATTCCGAACTTCGACTTCCTGTTGAGAAACGGATGGTGTGGATGCAAGACGAATGACATCACCTGAAGTGTCTTTCACCATTTCATAAGCCTGGCCATCGTAAGCCGTCATTTGCGGCGTGAAGTTGCCGTAGGAATCGCTGGCACAGACTTCAAATTTTAATGGGTAGACAAATGGATGATTGTCATTTCGGCCACAGTTTTGAATAACACGCCATGCAATGGCAATTTCATCAAAACTTTCAGCGACGTTTTTCTGGAAAACAACCACTTCACTGTTATTGACATCGTTAGAACGGTTAATGAAATTCAGTTTGATTGAATCTTGTGACATAGTCTTTATCCTTATTGAAGTTTAACTGACGTTTTGTTGTACATTCAGTGTTTTGTATCACTGCTGAGGTACATATCTACATTAGAATGCTTTCAGGTTTGGTTCCTTTGCGTATTCTTTGGAAATCTTTGGATTTTCCACAATCTCTTGTTGGAACGTCTTTCTATTACAGTTGTGCTTTATGAAATAAAAAGCCCATACTCATGGGCTTTGTTAAATGATTGTTAAATCAGTATGGTGCGGCGTTATGGTGCTGTTCCATCGACCTGATAACTGGCCGCATTGTCAAAGCTTTGGTTTAGTGCAGAAATGACTTTGTTTAGCACGCCAGTCTGGTTTGCAGGATCATTTGTCATTGTTGATTCAGAAACATTGGCGTGTGCAACAGTGCTGTTTCCGTTGACACCATTGACCTGAACTTGCAGGTTATGGAATCGATCTCCCCCTTGCACAAATGTGCCTTGCATATCCAGACGCATTGTTTGGTTTTGAACAATTGTCCCTGCATTGTTTCGGAAAATATCAGCATAAGTAAGTTGCCCGATGACATTGTAGACAGCTTCTTTCTGATTGTTGTTAAACACATTGGGGGAATTAGGGTAAATATTGTTAATTGCCCCTGTTTGTTGAACGTTTACTGGCATTGTTTTTCTCCTTAAAATTACGTTTCAATCGAATCCCTTTTACGAATACGCTGAAAGGGATATTATTTTGTACCAAGCCGTTTATTTCAGATGTTGCTCTGAAAAATACCGGATCACTGTCAATGTTAATTTATCTAATTTTAATTACCTTTTCTTTATTCATGGTGAATATTGACTGACGCATGAATTTTATTAGTCAGTCTCTTACTTGTTGATTCTTTGTAATTTTGTCTGAATTGAGTCGGGCATGTTTGATAGATACGTTTAAAGGCGGTAGAGAAATTATTTGAGTCCATATAGCCAACTTGCTCAGAAATCTGAACAATATTGAGTGATGAAGTCTCAAGGAGTTCTGCAGCTTTACGCATCCTTTGTTTTCGAAGCCATTCAAAAACAGTCATCCCTAAGTACTCTTTGAAGACTTGATTCAGTTTATTTCGGTTTGTTCCAAGCTTTCTGCACAATGCATCCAGTTTTATCTCTTCTGAAAGTGTTTCATTTAAGTATGAGACACATTTTTCTATTAATAGGAAGCGCTTGTCCGTTTGGTGTTTAGGTTCAGTTTTATTTAAAGTCGCATTGGGCGGAGTTATGAGCTGTGGACTGGTTTCTTGTTTGAATGCTGAACTCAAAATATGAGTGATTCTGTAGCGGAGCTCTTTGTCGATGAATGGGCAGCTGATGTAATCAGTGATGCCCAAATCAAAGAGTTGTTTTTTATGCGGGTACTTGTTTTCTACGATGGCGATAAATTCAGGTGTTGTATTTTGTTCCTGCTGGCACAGTATTTCTAATGCATGCTTAGTACATTTGATGTGTTCAAACCCTGTATTCACAGTATCAATGATGATCAGTTCAGGTGTGTCATAAAATTGAATGGATGGCACTTCTGAGAAATAGTACTGTTTGAAATGGATGTTTTCTTTCACAAGAAAATCTTGAAGTTCTCGTGGTGCGTCAGCGTGCTCACTTAAGAACCATGCCGTTGTATAATATTTTTTTTATTGTGTGATGTTTTCATTTTTATATCCCTAGTGTATGTGATTAATTTAATCATCAATACTTCTGACGATGTTTTTTCCTTATTTCTTACATTGTTTACTTTATTTCAAATGAATCGACACCTCCTTTGAAAGCGTCACGAACAGCTTTGAGGTGTGCACTATAATTTATTTATTGACTGAGTTCTTAATTTTGAATTGAGAATGCGATTGGCGTTAATAATTTTGATAACCAACTCTATTTGAATTTAAATTTCAGTGACGAGAGAAAGGTTTTATTCACGAGGATTCGATTGATTCAGTGGAGTACAGCGAGCCAGGCAAAACATCTGCGCCACAAAATGGCTTCAATAATATAGAATCCTGCTGATTCAGTGGAACAGGCTGTTACGCTGCTGATGTTTGCTCAGCTGCGGCCATGGCAGCCCGTAATGGAGGAGGGGAGACCGTTATTCAAATTTACGCTTTTTGTCGTGGCGGTATGATTTCGTGCTGTAACTTGAGGCCATGACCTGTGCGACTGAATTTTCAATGGATGTCTTTAATCCTTTCATCAACAATATTTCTGATGAGCGGTTCAGGTAATCGGTAATACCCTGAGCGAGCCGTTCGATGATTCCTTCCGCATGGCGAATTCGGAAACGGGGAGACTCTGCCAGTTTGAGCAGGTGGTGTTTGTCCGGGAAAACTTTACTATTGGCGAGCTTCAGCGCCATTTTGTTGTCAATCGTGTCATAAATCAGGGTATGGGTGATATCAAAAGGCGGGGAAACAAAGATATGGTCTATCTCCTGCGAGTATTGCAACGCAAAGTTTTTCAGATGCGCGTCTCCATTACCAATCAGACAGTTGAAGACGATGTACTGATACATTTTCTCCACTTCATCCAGGCTGTTGGTGTACAGGTGTGTTGCTTTCAGCAGCGTCTCATAGCTTCCGGTATATTTCGCATCTGGATGATTCGGTTTTTTGAGTAAGGTTGTGAAGTCTTCGTATCCCAGCAATTGACCTTCCGGTTTGTCAAACCGTTCTACGATGAAGGTTTCCAGATTGTCTGATAAATAGGTTTTTGGGGGTTTCAACCCACAATAGCGGGCCGCTTCCATGCAGACGTACTCATTGACAGTCAGTAAGTGAAACTCTTCATCGTAAGATTTAACAATCAGATCTTTCTGCTCTATTGTTCTGTCCGTTTTCGGGATACTGACTTTGGGCTGAACTCCTGCCAGTGCATTGCGCAGATAATACTTTTCCAGCAACTGCGGGAAAAGTGGTGTACTGCCCTGATAAGTCAGAATTTCAGAAAGGGATACAGAATCGGCTTCGGGAAGTTGCAGTGCGCTTTGATAAGCCAGCATGCCGATACTGTGCTTACCCTGTAATGCCAGTAAGTACATATCGTTCACCCTTGCATACCGGGCCAGTTTTTCGGCAATAAAGCGCCGGTTAAAACCTTCCGGCAGATTTTGTGTAAAGATCGGGTGCAGTGCGCCTGAAGAATAACCATCCAGATTGGGCTTGGTCATGGTCAGGGAGACATGGTGTTGTGTTTGTGTCGGCTGATAGTGGTGCACTGAACCATGGGTCAGGATCCCCAGTTCTTTATCATCCAGGCAGACTGTAATTTTTTCGATTTTCGAAGGCAGTTGGTCAAGCGCCATGCTTAATCCTCATCAAACAGGTTTTCGATGTCATCCCAGTCTGGCAGTTGGTGTTGCTTCGGTATCACCTCAAGCTGCAGGCCGACTGCGTCCAGATAACGTTCGAAAATATCCAGTGATCCGGTAAAGCGTCCGTTCTCAATTTCAGACAATGTGGTTTTGTGAATACCGGTCCGTTCTGCCATTTGTTTTTGAGTTGCGCCCAGCGTTTTTCTTGCCTGAGCGACAGCTTTTCCGATCGTGTCTCTGCTCGCCATATCTAAAACCTGTTTGCTATATGGCGAATAGTATAGTCCAATACAATTAAGTTAGCTATATAGCTAATATGAGGGTTTTCCATACAAGAGTTAGCCATATAGCTAATAATGAGTGTTGCCTTTTTAAGTTAATGGACTTACAGAGGTGGATTTCCAATTGTTATATGGAACTCCACGTGTGTATGGATGACGGGCGATCTGATGTCTGGCGTGACTCCCGCGAAGGCGGGAACCTGATAGCGTGTGCGGAGGAATTAAGGCTGTTTCAAAACACCCAGAACCTGCATTTTCAAAAACACAGCCAGCGTCTTGGCGTCCTGTATTTCATTATCGGCGATTTTTCCAAGGAAGGTTTCAACTGACATTGTGAGTACTTCAAGGACTTCATCAGTATCAAGTTCTCCTTCTGCGGGGGTCAGGCCTTTTGCCAGAAAGAGATGCTGAACTTCATCGCAGAAGCCGGGAACGGGAAGTAACTCTCCTAAGGATTGCCAATGCGCTGCGGCCAGGTTCGCTTCTTCTGCCAGTTCACGTTGTGCACAAGCTTGAATCGCTTCGCCCTTTTCAAGAGTCCCGGCTGGAAATTCGAGGATCCAACGGCCAATTGCGGGACGGTATTGACGTAACAAAACCAGTTCACCCTTATCGGTTAATGGCGCGATGACTACAGCACCGGGATGACGTACGGTTGTGAATGTGATATCGCGTCCGTCCGGTAGCCGGTGATCGCTTTGCTCGACGGAAAAGCCTTTCCATTGACAGAGTGTTTGTGATTTCATAGCGCCTCACAACATGAACAGAATGTTTAAAATCCAAAATATCAGTTATTTATTCTGATTGATATGAAGGTCATGCAAAAGATTCTCTGGTGCCCATTCGGCATGAAAAATGACATTATGCTCATCGTTGTTTACAGCACTCTGATATACTCGACAGCAATAGCTATCACAATGAAATACCAAGCAAGGAGAATATTATGCGCGTTCTGGTAACGGGTGGTATGGGTTACATTGGCAGTCATACTTGCGTACAGATGATTGAAGCGGGGATGACACCAATTATCGTTGATAACCTGTACAACAGTAAAAAGACCGTACTGGAGCGAATTGAAAAGCTGACTGGGACCAGACCGGCATTTTATCAGGGAGATATTCGTGATCGCGCATTTCTGGATCAGGTCCTTCGTGAAAATGACGTTGAGTCAGTGATTCATTTTGCGGGGTTAAAAGCTGTCGGTGAGTCTGTAGAAAAGCCGCTGGAATATTACGATAACAATGTGCACGGCACACTGGTATTGGTTGAAGCGATGCATGCGGCTGGTGTAAATAGCCTGATTTTCAGTTCATCAGCGACCGTGTACGGTGACCCGGCCAGTGTGCCGATTCTGGAGTCTTTTCCGACCAGTGCCACCAATCCGTACGGCCGCAGCAAACTGATGGTGGAAGAGTGTCTGACTGACATTCAGCACGCCCATCCTGAAATGAGTATCACACTGCTGCGTTATTTTAACCCGGTTGGTGCGCATGAGTCGGGTGAAATGGGTGAGGACCCGCAAGGGATTCCGAATAACCTGATGCCATTTATTGCACAGGTTGCAGTTGGCCGTCGCGAACATTTATCCGTGTTTGGCAATGATTACCCGACCGTTGATGGGACGGGTGTCCGTGATTACATTCATGTGGTCGACCTGGCCGATGGTCACATTGCAGCGCTGAAACATAAAGGAAAAGCATCGGGTTTGCATATCTATAACCTAGGGACCGGAAACGGTTTGAGCGTATTGCAAATGGTTGCGGCCTTTGCTGAAGCCGCCGCGAAAGACATCCCTTATCAGATTGCAGCACGTCGTCCGGGTGATATTGCAGAATGCTGGGCTGATCCAAGTAAAGCCCAACAGGAACTGCAATGGACAGCGTCACGAACGGTTGAGCAGATGACTGCAGATACCTGGCGCTGGCAGTCAAAAAACCCGCAGGGATATCCGGACAGTCAAGAATGACGGTCTGGACAACAGTGATGAAACGGCCCGTTTGGGCCGTTTTTTTTTACCTAGTGGAATTAACTCTCTGCTTTTCAATCGATTTTCATGATTCATACATACGAGTTTCATAAAATTGTCACTGTATGAACCTATGCTCCAGCTCTTATTAAAGAGTCTGTAAGTACGCAGGCAAAAATAAAAACTCAAGGAGCATAGCATGTGGAAGCGTGATGAGCAGGACTCGCAATTCACGAAGATGATTGAAGCGAGATTATCGCGCCGTCATTTTCTGAGTGGAACGGCTGCAGCCGGGGCCGGGGCTTTTCTGGCGGTGAACCCGGTGGCAAAAGCGGTTGCCGCAACACCGAAAACGTCTCTTCTTAATTTTGAAGCCGTTCCTGCTTCTACCGCAGACACAGTGGTTGTGCCAAAAGGGTATCGGGCCACGCCGCTGATTTCCTGGGGCGATCCTATCTTTGCGGGAGCCCCTGAATTTGATCAAAGCGGCAAGCAGGACTCACATACACAAGCACGTCAGTTTGGTGATAACACGGATGGCATGAGTTTTTTCCCCATCAGCGAAGCACGCGGTGTGATGGCGATCAATAACGAATACACCAATTATGAATATCTGTTCGATCACAAAGGCGAACAGATGACAGCAGATGATGTTCGCAAAGCACAGGCAGCGGTGGGTGTCACGATTGTTGAGGTGGTTCGTAAAGACGGGCAGTGGCAGGTTGACCGCAGTGGTCAGCGTAACCGCAGGATCACAGCGAATACGCCAATGATGTTCACCGGACCGGCAGCAGGCCATGCACTGCTGAAAACCAAAGCTGATCCGGCAGGCATCAAGCCATTAGGGACGTTCAATAACTGCTCAAATGGTCAGACGCCATGGGGCACATACCTGACTTGTGAAGAGAACTTTGATGATTTCTTTGGCAGCAGTCAAAAAGGTGAAGTCTCAGCAGACCAGGCGCGTTACGGGATTTCAGCTTCTCCCAGTGACTACAAATGGCATCAGCATGATGAGCGTTTTGATGTTCTGAAACACCCGAATGAGGCAAACCGTTTTGGCTGGATCGTTGAGATCGATCCGAATGATCCGAATTCAACGCCGGTAAAAAGGACCGCTCTTGGCCGGTTCAAGCATGAAAATGCTGCGCTGACGCTGAATAAAGATGGTCATGCGGTGGTATATCTTGGGGACGATGAACGTGGCGAGCATTTGTATAAGTTTGTTTCTAAGCATCGCTATCAGGCTGGAAATGATGCGGCTAATCGCAGATTGCTGGAAGAAGGAACACTGTATGTTGCCAGATTTGATATGAATGCAGACCTGAAAGGTCAGGGAAAATGGATTGAACTGACCTTTGGCAAAAATGGTTTAACGCCGGAAAACGGGTTTCAGGATCAGGCTGAAGTTTTGATTTTTGCCCGTCGCGCCGCCACACAGGTGGGGGCTACAACGATGGACCGTCCGGAATGGGTTGCAGCGCATCCGGATAACAAGCATGTCTTCTGTACACTGACGAACAATAAGAACCGTGGAAAAGAAGGCCAGCCGGTTGGCGGACCAAATCCGCGGGCCAAGAACCATTACGGCCAGATCCTTCGCTGGATGCCGCTTCATGGTGATCATGCCAATGACAGCTTTGTCTGGGATTTATACCTGATTGCGGGGAATCCGGCGGTTCACAAAAGCGATTTATATGCGGGCAGTGACAATATCAATGCACAAAACATGTTTAACAGTCCGGATGGCCTTGGTTTCGATCAATCGGGTCGTTTATGGATTCTGACCGACGGGAATTACTCGAACAAAGGCGATTTTGCCGGACAAGGCAATAATCAGATGCTGTGTGGTGATCCGTTGACTGGAGAAATCCGTCGCTTCCTGACCGGGCCGATAGCCTGTGAAATCACCGGACTGGCATTTTCACCGGATTACAAAACCATGTTTGTGGGTGTGCAGCATCCGGGAGAAGAGGGGGCGCCGTCTCACTTCCCTGATGGAGGCGACACTAAACCGCGTTCAACAATCATGATGATCACCCGTGACGATGGTGGTGTGATCGGCGCTTAATGCGGATTGACTTTGCTTTATACGAAGGCCCCGGTGTTTGCCGGGGCTTTTTTGATCGCAGATCAATATCGGACAAGTCATTCATGCTGGCTGGTCAGGTTGAGGTCTGCCACTGTGCAGGACGATGAGCCCTCAGTTTTTCCAGCAGCGCCTGAAGCTTGGCGGGTGGCCTGCCGGACGGGTAATAACAGGCGATACAGGCAGGTTCGGCCCGCCACTGAGGCAGACAAGGCACCAGGTTTCCCGGATGTGATAAGTTGTAACGATGCACAAACCAGGTTGGCAGTAAGCCAATGCCGTGCCCTTTCACGATGGTGTCTGTCTGTAACACCACACTGTCGCTGATCAGCCGGGAAGCGGCAGCCGGTAATGTGACCACCTGGCTGCCATTGGTGAGCGAGATACCGTTTTCATCTGCCATGTTCAGATTTACCCACTGGTGTTTCAGTAAGTCGTGGGGATGTTCTGGCGTTCCGGCAAACTCAAGATATTCAGGAGACGCATAAAGACCATATTGCCAGTAGCCTAACACTTCACGGCGAAAGGCATTTTGGGGTGGTTTTCCGACCCAAATCATGAGATCGACCTGATTTTCCATGTCCGGCAGATATTGATCATGTAACCGGATGTGAATATCCGGATAGCAATTGAGAAAATCGTCCAGCACCTGGCTCATCCAGCCTCGCACCAGACTTGCATGAACGGCGATGTTCAGCCGTCCATGAATGTTCTCATTGAATGCCTGCAAGGCTTCTTTACTTTGCGTGGCAAGTGCCAGCATCCGTTCGCTGAATTCAAAAAAGATTTTTCCGGCTGCAGTCGGCTGTAAACGGTTGCCCTGGCGGGCGATCAGGGTTTGTCCCAGCTCAGCTTCCAACTGGCTGATTCGTCGGCTGAAAGTGGATTTGGGCTGATTCAGAGCCTGTGCGGCGGCCGTCAGACTTCGGTGCTGACAAAGGGCATGAAAGGCTTTGATGGTTGCCAGATCTTGCATGGCTTTTTATTCCTCAGGTTCATTCGTTCCATATCCGGAACGAATGATTCACTCTTTGGTGCTTATATTCTCCATCCTAATCAATAGAATGCAGATGATTTTGAGATTTATTATCATTTAGGAGAGTATTGATGTCCAGTCGTATCCCTGTGTTTCTGCCCGTCAGTCTGGCTGTTGCAGCGGCAATCAGCGCATCAGCACAAGCGCAAGAGCAGAATGCGTACACAGAAACCATGGTCGTGACCGCTTCTGGTTTTGAGCAGGTTCAGACCGACGCCCCGGCAAGTATCAGTGTGATCACCCGTGATGATCTTGAAAAACGTTATTACCGGGACCTCACAGATGCATTGCGGGATGTACCGGGTGTGGTCGTGACTGGCGGTGGTGGCAATACTGACATCAGTATTCGGGGAATGGGGGCGAAATATACGCTCATTCTGGTGGACGGTAAGCGTCAGAGTTCACGTCAGACCCGCCCGAACAGTGACAGCTCTGGTATTGAACAGGGTTGGGTACCACCGCTTCAGGCCATTGAGCGTATTGAAGTGATTCGTGGCCCGATGTCGACGCTGTACGGTTCTGATGCCATCGGCGGTGTCATCAATATTATTACCCGTAAATTTGAACAAACATGGGCGGGGAATGTTCAGCTCGACACGATCTTTCAGGAAAACCGGAAGTCCGGGGATCAGAACAGTGCAAACTTCTTTTTGAATGGTCCGTTAGGCAGCGACAAGCTGGGCATGCAGTTGTACGGTCAGGTGACACAACGTGATGAAGACGAAATCCCTCACGGTTTTGAAGACAAAGATCTGCGAAGCGTCACTTCCAAGCTGCTGTACAGCCTGAACGACAACCACGATCTGACGCTGGAGCTGGGTGCATCTGAGCAGAACCGCACCGGGACCGTCGGAAAATCTGTGCCAACAGAAGGCTGCCGCGGCGGATGTGAAGATTCCGAAGATGAGTATCGTCGCACGTATGCTGCTTTAACCCATCAGGGAAACTGGGAGTTTGCAACGTCGACCACGGATATCCAGCGTGAAATCAATAAAAACTACAGTCGTCAGATTGAGGAAGTGAATACACTGGCAAAAACCAGCTGGGTGATCCCGGTCAGCAATCATCTTCTGGTGACCGGGGCTGAGTTTAACTATGCAGAGCTGGATGACCAAACTACGAATCAGGTCTCGGACCGGACCCATATCAGCAATCAGCAATGGGCGGTGTTCCTGGAAGATGAATGGCGTCTGAGCGACAGTTTCTCACTGACATTAGGGGGACGGGTTGACGATGATGAGAATTTCGGCAGTCATTTCAGTCCGAGAGCTTATGGTGTCTGGCGTGCAACGGATGACTGGACGTTCAAAGGCGGTGTGTCAACGGGCTACCGTTCTCCCACGCTGCGTGATATTACGCCAGACTGGGGGCGTGTGAGCCGGGGCGGAAATATTTACGGGAACCCGGATCTGAAGCCGGAAACCTCCGTCAATACAGAACTGGCGATGATTTATTCCTCACTGGAGAACACGGTGTTCAGCCTGACGGTGTTCTATAACCAGTTTGAAGACAAAATTACCCGTGTGACTTGTCCTGCATCGATTTGTACTGACGGGCCAAACCAGTTTGGTGCTGATCCGACTTATCAGGTCAACATCGATGAAGCGACCACCCAAGGGGTTGAGCTGAGCTATGCGACGTATCTGACAGAAAGTCTGCGGGCGAATGCAAGCTATACGTATACCGATTCAGAACAGAAGTCTGGCGAGTACAAAGGCCGGCCACTGAACCAGTTGCCTGTTCATTTGGCAACGTTGGGCACAGACTGGCAGGCAACGGATAAACTGAGCCAATGGTTGAAAGTGACTTACCGTGGTAAAGAGAATGATCCGGTGACCACGCCGTCCAGTTCAACCATCACAGAGCCAGCCTATACTTTCGTGGATTTAGGTATTGGTTATCAGCTGACGGATCAGGCGAAGCTGAAGGCTGCGGTATACAACGTATTCGATAAAGAAGTGACTTATGAAGATCACGAGTATATTGAAGACGGACGCCGTTACTGGCTGGGTCTGGATATCGCTTTCTGAGCCCATTGACGGGTTCTAATGCCTTGAAATCAAGTCATGGTCAAGCCTGAGAAGTATGGTATAATCCGCCGCTAAATTTCATCCCTGTTGTGAGCCATATCACAGGTGTGCAACGGGGATTTTCATTGTGTTTGAGCGTTTTACCGGAGCAATACTTTGCACTTTAAAGATCTTGGGCTTGACCAGCGACTGTTGAAAAAATTGAATCACATGGCCTTTGAGCGGGCGACGGAGATCCAGCAACAAGCGATTCCCGTAGCGATTGCAGGAAAGGACTTGCTGGCTTCCTCGAAGACCGGTTCCGGTAAAACACTGGCATTTCTGTTACCTGCGATGCAGCGCATGTATCGTGGCAAACCTTTCACCAAGCGTGATCCGCGTGTTGTGATCCTGGCGCCAACCCGTGAACTGGCCAAGCAGGTTTATGCACAACTGCGTATGCTGAATGCCGGTACACCTTACGATGGCGCATTAATTGTGGGTGGTGAAAACTTCAATGACCAGGTGAAAGCCTTGCGTAAAGACCCGATGTTCGTAGTGGCGACACCGGGACGTCTGGCTGATCATCTGGAGCATAAAAGTACTTATCTGAACGGTCTGGAAATGCTGATTCTGGATGAAGCAGACCGGATGCTGGATCTGGGGTTTGCACCTCAGCTGCGTAAAATTCATCAGGCCGCCGATCACCGCAGCCGTCAGACCATGATGTTCTCCGCAACGCTGGATGATCCGCAAGTGATCGACATCGCTTCAGAAATGCTGAAAGACCCGAAACGTATCGCGGTTGGCCATGCGGCACAGGAACATGGTGATATTGAGCAGCGGTTTATGCTGTGTGATCACCTGGATCATAAGCAAGCGATCCTTGATCGTCTGCTGGAGCAGGAAAATTATGATCAGGTGATTATCTTTACGGCAACTCGGGAAGATACGGATCGCCTGACTGCTTTGCTGAACGAGCGCAAACTGAAAGCAGTTGCGCTGAGCGGGAATCTGACTCAGCCTCAGCGAAACAGCATCATGAGCCAGTTCGAACGCAATGTACATAAGATTCTGGTGACAACAGATGTTGCATCACGGGGTCTGGACATCAGCAAAGTCTCGCATGTGATTAACTTCGATATGCCGAAGCACGCTGAAGAATATGTTCACCGGATTGGCCGGACTGGTCGTGCGGGCAACAAGGGTGATGCGGTGTCTCTGGTAGGCCCGAAAGACTGGAAGAGTTTCAAGAGCGTTGAAGCTTTCCTGCAGAAAAAAATCACTTTCACGGCGCTTGAAGGGCTGGCAGGTAAGTTTAAAGGGCTGAAACCAGCGCCGAAAAAGAAATTTACGCCGAAGAAAAATACGAACGCTAAGCCTCAGCAAGCTGAACGTAAAGTGGCGGCGAAACCGAAGAAGAAACTGGATAAGCGCTTTTACGACAATATGGCCGTCGGCGATAACGTCTTCATGCCGAAGAAGAAAAAACCGGCCGTGCCTTCGGAAGATTAAGGTGCAAAACGCCGGTGATGGAATCGCAACAGGCCAGCAATTGCTGGCCTGTTTTTTTAGGGTACAAGCAGTGATTTAGCCGTGAGGTTTCGAGAGATGCTCCACGATTGCTTTGACAAAGCGTGCCGCTTCACCGCCAGTACAGGCTCTGTGGTCGAACGTCACTGACAGTGGCATCGCTCTGACAGAAACCGGTTTGTTGTTCACCAGAATCAACTTCTCAATGAGACGTCCGGCACCCACAATGGCAACCTGAGGCGGCGTCACTACCGGCGTGGCATAAATGCCGGCAATTGCCCCGAAATTAGACAGCGTAATGGTGGCGTGCTGGAATTCCTCCCGGCCGACCTTTCTGGACCGAACGCTTTCGGCCGTTTCGTTAATCCATTGGCGAATGGCTTTCGGATTCAGACTGCCGGCATCTTTCAGGACCGGTACATAGAGCCCGTGCGAGCTGTCGACAGCAATCCCGATGTTGACTTTGTGATGGACGCAACGGGTCATGGTTTCAGCATCAAACCAGGCGTTCATTGCCGGTTCCTGTTCACAGGCACTGACCACAGCCTGAATCAAACGCGCTGTAATGTCTTCCCCTTTGGGCCACTTATCCAGCAAGGCTTCCTCTGTGATTGTGACCGCAGCGATTTGCTGGTGGGATTCCGTCATGCTGCCGACCATTGTGCGGCGGGCACCTTTCAGGACTTCCGTTCCGGGTAACTGTTGATCACAGGCATGATAGACATCAGCTTCAATAATGATGCCATCAGGACCACTGCCAGTGATTTTCTGGAGGTTTACACCGAGTTTCTGGGCCAGTGCGCGCGCAGAAGGCAGGGCACTGATATGCTCCCCGGAAGGTTTCACCTGGCTGCCTACCCAGAATTCATCCACATTCACACTATGTGACTGGTGAGAGACGCTCCCAACGACCGTGGCTGCATCGGCCCGCTGCTTGCTTTTGGCTTCTTGTTTTTCCTGATTCCCAGGATCGGCAGAATTGGTTTCGTCGATTTCCATCAGCAGGCTGCCGATAGAAATTACATCCCCTTCATTACCGTGCCGGCTGACGATGGTGCCGCTGTACGGCGCAGGTACTTCGACCGTCGCTTTGGCTGTTTCGACCGTCAGGACAACCTGATCAACTTCGACAACGTCGCCGACTTTCACATGCCATTCGATAATTTCAGATTCAGCGAGTCCTTCACCAAGATCCGGTAAGGTAAAAGATTTCATTTCCACCCCTCCACAAGTTGTTTGGCCGCAATGACAATGTCGTCTTTATTAATCATGAAATAGTCTTCATTGCGGTAGTACGGCATGACTGTGTCCATTCCTGTGACGCGAACAGGCGGTGCTTTGAGCAGACACATTGCTTTTTCTGAGACTTGAGCAATCAGTTCAGCACCAACCCCACAGGTTTTGCTGGCTTCATGAACGACCAGAAGCCGTCCGGTTTTTTCAAGTGAGGCCACAATGGTATTGATGTCAATCGGCTTGATAGATGCCAGATCAATCACTTCAGCTTCGATGCCCATTTTGGACAATTCATTGACAGCCTGAAGAGATTCAACGACGCATGCACCCCAGGTCACCAGGGTTAAATCACGGCCCTTGCGAAGCGTGAAACAGGTGTCCAGCGGCAGCGCTTCACCATTGTCGATCACCTCTGACTTCACCGTACGATAGATGCGTTTCGGCTCAAAAAACATCACGGGATCGTTACTGCGAATCGCAGCCAGCAGTAAGCCGTAGGCTCTTTTGGGGGAGGATGGAATCACGACTTTTAAACCCGGAGTATGCGCAAAAATTGCTTCAATACTCTCGGAGTGGTGCTCTGGTGCGTGAATACCGCCGCCAAAGGGGGCACGGAAAACTGCAGGGCACGAGAGACGTCCCCTTGTTCTGTTTCTCAGGCGGGCCGCATGGCAAATCAGATGCTCCAGGGCAGGGAAGACAAACCCCTGAAACTGGAACTCTGCCACAGGCCTTAAACCCTGACTGGCCATTCCGACAGCGACGCCACCAATCAATGCTTCAGCAAGCGGGGTATCGATGACACGTTTGAGGCCATACTTTTGTTTGAGACCAACGGTGGCGCGGAAAACACCGCCATTGTCGCCGACGTCTTCGCCCAGCACGATAACATTCGGGTCTTTTTCCATTTCATGATGCAGGGCTAAATTGACTGCTTCCAGCATGGTAATCTCAGCCATGGTGACCTCCCTGCATACGCATAGCTTTATTAATGATGGCATCTCGTTGCGGACGGATTTCCTCTGTCGGTTCTTCGTAAAGGAAATCAAACGCGGACTCAGGTGGCTGCGGCGTAATCGCAATATAACGTTCGACCGCTTTTTCGACTTCCTGACGGCAATGGGCCTGCCAGGCTTTTTCTTCTTCGTCTGACCATGCTCCCTGCGCCATTAAAAAGGTTTTCAGACGCTTAATGGGTTCATATTGCCAGGCTTGCTGAAGTTCATCTTCACTGCGATACCGGGTGGCATCATCGGCAGTTGTATGATCGCTCAGACGATAGCTGACGGCTTCGATCAGGGTTGCTCCTTTCCCTTTCCGGGCACGGTCCAGACTTTTCATGATGGCGTCGTACATAGCAATAATGTCGTTACCATCGACTGTGATACCGGGAATACCGGCACCTTTCGCTTTGTCGGAGAGGAACTCTGCACCACACTGCAATTTCCGGGGAACAGAAATGGCCCATTGGTTGTTGTTAATCACAAAGACCAGCGGGATGTTCCAGGCGCCGGCACAGTTGATCGACTCCAGAAAATCTCCTTTTGAGGTACCACCGTCACCACAGGTCACTAATGCAGCATGGTGATCGCCCTGAATTTTCAGGGCTGCTGCAACGCCAACTGCGTGCGTACATTGGGTTGCAATCGGCACACAGAAGGGCAGGTCGCGGCAGTGTCGGTCATCAAAGGCAAAATCACTCCCCCGTTCATCGCCGCCCCAGTATTGCAGGTTCTTTTCCATCGCTATCCCACGTGCCCACATGGCAGGCATATCCCGGTAATAGGGAATGAATACATCGTCTTTCTTCAGCGCGCGGCCCATCGCAATCCCAATGGCTTCAGAGCCCAGATGAGAAGGATAAGTGCCCAGTTTCCCGGTACGCTGAAGTGCGACTGCTTTGTTGTCATAAACCCTGGTCAGCACCATATCTCGGTAGAAACCCTGCAGAGTCACAATATCTGCCCAAGCCGGTAGCGGCGCAGTCAGTTGTCCCTGAAAGTCTAAATATCGGTGCATACTTAAGGCTTGAACATTCATATCAAGCTCCTTTTCCAGCTGCTCTGAATGATTGAGCAGCAAATTCATAGTGGTTGATAGCTAATTGCCGACGTTGCATAGTATGTGTTTGTAAATTCTTGGTTTGCTAAACACTTCTAATTGTAATCAAAGTGTTAAAACTTGCTTCAGAGGCAGGTGGTGAACTAAGTAAAGAATTCGGTACAGCCTGAATTTTGCTAGTGAATTGTGCTGGTATTTGGACAACGTAAGGGAGATTTTCGGATGAAGCTGATAGGAATTGCCAGACGAAAAGCGTCACGTGCTGCAATGGAAGAACTGGAACAAATTAATGTATCGCAGGAAAATGGGGTCAAAGGAGATTTTCGTGGTAAACCTGGGAAACGTCAGGTAACTGTGCTGAGTCTGGACTCCTGGCTGGATGCATGCAAAGAAGTCGGAGAGCGTTTGCCATGGACCATTCGCCGGGCAAATCTACTGGTGGAGGGGACGCGTTTTTCAGAGGCCAATGTTGGTGATGTGATCACGATTGGAACATTGCGTTTGCAGATTACCCGGGAGACCGATCCTTGCCCGCGTATGGATGAACAGTTTCAGGGGATGACACAGGCGCTGATGCCGGAATGGCGTGGTGGCGTATGTTGCCGCGTGCTTTCCGCCGGGGATATCAAGCTGGGTGACGACGTTTTAGTTGAGGCTTCCGGCAGTTAAATTGCTGAATCATGTCAGCTTACTTTGTCTTAGTCCTGAGAAATCGCAGACTTTGAACATGATGTTGTGTGTATTTCACTCATACTTTGGATAGTCGTACGGGCAGCAGATTCGGCACCGCAGCTTCCCGTGTTTTTTTACTGCCGGAAGTGAGTGAAAATGAAGTTGTCACTGATTGTTTTTGTTGCCTGCTTTGCGGGCTCAGCCTGTTCTTCGCAGAACGCGAACATTTACGCGCAGCAGGAAAGGTACGTGCAGCAGACATGTTACAATCATTCAGTTGCTGATAATTATGCCAATAATTTCAATGTGTTTCTTTCTGAGCGTAAAAAAGAGCTGAAAGTGCTGAAGCCGGAACTGACAACAGAGAATTACCGGCAACTTGACAGCGCATTGAATCATTTTGCGGATTACTGGAAAACCCTGAACAAAGAACGGGATCTTGCATGTGAGCGGCAGGCAGCCTGTGAATTCATGCAAATGAAATCCCCTGAGATAAAACTCGCAGATGCTGAAATGTGTGATGGTTCTGAGTTCATGTATAGTGTCAGCAGAGCAAAAATTATCTCTTTCTTTAGTGATATCGAACGATTACAGCTTCAGCGGACGGATTTTTAACCGTAAAGGTAACAGGGCAGAGGTGTGTTGAGCTATATATTTGATGCCGCCATATGTTCGATATCATGGTCTGGCCTTTTATTCAGGTGTGATATACTGCCGGAAAGTTTCCGCCTGAGGGGTTTACTAACCGACTGAAAATTGGTTTAGTATCAAGAAAAATGCCGAGTTTTAATGTGTGCTGTCCGCACTGTCAGCAAAAAGTGACTTTACAAATCACTTCTTTATCAAACACCGCCTCCTGTCCGCATTGTTCCAAAGCTGTTTTAGATGGCAGGCCGGTTGAAGCAGACAGTCACAACTTTACAGCTTTGATTCAAAGTCCTAAGCCTGTTGTGGTGACATTTTGGGGTAATCACTGCGCTCCCTGTCAGGCATTTAAGCCTGTGGTCGAGCAAGTCGCCAAACAAAAGAAACAATACCGTTTTGCCCGTGTGAATGTGAATCAGCATCCTGAACTGGCAAAGCGATACCGGGTAAGAGGTGTTCCAACCGTTCTGGTTTTCAAAAAAGGAAAACAACAAGCGGCTTTGAACACTGCATTACGGAAACCAGCTTTTCTGAAGTGGCTGGAAGAGATACAGAACTGAACACAGTGTTTATATATGCTGTTTAGGTTCATCAAGCCGTCATGCTGAAGTGGTTCACTACCCATCAGGCTGACAATTTATTTATGTTATACAAAGATATGAAAGGAGGAACTTATGGCTACTTGCCGTAAAGTTAGTAAGGAACGTCTGGCACTGAAAATGTCTCTTGCCGGTACGGTTCTCCTTGCCACCCTGGGTATTGGTTATGGGCTGTATGTCGGATCAAGTGCGATCCTTCTCGATGGTATGTTTTCTTTTCTGAGTATGGGTATGACAGGCCTGAGTCTGTATACCGCCTACCTGGTCTCAAGACCGGACGATGACCACTTCCAGTTTGGTTACGCCCACATCGAACCTTTGATCAATGTCGTCAATGGCTTGCTCATCTTGGTAACCTGTTTGTTTGCACTCGCCAGTGGTGTGCAAACCATTGTCAACGGTGGCCATGAAGTTGTGCTGGAACACGCAATGGTTTATGCAATTTTGTCGACCATTTGCTGTTTTGGTATTTATTTCACGGAAACCCACATTGCCCGTAAGGAAGACTCTGAACTTGTTCGGGTCGACTCGCAGGAATGGTTGGTCGATGGCATCTTGAGTGCTGCAATTTTAGTCGGTTTTATGCTGGTGATGGTGTTTGATGCATTAGGCTATTCTCACTGGAATGCCTATGTCGACCCGATTCTGGTATCAG
Source organism: Photobacterium sp. CCB-ST2H9 (assembly GCF_023151555.2). NCBI lineage: Bacteria > Pseudomonadati > Pseudomonadota > Gammaproteobacteria > Vibrionales > Vibrionaceae > Photobacterium > Photobacterium sp. CCB-ST2H9. The sequence continues at coordinate 467,711 of NZ_CP100426.1, forward strand.
CTATGGCAATTGCGGCTTCTGTACTCCCCATCAAGGTATTGCGCCGTAATATTCGGGAAGTGTTGCTGGTTGCACCTCATGATAAGGTACAGTCCAGCGTGAATCGTGTGATTGAAGATTTATCGAAGCAATATCATTTCGATGACTATACACACCATTTTGCCAAAACAGGGCGCCAGTACGATTTGGAGATCAATATCCTCGTGAAAGACGATCAGTACTGGACAACAAAACGTCAGGATAAAATTCGCCAGTTACTTTGGGATAAGCTGAAAGGAGAGTTAGGGGACGCTTGGTTGTCTGTGACTTTTACAGGTCAAAAGCGCTGGTTGTAACCTGGATTCCTTTGATTTACAGAATAAAATGCGGTCTTTGTGGCCGCATTTTTTATTAGTTTTTTTTATGCTGTTTCTCAAGAAACATAAGGCAAATAATGCTGGCAGTTCGTACAAAAAAAACGCAAAATAACTCGGCTAAAAGATGGTCACCGGTGCAGTATCTGCAAAATGTAAGTTGGAAAGCAGTGTTTCATCATTTTACTCAGTAAGCTTTTGATACTGAGCTCCTTTATGAGAATGTTTTTCAACGAAGCGTTGCCCAACCGGAGGCTGATTGATCACGATTATAGTGATTTTTAGCAACTGTGAAGCGTTATGAAATGGCCGACAGGCGCAAAGATTATCCGGATTGGGGAAGCGACATGTTTGAAACATTACTGGTGATGGCATTTATTATCGGCGGGTTAGTGACTGTGCTGAAAGAAAAGAAAACCTGTAAGAACATCAACTATTCGAGCGAGTCTCTGTAACCTTTACAGACAGTTTGAGAATTTAAGCAAAGGCGCCTGATGATGGCGCCTTTGTTGTTTTTAAATTGTATTACCAGAATAAGCAACCAGTTTCTTTTATCTGACGATCCTGCCGCTTCATGTTACCGCTCAGTCTGTACACGCTACACTTTCACTGTTTTCGAAACTTTTTCCACATCATTATGCTCCTAGTGGCATATTGCGTGTTGCACTGTGTGAGAATTGCTCAGTTTTTCGGTGGCGTATGAGATGTAATCGTAAGACATTTATATTGAACAAATATAAATCTATAAGATAAACCGCTCGTTTAGTTTATGTAACGAGAGGTTTCCGATATTATTGGCGTGAATGCAAACATTTACTTTTCATAAACATAAAGGATAGGTCGAGATGGCAGCTAGTTCTCGAAAAACAACAAAGGGAGAACTTACCCGACAAAAAATTATAGAAGCGACGCTGGCGTTGATTGCGAATCGTGGCTTGAATAGTCTGTCTCACCGGAATATCGCGAATGCAGCTCAGGTGCGGCTTTCGCTGACCAGTTATTATTTCGAAAGTATGGATCATCTCATTCTGTGTGCGTTTGACGAATTCGCCCGGCGTGAAGTGATGCAGATACAGTGGATCCAGCAACAGGTCGATCAGATTCTTGAACGCTATCCTGTTGAAGGCGAAGAGAGTAATCGCCCTCAATGCATACAGGAACTCACAGATTTACTGACTGAATACATTCTGACTGAACTGAGTGATGAAAGCCGAAGAAAACAATTGGCAATTCGATGCCATTTCTTATTTGCGTTGGGGCAATCACAGGCACTGATTCAAAGAGTCAGTGCGTATAAGTTACAGGTATTAAATCTGATCAAAGAGACGGCCATTAAAATCGGCAGTCCTTCACCGGAGGTCGATGCAAATCTGGTGGTTTTTGTGTTCCGGGAGTTTGAATTTTCTCTGGTGAGCGGAGATGAAAACTTCAATCAGGAGATTGTTTCCGAAACACTGAAACGGCTGTTGTCGACATTGATGACAACACCCTACCAGTAAGTGAATCTCAAGCTTTTGATTGTGTATACCGTTTAATGAGAATCGCCCGATAGAGTCGGGCGATTCTGTTCCACTATTTTTACAGGGGGATTACATGGTGTGTGATTTTTCTGACCATGCTTCTTGTAGCTTGCGAATGGTTTGAGCGCGATTTTTCCATTCTGCTGTATTGATCATCTCCTGATAACGGGCAAAAGGCTTTTTCAGAAGCGTTTCCAGCAACGGAACCTGAGTTTGCGGCAGTGCTTCGAGCGCTTCAATTGCACCTGCACGGTTGTTACATAACATGACCATGTCACAGCCAGCCTGAAGGGAGGCTTGTGCTCGTTTGCCATAACTGCCCAGAACGTCCGCACCTTTCATGTTTAAATCATCTGAGAAAATGACCCCTTTGAATTGCAGCTGATTGCGGAGCATATCCTTTAACCAGTACTCAGAACCGCTGGCAGGATTCGAGTCGAATTCCGGATAAATCACGTGGGCCGGCATCATGGCATCGAGCAGATTTTCGTCAATCAACGTCTTGAAGACTGACATGTCGTGATCGACAACATCGCTTCTTTCATCGATCGGGGTTTCCAAGTGAGAATCGGCAATCACGCCGCCATGACCGGGAAAGTGCTTTCCGGTTGCCGCCATGCCAGCGGCTTTCATTCCCTTAATAAATGCACCGGCGTACCGGGCGATTTCCGCTGGCTGATCTGAAAAGGCACGATCACCAATCGCTTTGCAGTCAAAGCCAATATCCAGCACTGGCGCCAGACTGAGATCAATATCCATCGCCAGTAATTCAGCGGCCATCAGCCAGCCACCTTCCCGGGCAAGGTGAAGGCCGTTTTCTGATGCTGCAAAGGCTTTGGCGGGGGGCAAAAGGGTGAAGCCATCTCTGAAGCGCTGAACGCGTCCGCCTTCCTGATCAACCGCAATCAGTAGTGGTCTTTTGGCTGCCTGGCGGATCGATTGGGTCAGGGCAAATAATTGCGCTCTGTCGTGATAATTTCGGGCGAAAAAAATAACACCACCGACAGTCGGGTGTTGAAGAATCTCACGCTCTTCGGCATCAAGTTCAAAACCTGATACATCTAGCATTAGTGGCCCCATTTTGGCACTCCGTATACTGGGAAAAACGTCGGTTACAGAAACAGAAGGCGATACGTTATCACAAGCCGGGATGAGCCCAAACTGCAAAGTCATTGACTTGGCGGAAAACTGACATTATTGAATTTGATCTAGATCACTCAATATCTACTGATGTTTCATTTGTATCATTAATATCGTGATCGGTGTCGATTTAATGTGTGCGAACAATCTCTAAACTGCCATTTTGATGGCGGATCATACCGCCAGTGGCAAATCGACAGAGAGGCATCATGTCAGTACTGATTGCTATCGCCATTACGACAGGCGTTTTATCGGGTGTATGGGGCTGGGTGGCTGTATCTTTTGGCCTGCTCAGCTGGGCTGGATTTCTTGGATGTACGACTTATTTCGCGGCCCCGAAAGATGGTATGAAAGGCGTTGGACTCAGTCTGGCAACCAACATGAGTGGTGTGGCCTGGGCCATGCTGATTATTCACGGCTCGGAGTGGATTGGGATTGATATCTTCGGCTATGTTGTCACGGCAATCGTGTCATTTTTGATGTGTGTTCAGGCCAAACGTGAGTGGCTGAGTTTTATTCCGGGTACATTTATTGGTTGTTGTGCGACCTTTGCTGCGGGTGGAAACTGGCAACTGGTGATTCCATCACTGGTTTTAGGTGTGTTGTTTGGTTATGCCATGAAAACATCCGGCCTGTGGCTGAAATCTCTGGCAGAACAGCGATCCAAGCAAACAGCGGCGGATTCTGAACTGACGTCAGCCGCTGTCTCTTCGAAATAATTCAGGACAGAGCAGGAAGTACCAGACCGTTGTGCAGTACGCATAACTGGACCAGTGATTCAGGCGTACTTCCTTTTTCTGTTAAGACACAAACGCGAACCGATTTCTGAAGGAATGAAGTGACCTTCTCTGCTATGTCACCCAGCTGACAGTGTGCTCTGTCGGCATCTCGCCGGCAAAGTTCAATAAATCCAGCCTGTGCTTCTTCATTGGTGTACAGCACCATTTCTGCCTGTTGCATGAGTCGCAGGGCTTTTAAGGTCAGCATTTCGGTTTCTGTACCGGTTTCTATGACCCAGAGTGTTCCCTGGCTCTTGTCGGGGTGCGCAAGCAGGGATGTAAATGCGGTTTCCAGCGCTTCTTCTGTTTTTGCCGTTTCGACCTGAGGCAGACGGAAAAACTGCTCCCAGAAATGCCTGCGCTCATCGACGGTATTAAAGTGTTGCTTCAGCCGTTCTCTTTGCTTTCCCGCGTACCCTGCCAGCAGTGAAAGATTGTGCGCCAGCTGCGTTTCCAGTTTTTCTCTGAGAAAGCGCACCAGCACCGGCGAGGCACCACCACTTGAAATCGCGACTTGTATCGGCGAACGGTCAATCATGGACGGAGTGATAAAGTCGCAATGTGCGGGATCATCAACGGCATTGACCCAAATCCGTTTTTGCTGTGCATCACGAAAGATTCGTGTGTTCAGCTCGCGATCATCTGTGGTTGTCCAGACTTGATAGTAATCACCAAGCACCGACGATTTATAAGATTCTGCCAGCCAGCGCAATTTTTTCTGGGCGGCCAGTTTTTGCAGTGTCGGGTGGAGTCGGGGAGAAACCAGCGTGATATCAGCGCCGGCACGAAGCAGGAGATCTACTTTGCGGCAGGCGACTTCTCCACCGCCGATAACGAGGACTGGCTTGTTGGTCAGTCGGGTGAAAACCGGGAAATAATCCATCATTGCATCCTTGCTGAAAACGGCCAGACGACATTAACCTGATGATCTGTGTGATTCAAGCAACTTTTAGGGGCTGCTCATGTCCGGAATTGTAAGAAAATAGTTTAGTCTTGAGGGGTTACCTGTTATCACTATGGGCAGCGCAAGTGCCTGCGACTGTGTTTTCTGAAAGTGAACCGCTCTGGTTTGAAAGGCGTTTTCAAACAGATAAGTGGGGCGGGTTATTCTCAGAATAATCTCAAATTTTCAAATGGTTAGGTGAGGGATATATGGCAAGTGGCAAGTTACCGTCTTCCGTCGTCAGTGTAGACTGGCTGCTGGAAAATCTGGAAGCAAAGGAGATTGTGATTCTGGATGCCAGCTGGTTTATGCCGGGCAGCGGACGTGATGCAAAATCAGAGTGGATGAATGAGCGTATTCCCGGTGCAGTCTTTTTCGATTTCGATCAGGAAATCTGTGATAAAGAATCTCATCTGCCTCACATGTTGCCAAACGAAGCGCAATTCTCCCGACAGGTTTCTGAACTGGGTATTCATAACGACAAGCAGATTGTTGTGTATGACGCTCAGGGATTATTTTCAGCGCCGCGAGTCTGGTGGATGTTTAAAGCGATGGGACATGATGCTGTTGCTGTCCTGGATGGCGGGTTACCAGCCTGGAAACGCAGCCAGGGGCCTTTAATGTCCGGCGAGCCTGAAAAGCCGCAAATTGAGAACTTTGTTGCACGATTCAGACCCGAGTGGGTGACGGATGCGCAGTCACTGCTGACAAAACTTGATGATCCAAAGACTGTGGTTTTAGACGCACGCCCTGCAGCTCGTTTTTATGCGCAGCAACCTGAGCCCCGTGAAGGGATTCGAAGCGGCCATATGCCAAACGCAAAAAGCCTGCCGTTCGGGCAGCTTGTCAAAGACAATCAGCTGCTGTCGCCGCAGTTACTGAAACAACGGTTTGATGCAATTTCTGATGAGGATCAGCAATTGATCTTCAGCTGTGGTTCTGGTGTGACAGCTTGTATTCTGGCGCTTGCGGCTGAGGTGGCCGGCAGAGAAAAGCTGACCGTATATGATGGCTCCTGGACAGAGTGGGGCGCGGGACTGAAGTATCCGGTTGTCTCCTGAATGAAATCACCGTCTTGCCTGAGTGTTGTCAGGCAAGACGGTGAAAGGAATCAGTGATTCACTGGAATATAGCCGCGCTCATGCAGCAGCGTCTGACCTTCTTTGGACAGGATGTAATCCAGGAAACTACGGCCTTCAGAGGTTAACTTTGCGTCTTTATAGAGCATGATAAAAGGGCGTGAAATTTGATATTCCCCTGATTCAAGGTGCGTCAGTGTTGGTGTGACCCCTTCAAAAGACAGCGCCTTGACTGAATCATCCACTGAACCCAGTGAGAGATAACCGAGTGCGTGGCGGTTACGTGCAATCAGGCTTTTCACCATGCCGTTCGTGTTAACGACCAGCGCTTTGGCATTGATGTCCGAAACACTTTTATCGCCGATGTTTCGGGTCAGTCCCATGAAATCTTCAAAGGAAAATCGTGAACCGGAAGCATTTTCCCGGCTGACAACTGCGATAGGCAGATCCGATCCGCCGACATCTTTCCAGTTCGTGATTTTGCCTTGGTAAATCGCGATGACCTGCGCTTTCGTCAGGGTATTCACCGGATTGTCTTTGTTGACCACCAGCGCAATGCCGTCATGCGCGATAATGGTGCTTTCAACATCAGGACGAATTTCATCATCTTTCAGAAAACGTGAACTCATGCCGAGTTCAGACGCGTTTTGTTTTACCGCGGTAATCCCAGCTGAAGATCCGGTTCCCTGAACGGCGATCAGGGTATCCGGATGTTGCGCCTGGTAGGTTTCTGCCAGGACTTCAAGGATATGGCTGACTGAAGTAGAACCAGAGACCGTGACCGTTTTGGCTTGGGCCTGCAGTGGAATCAGGGTAATAAAGGCCAGCAAAGCGGCCAGACGATACAGCATTTCGTGTCTCCGTAAAACTCGGGCGGTAAAGCCGCTATGGTATGACGAAGTTATGACAGAAATGTGAATCAAAAACTGCGCGATTTCTGCTCTTTGTCTTCGTACATCGCATGATCGGCTTTTGCCAGCAGCATATCCGGATCACTGAGGTTGCCTGGATGGTAGGGGGTGAGCCCAACACTGATACCTAGTTTGAACGTTTCTCTCAGATTCAGCGTCTGCTCATCAATCAGTTCCAGCCATTCCTGGCTTTGGGCTTGATCGGCGCTGGGAAGCAAAACAACAAATTCATCCCCGCCAATGCGGTAAATCTGGCTGCCGGTCGGCGAGTGCCTGAAAAGAATATTCGCGATTTCAATCAGAACCAGATCGCCCTGATGGTGACCAAGGCGATCGTTGACTTGTTTGAAATTATCGATATCGATATAGGCCATGATGCCGCGATGCAGATGAATCGCCATGTGGTCAAAGCGTCTGAAAAGCGAACGGCGGTTTTGAAGTCCGGTCAGGTCGTCTTGCAGGGCCTGACGGCTCAGCTCCAGTTCCAGTTCTCTCGATTTTGCAACCTGTTCTTTCAGCCGAACAATCAATTCACGCCGCTGATGAAGAATTTTGATAAAACAAAAACACAGCAAAAAGACGCCGATGTTTGAGAAGACATTATCTGCGCGAATGAGCAGCCAGTGTGTCGCTAACTCGGGGATCTCATCCAGCAGATCTGCAATCACACCCAGCCCGTAGGTACAGGCAGACACAAGCAATAAAAACTTCATTTCTTTGCTTGCGACTTCTCTGACCAAAAGAATGATGAGTGCCAGTGTCAGGCTGGAAGTGACGGCTTCCAGGTTACCCTTCATCGGGATAAAGGTCGTCGCCAGAACCCCTAAACACACAAATATTGTCAGCCCGGTAGGCAATTGAGAGATTTTCTTCATAATTGAGTAAAATGTTAACACGATGTCCTTGTCACGGGTAGCTCTATAGAAGCACTTTTGTGAGACGATCACCACATCCTGTTTTACGTGTGAAATCCATTACAAAATGTGATCTTGTACTAGTGAGTTAAACGTCATTAATGAAATCATTGATTACTGAGCGCTGGGTCGCGAAATAGTTTGATATATCTGTTTTGTAACAAAATATGTAGTTTAACAAGCTTGTAACAATGTGTTTTTTACAGCTATTCTCAGGCTAGAGCAGGTTAAACCGGACACAGCACTTACAAGCATCGAGGAACAGACATTTATGCTATCAATGGCGGCCAACTCCTTCCCAAACAAAGCGCTGCTTGCTGAGCGGGTAGATAAACTGATTCATGCGCTGTCGAACGGCGTTTATGAAAGAGAGCATACCATGCGTCTCTGTCTGCTATCCGCGCTGGCAGGGGAAAGTGTGTTTTTACTTGGCCCCCCCGGCATTGCCAAAAGTCTGATTGCAAAACGTCTGATTGAAGCTTTTGATGGCAGCCGATTTTTTGATTACCTGATGACACGGTTTTCAACGCCTGAAGAAGTGTTTGGGCCTTTGTCTATTCAAGAACTGAAAGATCACGGTAAATATGTGCGGCTTGTCGATGGTTACCTGCCTACAGCTGAAGTTGTTTTTCTGGATGAGATCTGGAAAGCAGGTCCGGCAATTCTGAATACGCTCCTCACCGTCGTCAACGAGCGCACCTTCAAAAATGGTCAGGAGACACTCAAGGTCCCGATGCGTTTGCTGATTACAGCGTCCAATGAATTACCGGATGAAGACAGTGGACTGGAAGCGTTGTACGACCGGATGCTGGTCAGGGTCTTCGTTAACCGGATTCAGGAAAAACAGAACTTTAAAGCGATGCTGATGGGCGAAGGCCCTGAAATGGCAGAAATACCGGAAGCTCTGAAAATCAAAGCCGATGAGTATCAGCAATGGCAGACGCTGATTGATCATGTGTCTCTGGAAGAAGAAATTTTTGAGACCATTTATCAGCTAAAAAGAGTCATTGAAGAGAAAGTTGAAACCGGTGAAAGCAATGAACTCTATATTTCTGACCGCCGCTGGAAAAAGTCGTTACGGTTGCTCAAAGCCAGTGCATTTTTTAATGGCAGGGACAGCATTAATCCTCTGGATTTGCTCTTGTTGCAAGAATGCCTCTGGCACAGCCCTGAATCACGTCAGGACATTCGCGATATTCTGCGTGATTTTGCGTCCAATACGGTATTCGGACAGCAAGCCGCAACACAACAGGCGGATACAGCACAGCATCAGATTGAAGAGGTCCATCAGGAAGTAGCCAGCAAGCTCTGCATGACTTTCGGGCATGACACCCTGATGGGGAAAGAAAGATATAAGTACGATTTCTCCGGCGCCAAACGGTATACGGTCAACAATAACTCCCGGATGATCAAACTGGTCATGTTGCAGCACAACCCGTCTGTTTCCGAACAGGAAACCGGCGACAGTCGCTGGGTGTATGTTGATGGTGATGAATTTGAGAAAAAGATCAAAACAGGTCATTGCGATATCTATGGCTTTGTAAACAAGAATACGCACCTGTGCCGTTTGCACTTTGAGATTGATGCCAGCGACCGTCTGGTGATTAAAGATATTGCCAGCCGGAATGTGCTGGTCGGTATTGCGGGTGATTATGGTGTTAGCCAGGAACAACTGGCAGGCTGGCAGCAAAAAGTTCAGCAGGCCACCGACGCGATTCATGAAGCTGCGCATTTACTGAAGCTGGCCCGCAGCCGTTTTCACGGTGCATTACCGCATAACTTTGTTGATCCTGAATTTCCGGTGCTGATTGAGCAGAGCCTGACAACAGCCAGTGAGGAAATCGATACGATTCAGCGTCATCTGGACAAAAGTGCGATGCGTCTGACCCGTCTGACGGAATATTTCGCTTAAGGGGGCTCAGATGCCAGTTACGGAAGGGATCAATCTTGCCATGATGCTGTCTGAGTCCGGCATCATTGAAAATGCAGTGAATGAGCTGATGACACGTCCACAGCTGATGATGGCTGCAGATACGAGTCCGGGTATGAAATCTGCCATGAAGTTGCAGATTCAGAAATGGCGGGGTTATGTGCAGCATCGGATTGCCAAAGTCGATGTTGCTGAACGCTTTAGTCAGGAACTGGCTCTGTATCAGAAAGTGAGGCAATGGTCGTCTGATATCTTTGTTGAAAACGCTGAACAGGTGGTCAAAGAGCTGGAAGAAACCTCGGGTTTCTATTTCAAGGCCCGCAAGCTTTTGGAGCATGAACAAAAAAAGCATAACCCCATGTTCCACAGCTATTTTTGCCATCAATGGCATGAACATTTGCAGGAAGCACTGAAAGCAGCACAAGAGTCTGAACTGGAACACCACAAAGATGAGTTGCTGAAGGATCTGTATCAGCGCATCGAAACCATGCAGCAGATGGAAAAAGTGGATGAAGCCGGGGACGAAAAACGAGCCGGCCGGTTGTGGGATATGGCAAAAGCAAAACTGACCCGCACCGATGTTGAACGTTTAAAATCCATTACGAAATTCTTACAAAAAAGCAGTGAGTTACAGGAGATCGCGGACTCGCTTGGCCGGATGGCTAATGAAGTTGACGACCCCAATCAGGCTCGTGTGCAGAGTGAAGAGCTGAAAATGGTTGAGGAGAAGAGTGACAGCGTCACGGATGATATTGTCGGGGTTCATCCCAGCGATGATCTGGCCCGGCTCTTACCGAATGAAGCTATGTTTCTGGCATATCCGGAACTGGAAGTGGTGTTTTATAAGCATCTGGTCGATAAACGTCTGATGAATTACCGGATGCAGGGAGCACAACGTAAATTACGGAAAGTGAAGGCCTATAAAACGCAAAGTAAGCAAGTTGAGCAGGATAAGGGACCTTTTATTGTCTGTATTGATGCCTCGGGTTCCATGTCGGGTTACCCTGAACAGTGTGCGAAAGCCTTAGCCTACGGCCTGATGCAAATTGCGCTGGCCGATGAACGTGACTGTTACGTGATGCTGTTCTCCACGCAGCACATTACCTATGAGCTGACCAAGCAGGATGGTTTAAGTGAAGTCCTGAATTTTCTCTCGTATTCTTTCCACGGGGGCACCGATCTGGCGCCGGTACTGGCACAGTCGATTGAACTCATGAACAGTGAGAAGTACAAAAACGCGGATTTGATCGTTTTATCTGACTTTATTGCTCCGTCACAAACGCCGGAAATGCAGGAGAATATTGCCCGGCTGAAAGCGCAAAAAAACCGTTTTCATGCGGTTTGCCTGTCACGTTACGGCAACCCGGCGCTGATGGAGATGTTCGACACGCATTGGTCACATCATCCCTCGGCTTTTGAGCGGTTATTCTCACGTCAGGCATCCTGAGAACTTCCCGGAAATTTTTGTTCAAATCTCCTCTCCAGACTGCTGATGCAGGGCTGAACCACCAGCCCTGTGTCGTATTCAATACAGCAGTGTTTTTCTGTGCGCTATGCTTAAGGTGAAGAATTTCCTGATGTAAACCGCAGCGGGTTTTTCCATCTGTCTCAGTCAGGTACGCCAATGGGGAGCATGCGCCATGAAGCTGTTTTCCGTCTTTGTCTTTGTGCTGACGATGTTCTGTACATTCAGCTCAAGGGCTGATGATGTCTGGGTAGTGAATATCCAGGGTGGGATTGGTCCCGCTGTCAGTGATTTTGTCTCCAGAGAAATTGAAAGCGCACAAGAGAAACAGGCAAAACTGGTGATCCTGAAAATGGATACACCGGGCGGGCTGGATACCTCTATGCGTGAAATCATTCGCGCCATCACTACTTCTTCCGTGCCAATCGCGACCTGGGTCGGTCCGGCAGGCTCAAGAGCCGCCAGTGCCGGAACCTATATTCTGTTTGCCAGCCATATCGCGGCTATGGCTCCCGGTACGAATCTCGGGGCGGCTACACCTGTATCTCTGACAGGCGGACCGGCTGGCGGAAAAAAAGATAATCCATTCGGCGGAAATGAAGAACCGTCGCCTGCAGCGAAAGATGAGTCGTCCGCGACGAGCTCAGAGAAAGGTTCTGCTTCTGATGAGGAAGTGAAGGCAGAGACCGCGATGGAGAAGAAAGTCATCAATGACGCTGCCGCATATATCACCAGCCTTGCAAAACTCCACGGACGAAATGAAGTCTGGGCGCAGAAAGCTGTCCGTGAGGCTGCCAGTCTGGATGCGGAAGAAGCTTTGAAAGAGAACGTCATCGATTTTCTGGCCACTGATCTCGACGATTTGATTCGTCAGTCTGACGGGCGCAGCGTCCTCATCAACGGTATTCAGCAAACCCTCAGTTTGCAGAATGTTGCTTACGTGGAACGGGAGCAGGACTGGCGATTTAAACTGCTGGCTGTGATTACGAATCCGAACGTGGCTTATATTCTGATGCTCATCGGGATCTATGGCTTATTACTGGAGTTTTATAACCCGGGTGTCGGTCTGCCCGGCGTGCTGGGCGGAATCTGCCTGTTACTGGCAATGTACTCGTTACAGCTGTTACCGGTCAGTTATGCCGGGCTTGGATTGATCATTCTGGGGATCGTTCTGATGGTTGCAGAAGCGTTCAGTCCCAGCTTCGGGATCCTCGGCTTTGGCGGTATTGCTTCTTTCGTCATTGGTTCAGTGATGCTGATGGATACGCAGGAGCCCGGTTATCAGATAGCTTTGCCATTGATCATCGGGCTGACCGCCACCTCTGCTTTATTTACTTTTGTGATTCTGGCGTTGTTGCTGAAAACCCGTCGTAAACCGGTCACAACGGGGGCAGAGATGCTCGCCAATGATGAAGGGAAAGTCGTGAGCGGATTTCCCGGTGAAGGGCGGGTTCTGGTTGAAGGTGAAATCTGGCAGGCGAGATGCGATACGGCGCTTCGTGTCGGCCAGTCAATTGTTGTCAAACGTGTGGACGGGCTTTGTTTGCATGTCGAAGCCAAAGAGAAGGAATAAATTATGATTACTTACTCCCTGGCAACCATTATTGTGTTTGTTATCGCGCTGATTATCAGCATGTTCAGAGTGCTGCGCGAATATGAACGTGCAGTTGTTTTTCTGTTGGGCCGGTTTTATGAAGTGAAAGGGCCGGGTCTGATCATTATTATCCCGATTATTCAGCAAATGGTTCGGGTCGATTTGCGTACGATTGTATTAGATGTTCCGACCCAGGATTTAATTACGCGTGATAACGTGTCAGTAAAAGTGAATGCTGTGGTGTATTTCCGGGTGATTGATCCCAAAATGGCAATTAATAATGTAGAAAATTATCTTGAAGCCACTAGTCAGCTCTCCCAGACGACACTGCGATCTGTATTAGGGCAGCATGAACTTGATGAATTGCTCTCAGCCCGTGATGAGCTGAATAAAGATTTGCAGGGCATTCTCGATATGCATACCGATAATTGGGGAATCAAAGTCGCGAACGTTGAGATTAAACATGTGGATTTGGATGACAGTATGGTTCGTGCGCTCGCTCGCCAGGCTGAGGCAGAGCGTTCCCGTCGTGCAAAAGTTATTCACGCAACCGGTGAACTTGAAGCGTCTAAAAAGCTGATGGAAGCGGCTGAAGTGCTGAATAAAGCACCGAATGCCGTTCAACTGCGTTATTTACAGACATTGACTGAAATTGCCAATGACAGAACGACGACGATTGTTTTTCCACTGCCGATTGATTTGATCGATAAAATGAGTACATGGATGGGGAATAAAGATAAAGGCTGATTTGAAGGGAATGGATGCAATCAACTATTCAGGAATTATGCCAGAAATAAATGAATGGATGAAAATGTTACACTTTTTTCAGTTTAATTCGCTGTTTTCTGGGGTTGAGCTAAAAAGTACTGAATTAACGGATTCATGCATTGATAAAAATTGAAATTAGACTTCAGGTTGTTATGATTTGCGACGCATAGAGTTAATGCAACAATATTGTATTAAAATAAAGCGTAAGGAATAACAATGAAAAAAGTAATTGCAGCGGCAGTACTCGCAGGTTTGATGCCACTTTCTCAAGCTATGGCAGACCAGGATATTGGTTGTGGTCTGGGTTCCATGGTATTTGCCGGTAAAGAAGGCAAAGTATTTAAAGTTCTGGGTGCTACAACCAACGGTACTTCTGGTAACCAGACTTTCGGTATCACTTTCGGTACTCTGGGCTGTGAAGGCGACGGTGTAATCAGCTCTAAAGAGAAGCTGGCAATGTTCATCGACGGCAACATGGACAACCTGGCTCGTGACATCGCTCGCGGCGAAGGTGAGACTCTGGCAACTCTGACTGATGTTTGGGGCATGAGCGACGAAGCAAAAGCTGAATTCAATACTCAGGCTCGTAACAACTATGCAGCTATCTTTGCATCAGAGAACGTAACTTCTGCAGACGTTCTGGCAAACCTGAACACTATGGTTGCTGATCAAAATACGCTGGCGGCATACGCACTGTAATTTGAATTACTTTCGTGATCTGCCTGGATGCAGCGCCTCAGGGCGCTGTATCTTTTTCAATCTCTTTTCAGGAAATATACCCGTCCGAATACGTGTTGGTGCGATTGCCTCATGAATCAGCTGACCAATGCGAGATTCCAATTGGTATAAAGCATGGAAGTACGTTTGTTTGTATCCATCTGACCCCCATCGATTTCACATGAAGACCTGGTTAACTCTGCTTCCTCTCACCCTATTCAGCAGTTCTGCACTGGCATTCTCTTCGCAGGACATACAGCAGCTGTCTGACTCGAAATACTGGCATACGCTGGGTCATTATCAGCCGGGTATAACAGGCTCTTACAAGAGTCTGGTCGACTCCCGGACGTTTTTTATCAGTGAGCAGGGTAAATCTGCCCCTTTTGCTGAGCTGAACGCGACAGTGAATGCTTTTGAAAAGGAAGCGGGCGCATTTACCGGCGAACCAGCCGATGACAGTTACAGTTGCCGCTATCCGGCGCGTTTTCACTGGCTGAAAGAAAAATTACAGGCAGACTGGCCACAGCCGGTTTGTCCTCAGCAAGAACTTTGGAAACAGGCACTGAACCCGAAAGGTTTAACCCTGGTGTTTCCGACGGCATTCATGAACAGCCCATCTTCAATGTTCGGACATACATTACTCCGGGTTGATGCCAAAGATCAGAACCGGCATCGTGAGCTGGTTGCATTTGCGGTGAACTTTGCGGCTACCCCTGAATCAGATGACAACGCATTCCTGTATGCGGTGAAGGGGCTGATTGGTGAGTATCCGGGTAACTTCACCGTCATGCCTTATTACCGAAAAGTCCGTGAATATAATGACTTAGAATCCCGGGATATTTGGGAGTACTCCATTGATTTCAACGAGCAGGAAGTTCAGCAGGTGTTGCGTCATCTCTGGGAAATGAATGGTGTCGAGTTTGATTACTACTTTATCGATGAAAATTGCTCTTATCAGTTGCTGGCATTACTGGAAGCGGGCAGGGAAGATCTGGATCTGACTTCCGGTTTTGACTTGCAGGCCATTCCGTCTGATACCGTTAAAATACTCAGGGATAAAGGACTGATTCAGGCGCCGGAGTACCGGGCTTCGTTCGGAACAAAGCTGATGTATTATGCGGAACAGTTGTCTGATGAACAGCTTCAGTCTGCACGGAATGCAATGAATGGACAGTATCCGACTGACGGTACGCCGTCCGAGCGAGCGGCAACGCTGGAGATGGCCTATGAGTGGCTGAACTTCGAGTTTTATGATCAGGCATTGCCCCGTGAAACCTATGCTCCGAAGCTGCAGAAGCTGTTACTGGCGCGAAGCCAGCTGGATACTCCGTCTCCGTTCTCAGAGCCACCAAGACCGGCGATGTCACCTGATGAGGGACATCACTCTTCTCGTTTGGGGCTTGGATATCGTTACAGCAAGCATCAGGATGATCAGGCGCTGCTGGAGTGGCGTGTGGCTTATCATGACTTGCTGGATAATGCGGGTGGTTACATTCCGGGTGCTCAGATCAGCTTCTTTGATCTTCAGCTCGGTGTGGATCAGCAAGGTGGTCTCGATCTGAATCAGCTATATCTGGTGGATGCGATGTCTCTGGCACCGGATTACAGAGTGTTCGATTCACTGTCCTGGAATATCCGGGCCGGTTATGACAGGCAGCCGGATGAAAACGGTCAGACTGGCCGGTACTTCATGCAGGGTGGCTATGGTAAATCCTGGGGAGATGCGAATTCTCTGCACGCCTATACCTTGATGTCATCTGAGCTGAATTATTTTGATGCACAGGGAGAAAACCTCAACCTGGGATTTGGAGCTGAGGCTGGGATGGTCTGGCAGGCAAGTGAAGCACATAAGCTGGCCTTGTCGGCACAAGGGCTTTATCAATGGGATGCCATGCGCTGGCGAACCGATGTAAAAGCAAGCTGGCACTGGGCGCTGACACAACACCTCGGTCTGAGAACACAGGTGCAGTATCAGCAATGGCAGCGAGATGATTTGTCATCTTCTGTTCGTTTGTACGCTTATTTCTGATTGTGACAGGCGGGTTATTGAAGTCTCTTCAGGTGTCTGAAGGGACTTCTGATCAGGTCTGTTTCTTCCGCTACCACAAAGGAATGGATACCGGAAAATAAGATGTAAGATTTCGTTGTATGAAGAATAATTTTGCTACCACTCAACAGGTAAAACCTATATCCTTGGCGCCCCAACGCTGATGTTTATCGAACGTTCGACCTTTTCAAAATGCCACATTTTTTGAACGTTATTTTGTTAAACATTGGGATGTACTACTTATGATGATTGCATCATTAGCCATATTGCTGGGATTTGCGTTGCTAGTCTGGAGCGCAGATCGGTTTGTTGACGGTGCGGCAGCCAGTGCTGGCCATGTGGGGATGCCCCCCTTATTAATCGGCATGGTAATTGTGGGGTTCGGTACCTCCGCGCCTGAAATGGTGGTGTCAGCCATGGCCTCACTTGACGGAAACCCTGAGCTGGCGCTGGGCAATGCCCTGGGGTCCAACATTATCAATATTGGCTTAATTCTGGGCATTACAGCGATCATCGCGCCGATTGCGGTTCAGTCAAACATCCTCCGAAAAGAGTTACCATTACTAATTTTGATTGGTCTGTTGGCTGGCGGGTTATTGTGGGACGGACAGCTGACACGCATCGAAGCCATTGTGCTGTTGTCCGGCTTTTTCATTCTGATTGGCTGGTCAATCTATTCCGGTCTGAGGAATAAAGGGGATGCACTGGCCACAGAAACAGAAAATGAGCTGCAGAATCAGGACATGCCGTTGAAGAAGGCACTGATTTGGCTGGTTGTTGGTCTGGTTCTTCTGGTGGTCAGTTCCCGGATTCTGGTCTGGGGTGCAGTGACTATCGCACAGTCTCTGGGCGTCAGTGATCTGATCATCGGCCTGACAATTGTCGCATTGGGGACCTCTCTGCCGGAGCTGGCAGCATCCGTTGCAGCGGCGCGGAAAGGGGAACATGACATCGCGATCGGAAACGTGGTCGGCTCAAATATGTTCAATATACTGGCAGTGATCGGGATTGCCGGAGTGATCTCGCCGATGACCAGTATCGGAGTCGAAGTCTTTGCCCGTGACTGGCTGGTGATGATGGCGCTGACAGTCGCACTGGTATTGATGTGTTTGGGTATCCGTGGTCCGGGTCGTATCAACCGGTTTGAAGGGTTTCTCCTGCTGGTTGCGATATTTGCTTATAACTTATTTTTAATCAGTACGATTGCTGCTTAAATATTTTTTGAATTGAAACAGGATGGTCAGACTGACCATCCTGATGATTTCCTGCCAATTTATCTTGTCCATTTCCTACTTTAAATCGTGATCTTAATTCCTGATGCATTGTCGGTAGACGATCAGTTTTCGCTTAAAACTGAGAGCTGACTGAGGAATAGTTAAATATAAATTTGTCTTATTTATCATAATGCAGAAAGTCGTCCATTATGACTACGGATAATTTGCTCATCAAATGAAGCAAATATCTTTTTTGGGAATATTTCCGTTTGAGAGAATAGGACGTTCATTATGCGTAAAACCCTTATTCATACAGCTGTTGTGGTTGGGCTCGGAAGCCCGTTGTCCGCATTTGCTGTGGATTGTACCTCTTTAACATTATGGGCCAGTGATACGGCATATAACGGTGGTGCTCAGGTGCAGCACATGGAGAATGCTTATCAGGCCAATTGGTGGAATCAGGGTAAGGATCCTGTCCAGTATTCGGATCCTTATGAAGAATGGTCGCTGATTGGTGCCTGTGATGCAGCCGGAGGAAATCAGCCTCCAACAGTGGCGATCACATCTCCCCTGAACAATGCTCAGTTCGGGGTGAATCAGACGATCACGCTGACCGCAGATGCATCAGACTCTGATGGCCAGGTAACCGATGTTACTTTCCAGGTTGATGGCAGTGTCGTCGGGATTGATGATACAGCGCCTTACTCCGTTTCTTGGAATACGGTTGAAGGCAACCATACGGTGACGGCTGTGGTCACTGATAATCAGGGAGCCAGCCGGACAGATGCCGTGTCTGTCATTGTCAAGGCGGAAGGGAACAATCAGCCGCCAAGTGTGGCACTGACAAATCCGACAGCGTCATCGCAGATTGCAGAAAGTGACGTGGTCACGCTAAGTGCAAATGCAACCGATCAGGATGGTACCGTCACTGCGGTTGAGTTTTATGTGGATGACCAGCTGGTGGGTTCAGCAAATGCAGCACCTTTTCAGGTGAACTGGACAGCAACTGCCGGTACCCATGAATTCAAGTCCAAAGCCATCGATGATGCAGGAGCGGTCACCTGGAGCGCTGTGGTGACCGTGGCTGTTTCCGGTGCTTCGTCCGGTGGATGTGCCGGGGTACCAGTCTATAAAGCAGGGACCAGCTATCAGGCTGGCGATATCGTTCAGAACGTTAATTACAAATACCGCTGTGATGTTGCCGGCTGGTGTTCATCTGACTCTGCATGGGCCTATGAGCCGGGCACTGGTTTGTATTGGTCTGATGCCTGGACAGCGCAGGGGATATGTGCAGTTGTGCCAACAGTGACATTTACGGCTCCGGCTGACAATGCAACTGTCCTTCAGGGTGACGTTGTCACTCTATCGGTGGATGCCACCGATGCTGATGGTTCAGTGACCCAAGTTGAGTTCTTCGCTGGCGGTCAGAGTCTGGGCGCAGACATTTCAGCACCATTTGAAATGTCGTGGACAGCGGTCGGTGCAGGTGCGGTCAATCTTTCTGCTATCGCCACAGATAATGAGGGGAATACAGGTCACGCAGGTGTGCTGGTCAATGTCAGTGATGCGCCTTTGGTGGTCACGCTGACGTCTCCGGCATCCGGAACATCTGTTGGTTTAGGCAAATCAGTCGCGGTTTCAGCCGATGCTGCGTCGCTGAACAGTACGGTCAGTCAGGTCGATTTTCTGGTGAACGGTACCGTCATTGCCACTGATATGACGTTACCTTACAGCACCAACTGGACGCCGGGTGCAGTGGGGAATTATACCGTGTCCGCCAAAGTAACCGATGCGAGCGGATTGAGTGTGATTTCTTCGGCTGCCACAGTGAAAGTTTTGTCACAATCGGTGAAGAAACATAAGCTGATTGGTTACTGGCACAATTTTGTGAATGGCGCGGGATGTCCGATAAACCTGAGCGATATGTCAGATGCCTGGGATGTCATTGACATTGCCTTTGCCGAGAATGATCGTGGCAGTAACGGAACAGTGCATTTCAATTTGTACAGTGGTGATATTCACAGCAGTTGTCCGGCACTTGATCCGCAAAAGTTTAAGCAGGATATGGCCGCGTTGCAGGCGCAAGGGAAAAAGTTTGTGCTGTCTCTGGGGGGGGCAGAAGGAACGATCACGCTCAATACCGATGCCGACGAAGCCCACTTCGTTTCAAGTCTGACGGCGATTATCAACGAATGGGGATTTGACGGACTGGATATTGATCTGGAAAGCGGTTCGAACATGGTTCACGGTTCTCAGATTCAGGCGCGATTGCCTCGTGCCCTGAAGCAGATTGAAGCCAATATTGGCGGAGATATGTATCTGACCATGGCGCCGGAGCATCCTTATGTTCAGGGCGGTATGGTGGCCTACTCAGGGATTTGGGGCGCTTATATTCCGCTCATTAACGAGCTGCGCGGAACCTTGGATTTGCTGCACGTGCAGTTGTATAACAACGGCGGTTTGCCAAATCCCTACACCACAGGGGCAGCACCAGAAGGCTCGGTGGATATGATGGTGGCTCAGTCGAAGATGCTGATTGAAGGTTTTACGCTGGCAAATGGGGAGCAGTTTGCACCACTGCGCGATGATCAGGTTGCAATTGGTCTGCCATCAGGCCCGAGTTCAGCTAACTCCGGTCAGGCACCGACGCAGAATATTCTGAATGCGCTGGATTGTCTGACGGCCGGAACTCACTGTGGTTCTGTTGTCCCGGCCTTCAATTACCCGAACTATGGCGGTGTGATGACCTGGTCAATTAACTGGGACAAGCACGATGGGTACAATTTCTCTGGTCCCGTCGGGGCTAAACTGGATGCCATGAACGCTCAGTAAGACAATGTTGAAACAATCATAAGCGGGCTGTAGAGCAGCCCGTTTTTTTTCATTCTGCTATCTGCCGGATAAGCTGAGTTAATAGGCTTTAATGTCGGTGACAAATCCTTTGGGTTTCAGTGCCAGAATTGAACACCGGGTGTTTTGTACAATGTCTTCTGCAGTATTGCCCATGATAAATCCGGGAATCCCTGTTCTTGCCACAGTCCCCATCACCAGCAATTCAATTTGTTCCTGTTCAATCATGTCCGGAATACATTGCTGTGGCATCCCTTTGAGATGGCATACTTTCATCGGCCCATGGATTCCTGAGAGCGCAACCAGTGCATTGAATTTCTCAAGGTGCTTTGCTTCTGTTCGCTGAATGGAATGTTCGAGTTCAGATTCAGGGACGTGGATAAACGGGTTACTGGAAATCTCTTCGTACGGAAAATCCCAGCAGGAAATGACAATCAGACTTCCGTCACAGTCATTTGCCAGGTCACGAGCCGTTTGAAGCAGTGCCACGTCGAGATCTGTTTCTGCCTGACTGTCGCTGTCGGCATCAATCGCAACAGCGACATGGACCTGATGTTGCGGGTGAGTTATAGGACGGCAAAGCCAGACCGGGCAGGGACACTGACGCAGAAGCTCCATATCCAGTGCTTTCAGGCCACTGTCTGGCTGCATGCGTGCTGCGGTTTTAATCACCAGATCGAAATCGTCGCGCAGGACACTCTGAATAATCAGGGTGGCCGGTATTTTGCTGCTTTGGGCAACGATTGCAGGCATGATGCTTTGTTGCGGGGTGGATAATCTGGTCCTGGCTTGTTTCACGAAATTTTTGGTTTTTTCGATGAGTGCTTGTTCCCAGTTTGCCTGATAGCTTTCCAGTGTTTCCGGTAAGTCCGGGTAAATGATGAATATGGTCAGCTTCCCCTGAAAGGCATCAGCCAGACTGAGCGCCTGTTGAAGGCCCTGTGTTTCATCCTGAATGCCATCGCTGATGTAAAGAATGTTTTCAAATCGCCGCATGACAGAACGCTCCTCAGACAGTGAATCAGCTCCTTTTATCCTAGACGAAAGTCTGAAGTTATCGGGTCAGCACGTCGAGACGGTTTAATTGAAATAAGAAAACTGCCTTAACTACTTTTGGTTATAACAAATCCTGCTTTCTTAGTGTGAAAGGGTATTTTCCCGCTGGAGTACACATCAACAATAATGTGTTGATGTAATAAGGCAATTGAAGTGACGCAGATGGATAAGAAAGTGAAATGGGTGGTGGCTGTACTAGTGCTGACGGTGGGATCGCTGATGACGTCAGGGATATGGAGTGCATTGCTGAGTCTGACCGCTTTTTCACTGCTTTTTACTCTGGTTGCCAGAAACGCATGGCGTAAGGACAACCAGAGTCAGGACAGCACCCCGCAACCTTTTGATCTCGATTGACTGCTGGTGATCTTGATTAACTACCGGCAAAGCCAGACAGTATTGCCAGCAGTGATCCGCTCCCTATCGTGAACCAGAGCAGAACACCAAGCACGAGTGGTTTCGCTCCTGCAGCGCGCAGTTTCTGCACCGTAATTCCCGCCCCGATCAAAAACAGACAAACCACAAGCACACGCTTGGAAAGTGAAAAGATTGCCTGGTACAGTTCACTGAATTGCGGCAGCCAGTGTGCGAACAAGATGGCAACACAGTAGTACAGGATAAACATGGGGACTGAGATTTTCTTTTCGTTTCCCCGAAATAATAAAGCGCTCAGAAAAGCCAAAGGAATAATCCACAGAGCCCGGGCGAGTTTGAGTGTGGTTGCGGTGATCAACGCTTCATCGCCGTAGGCGCCCGCCGCCCCGACAACAGAGGATGTATCATGAATGGCAATGGCGGCCCACATTCCGAATTCATGCTGAGACATATTCAGCAAATGACCGATGGTCGGGAAGATAAACAGGGCAACTGAATTGAGAATAAACACCGTGGCCAATGCGAGTGATGTCTGGTGACTGTTCGCCTGAATGGCAGGGGAGACCGCTGCAATAGCACTGCCGCCACAGATAGCGGTTCCAGAAGCAATCAGGTGCCCTGTCTTTTTGTCCAGTCTGAACAGGCGGGTCAGTAAGACCCCCATGAGTAAAGTAAGCACAATTGAAGCCAGAATTAACCCAAGGCCGGACCGGCTGGCTTCAATGGCAACATCCAGCTGAATCCCGAATCCCAGACCAATAATTGCAGCAGAAAGAAGTTTCTTGGTGAGAGACGCAACCGGAATATCCGTTGGCACAAAACCTAAGGTTGCGAGCGAAAATCCAAGGATCAGTGCAACCGGTGAATTGATGACGGGCATCAGACAAACCAGCGCACACAGCCAGAATATCGGATGACGGGTGATCTGTTGTTTAATGAGAGCGGGTTGGAACAACATGTTTAAACAGCACACGAATAAGGGTGGCTGGAGTATACCTTGTTCTGACGCTGAAATTCACTGTAAGATCTGAGTGTTGAAAGGTTGACTGCAAAAAAATTGGTTCCACCGAAACTTGTCGGTGTCGCCGGGGACTATTTTTTCACCCAGAGTCCGCTGGCGTTCTGGTAGAAATGTCCCGGCTCGGTTCTGTCGATTGCTTTCTTATAGGCGAGTCGCGTGACTTCAGACAGCGTCAGACCGTGAGATACGGCAATACGCTGATAACTCTCTTTCCGTTCTTTGTTGACTTCCAGGATCAACTGGCGAATCTCTGTGGTGGGTGACAGTGTCACGGCTGCAACGTATCCGGTATTGGCTTCACCGACGAGCCCCTGCGCTTTGGCTTGCTGTAAATCAATGGCAAGCACATTGGCGCAAAAGAAAAGAATGGCAAAATAAGTCAGCATACGTTTCATGACTGGCTCCCCGCCTTGTCAGAAGACTTCGTCATCACTGAATAGGTCATCAATTTCCTTATCAACTTTAATGCGAATTTCATGCTCTATTTTGACATTCAGATTCACTTCAATCGGCTTATCCGATGCAGCAACCTGAACCGTTGGTGTACAACCAGTTACCCCGAAAGCTGAGAAGACGAGTATTGCTGCCAAACAGCCTGTCATGCAGTAATACTTTAACTGAATATCCATGGGCTTCGACCTTTTCAAGTCATTTGCAACAAATTTCAGCGCAAAATCTATTTTTCGAGACCAAGTTGCTTCACAAACATGCGCTCGAACTCAGAGGCATTAATTGTATTCAGCGTTTTGATCAGGGCCGGGATGTCATCTTGTATGTTCAGGTTGATGTTGACCGGTCTGCCATGCAGGAAGTCTGGGTTGTGGCCTTTGAACCTTGAACTGGCATTTAATTGACCATCCTTTGAATAGTCTATATCAATGGCAAGAGAGTCGTATTGATAATTTCTGAGAATCCCGGCGATGACTTTGAGGCTGTTGGTATTGCCCGATTCGATATTTTCGCCAATCGATGACTCTTGTTTATAGCGTAGAATACCGCCGGGACTTCTTGAAAATAAAGTACCTTTTTTGATGACGGGTTTGCCGTCTTCAATTTGGATGGGCAGCATACCGTCCAGCAATCCGGTGAGTTCGACATCTTTTGCGTTAAATAAATCCATTAATTTCTTAAGACTGAGACGCTGGATCCGCAAGGGAATCACATCAATATTCGTCAAAGAATGACTGGTCACCCCCTGGGTACTGAGATAGCCGCCCAATACTCTCGCACTTGCCCTGTGAAGGGCATAATCAGGTTTACGGGTATCAAACTCGCCGTTCAGGGTAATGTCCTGAAATAAGGTTCCGGCAAAGAGCCAGCCGTTATGCACCGTCAGGGGATGACGACTCCGGATGGTGTTGTTGTAAATCAGGCTGGTAAACGACAGATTCAGATCAGCAAAATGGACATCCTTAAAACGACCATTCAGGTGTTCAGTGAAGACATCCAGTGAGCCGGACCATAATTGATTATCGAGAGTCAGATCTGCAATGACAGTCAGATTGCCGTTATTGAGATCCAGCCGGGCGGGAAGTTGAGGCAAGTAAAATTTCTGGAGACTTTGTTTTCCGGAGAAGGTTAAACGCTGGGGGAAAATCTGAAAGCGGGTTTTCCCCGTTGGTATGGCTGATGTGATTCTGAAGTGAAGAATCGGAGAACTTTTTGCTGTGCTGAAACGGCCTGTGACTCCTATTTGGTCAGGACTCGTGGTCAGTGAACCATGACTCCTGACGGCCGGGAAGGGTTGGGCATTCAGGCTGAAGGTCAGGTCGGCTTCATATTCACTGTTGAATGCCCACTGGTCTCGGGTCAGTTCTGCCCGGAGTCGATTCAGAGTGAGCGTCAGATTTCCTGTGGCATGCTGAACTGGCTGACGTGTGCGTCGGGTCGTCTGTTTAGGCTCGACAGGGTGAGTACTGCTGAAGTCTGCATTCAGCTCAAGGGGAAGCTGTTCAGTTTCAATGTGCCATGACGTCAGCGGTGCCTGTTCTGTCAGGGGAGAAGTCAGCCTGATTTCCGAAGCACTGAATTCAGGCCGGTTCAGAATGTTGTTCTGATGCTCTGCTGTATCGGGCAAGGTGATACGCTCTGCGTGGGCTTTCAGATCAGAAATCGTCATTTGCAGAACATTCGTTTTTATCTGTGCCTGAATCCTTTGCGACATTTCAATGGATTGTGCCGCGACTGGCCCGATTTTCAGAAGCTTTGTAGCCGCCGTAACCGTACTGCCTGCTTCACAACTGAGGGTATTCAGCCAGTCGTTTGACGGTTCCGGATAGGGGATGTGGCAAGTCAGCGCAGTCAGATCAATTTGAGTTTGAACGTCAGGACTTTTGCTTGAGATAGCCAGTTGTTCCTGTGCCGCAAGACTCATCAGTGCTTGTTTGGAATTCAATTGCAGCTCCCAGCGCCATGTCCCGTCATGCGTCATGTTTATCCGGGCAGGATCTTGTTCGCGACGATTGGCTGTTTTCGAAGGGGTGCCGTCGGGCCTTGTAAAGGCAATGTGTTCAGGTCCCTGTACTTCAATCTGATAATGCCAGTCAAACGGCTCTGATGCCTGAGTGGCTTGAGTTTGTGTGTGCTCTGAATGGATGCGCTCTGCTTTGACGGAAAGCGTCTGTGTTTTTGAATCTTCAACATGAATATCACTGATATTGAACTTGTGCATGATTTTAGTGACATTGTCACTTATGCATGCGATTTGCTGGGGAACATCCGAGGAAAATTGCCAATTCGCATCGCAGGCCAGCAGGGGGGGCTGTGTCTTATCCGCTCCGGATGCATCCAGAAGCCGAAGTGAAAAAGAAGCGGCCTGATTGGCAGATGCCAGGAAACGTATATCAAAAGGCAATGCATTGGTTACACCCGCGTTCAGCATTCCTTTCAGTGAAAAATGCGTGCCTTCCTGCGCTTTGTTCAAAGAGAGTTGAGCGTGTGACAGGTAACCCCGGATGGTCAGCAGATCAACATCAATTTTTTTCGCCGGAAGCTGATAGAGCAGCACGGTGAGTTGCCCGAGCTGAGGCTGAAACGGTGTCTCAGAAGCAGGTTGGCGGCTGAGCAGGAAAGACGGATTCCAGTCGATTCGTTTGGCACTGGCGGTAAGGCTGTTCGCGGGCGATGCGAGATCCAGCGTGATGCTCAACTGATCAATGCCCTCATCTGTTGTCTCCTGATTCTCGGTTTGTCCCGGTGTTATCTGCCTGACGGACATGTGGAAAGGCTGCGTTGTCTCTGTTTTTTGATAAGAAAAATTCAGGTCTTGAAAGTCAGCCGGATACTTTTCAGTCTGGTTGGCTGCAGGAACCGGCAGGTTCATTACACCGCGACCCAGATGACCGCTGATCCGAAAGTCGGGCGACGTTGCGACTTCAATCTGGATATCCTGAAGACGTTGTCGGTAACCGGTGTCAGACGTCAGGGTGTGAAACTGGGTTTCGGCACTGTTTGCATGAAAGAGAAAACGCCCCTGAGTCAGCGCGCCCTGGCTGACGAATGAGACCTGCTCCAGCATGGCATCTTTACCGTTCAGATTCATTTGTCGCAGTTGGGTTCTGAATTGAGGTGAAGGCCTCAGTTTCATTTGCTTGGCTTCAATCCGCCAGCGTTCTTGAGCCGAGTCCGAGAGCGTTCTGTCCTCCCGGGAAGGGTTTTGTTTTGAAAGGAGAACGTGGCTGAGCTCAATTTTCGTTTCATGGATGTTGATCGTCAGCAGTTTGACCGACAGACCGTGCTGGGATACACCAATGCCAGAAATGGCATGTAACTGAATGCCCTGTGCGGTCAGCCAGAATGTGGTCAGCAGGGCGATGACGGTGATGAGGCAAGCACTGATGGTGACCGTCAGTAAGACCCCCCGCCGGATACGACGCAGGTACAATCTTGTTCGGATTTGCTTGCCAGCAGCATGGTTGTCAGAGGACATATCGGCTCAAGCGTTGAAGACAGACTTATGGTGCTTTCTTTACAAGCATAATCCGAAGCTCAGATGAATGTGGAAATTTGAACGGTGTCATGACGATTTGGCACGTGAATTGGCGGGAATCAGAGGGCCGGGATTCTTATCATGCAATCAATCATTTACACCGATATTTTTTATCGTTTTTTTACGGCTTTCTTCGGTAGGAACTGATGCATACTGATCTCAAACCAGAATTATGTGCTTTATGTTGTTTATGGTTAGTGAATCGTATTGATTGAGGCCGGGTGCGGGGATTGCATAAATAATTTAAACCTGCGACAAATAAGTTCATTACTATAAAAAACTACAAAGGACGTATTTGAATGTCAGACACAACATCAAACCCGCCACAGGCCCGTCCGGGCAATGGCATCAAGCAACTGATTCGATCTTTGGGTCCCGGAATCATGATGGCTTCAGCAGCCGTCGGTGGTTCTCACCTGGTAGCATCAACCAAAGCCGGTGCGATATACGGCTGGCAACTGGCTGCAATCATTCTGCTCGTTAATCTTTTTAAATATCCTTTCTTCCGAGCCGGCATTCAATACACCATGGGAACCGGTAAAAGCCTTGTGGAAGGATATGATGATATGGGACGTGGTTACCTGCTGGTTTTCTTCGTCCTCAACCTGATTTCAAGTATCGTCAATACTGCGGCGTTGCTCCTGTTCAGCGCCAGTCTGCTGGGCTACTTCATGCCGGGCGAGCTGCCTTTGTCTGTTTTATCTGCGATGGTACTGGCCGCTTGTCTGATCATTCTGATGGCTGGGCACTATAAGGCGCTGGATGGCTTATCGAAAGTGATCATGTCAGTTCTGGTGATTGCGACCATTTCCGCTGTGGTGATTGCGGCCGGGAATGGCAGCGTTGCGCCTGCCGACTATGAGGGCCCGTCAGCCTGGACGCTAGCGTCTTTTGGATTCATTGTCGTCATGATGGGCTGGATGCCGGCACCTATAGAGATTTCCTGTTTGACTTCACTCTGGCTGAAGAGTCAGCGTCAAGAACAGACAGTCACGACGCGTTCGGCATTGTTTGATTTCAACGTGGGCTACATTGGCACTGCGATTCTGGCAATTGTATTCCTTTCACTGGGTGCGCTGGTGCTCTATGGCTCAGGCACGGAGCTGAAAGCATCAGGTATTGGCTTCTCGCATCAGCTGGTCAGCATGTATGCGTCTACCATCGGTGAGTGGTCCCGTTATCTGATTGCGGTTATTGCGTTCTTCTGTATTTTCGGCAGCACGATTACTGTGATTGACGGTTATTCACGGGCTCTGGCGGAAGCTCAGCTGCTGATTCAGAAAAAGCCTTTGGCACAAAATCGTTACATTAATGGCTGGATGATCATCGTGAGCGTGCTGGCAATGGCCATTATTCTGTTCTTTACTTCAGCACTTATGCCCATGATGAACTTTGCGATGGTGCTGGCGTTTATGACGACGCCTGTATTTGCGTACCTGAACTATCGTTTGCTGACCGGTGCCTCTTTACCTGCAGAAATGAAGTTAAGTCTGGGGATGAAATATCTCTCCTGGGCGGGGCTGGTTTATTTGTATGGTTTTCTTGTCGCCTTTATCTGGTGGAAATGGTTTATGTAATCATTTTTTCAATGATTGATGAAAGCCCTCTTGTGAGGGCTTTTTCGTTTGATATTCTTTAAAAACAGTATGTTGTGACATCACGTGAAAGAAATATGTGTGTGACGCTTGTGTTATAGAGTAATAACTCTAAAATGAAAGCTGCCGTTCTTGAGGTATGAAGGATAAAAAAATGATAGTCAGCCCGCCCAAGGCTAAACCCTTTTCCCTTGCGTTACTGATCAGTGCTCTGTGTTTTCAGGCACAAGCCGCTACCGTGAGTTTTGATGATGCCTGGCAGCTCGTACGAAACCATAACGATGAACTGGCAGCTGAAAAGAGTAATGTTGAAAAAGCTGAACATTTGCAGGAAGCGTCTCGTGCATTGTCATTACCACGAGTCACGGTTTCGGCGAATTATACCTACCTGGATGCTCCGGTTGAGATTGCTCCTTCCGATATCATTGCCAGTACGCCTGCAGGCAAAAGTCAGGTGGCAAGCATGCTTCTGCAACAGAAACTGGGCTTGTCATCGGCACAGCTTGATGAATTGTTCACATCCCGCGTAACGAATAGAGACATTCTGACCAGCTCTGTCCGTGCGGTCTGGCCAGTATTTCTTGGCGGACGGATTATGGCTGCTCAGGACATTGCCAAAGGAAAGACGCAGGAAGCGAAGTACATGCTCGAAATGAAAGAGCATGCCAAGTTTGAAGATTTATCGAACTATTACTTTGGCGTGGTACTCGCTCAGCAAGTGATGGAAACACGGCAGGAAGCGGAAAAAGGGCTTGAAAGACATTACAAAAATGCGCTGAAAATGGAAGCACAAGGTCAGATTGCGAAAGTTGAACGTCTTCAGGCTCAGTCTTCTTATGACAAAGCCCGTGTAGAACGTCTGAAAGCACAACGGAATCTGGAAATTGCGCAGGTTGCTTTAACCAAGATGCTGAAATTGCAGACCCCGGCAACGCCCACCACTGCATTATTTGTGAATGAAAGTTTACCGGACATGATGACCTTCCTGAATCAAACACTGAGTGATTATCCGGGGCTGCATATCCTGGATGCCAAGAAGCGTCAGGCTAACGGGGCATTGGATGCCGAGAAAGGAAAGTATTATCCGGAAGTTTTTGTTTACGGTAATTACAACCTTTATGAAGAAGATACGCTTGCCGCCAAAACCGCACCTGACTGGGCCATTGGTGTTGGTGTGAGTATTCCGTTGCTGGACTCGTCGGGCCGGTCAGACAAAGTGAAAGCCGCTCACAGTGCGATGACTCAGGTCAATTACCTGAGAGCCCAGGCAGAGCAGGACTTAACAGTGCTGGTGGAGAAAACCTATCGCGAGGCATCACAGGCGCTTGAGGAATATGAAGGTCTGGCTTCAAGTGTTGCACTGGCAGAAGAAAGTGTCTTCTTACGTGAAAAAGCCTTCAGTCAGGGACTGTCAACGTCTCTGGATGTCGTTGATGCTGAACTGTATCTGGCAAGTGTGAAAACCCAGCGTTTGTCCGCGGCTTATCATTATGTCACAGCGTTATCACGACTTCTGGCCGTCAGCGGCGGTATCAATACCTTCGACGAATATGAAAATTACAAAGGATTAAAGGTTAACTGAGATGAGCAAGTTGAAAACTCTTGCAGTGGTTCTGCCCGCTGTAGCACTGACAGGTTGGTTGGGTTACCGCTTTTGGGACGCTTATCAGCCGCAACCTGAACGTCTGCAGGGACAAATAGAGGCCCAGCAGTACAATATTTCATCAAAAGTCGCCGGCAGAATTGATCAGGTTCTGGTGCGTAAAGGCGATAAAGTGAGTGAAGGTCAGCTGATCTTTACCATTCTCAGCCCGGAAATTGATGCAAAACTGGAACAGGCGAAAGCCAGCCAGCAAGCGGCAGGTGCTATGGCTGAGCAGGCAGAGAATGGCGCTCGTGCACAGGAAGTTGCGGCAGCTCAGGATCAGTGGCAGAAAGCGAAAGCAGCCTCAGCACTCAGCGAGAAGACTTATCGTCGTGTGAATAATCTGTATCGTGACGGGGTTGTTGCCGAGCAGAAACGTGATGAAGCCTATACACAATGGCAGGCTGCCCGTTATACCGAACAGGCGGCTTATCAGATGTATCAAATGGCGAAAGAAGGTGCCCGGGAAGAAACCAAGCGGGCAGCTCAGGAACAGGAACGTATGGCCGCAGGTGCTGTTGCAGAAGTGGAAGCCTATGCAGCCGATACCAAGATTTCAAGCTGGCATAATGGGGAAGTCAGCCAGATCTTACTACATGACGGCGAACTCGCTCCGCAGGGTTTCCCGGTTGTGAATATCGTCGATCTGGATGATGCATGGGCTGTATTCCATGTGCGTGAAGACCGTCTGAAAGATTTTGCCAAGGGTAAAACGTTTGAAGTCCGCATTCCGGCACTGGGTGAGAGCCGGTACGAGTTTCAGGTGACGCATTTATCTGTAATGGGTGATTTTGCAACCTGGCGGACCACAGATGCCCGGCAGGGATTTGATATGCGTACATTTGAAGTTGAAGCCAGACCAATCCAGCCTGTGGATGGTTTGCGTGTCGGTATGAGCGTACTGGTAGACTGATATGTTGCTGACTGCTTTTAAAAGAGAATGCCGCATCATTCAGCAGGAGCCCTGGCTGAAAACAATGTTGTTTGTTTTGCCGGTATGCTTGTCTGTGCTGGTTTGGTGGATCTTTTCTCAGGGGATTGCCAGAGATCTGCCGGTTGGTGTGGTGGATCTGGATCAAAGCCGTCTGTCTCGCGGACTGGTGCGTTATTACGACGCCAGTCCGACGTTGGCTGTTACAAAGCAGTTTGCCAGTGTGGAAGAAGGCTCAGCTATGCTGCGCAACGGTGATATCTATGCGCTGGCGGTGATCCCTGAATCAATGGAAAAAGACACACTCCGCGGTGCTTCACCGTCCGTAACTGTGTTTAATAACGCTCAATTTATTCTCATTGCCAAACTGGTGAACAGTGCTTTTGTTTCGGCTCAGGCAACTTATACCGCTGGCATTGATACAATGAAGAAAATGGCTGGCGGGACAACGGTACCGGTTCAGGCTCTGGGACAGGCATTGCCGGTTCGTAATCAGATCATCCCGTTGTTTAACAGTAACTCGCACTATGGTCAGTTTCTGGTATCCGGAATCATTCCGGCGCTGTGGCAGATTTTTATCATCGCGACAACGGTGATGGCGCTGGCGGTTGAACAACGTCGCCAGGGATTGCTGCCCTGGCTGGCTCAAAAGCCAGTCACGCTTTTGCTGGGTAAATTGTTACCTTATGGGCTGGTTTTCATGGCTCAGGGCATGCTATTTCTCTGGGGGCTGTATGTGCTGATTGGCTGGCCGATGCATGGCAGCTGGAGCATCTTGCTGCTGGCACAGGCGTTCATGGTCATTGCCTGTCTGAGCATGGCAACGTTATTCTTTTTTGTGGCAATGGATGTGACCCGGGCGATGAGCTTTGTTGCCGGTTTTACGGCGCCGGCTTTTGCTTTTATGGGGATTACTTTTCCGGCGACAGACATGCAGACGATTGCTGCCGCCTGGCGAGCATTGCTGCCTGTCAGTCATTACATTGAGATTCAGGTTCAGCAGGTCGATTATGGCACGGGCCTTCAGCAGGCGATGCCACAGCTTCTGATTTTAACCACATTCATTCTGGCTTTTGGACTGGCGGTATTGCGTATGTTGTCCTGGCGTAAAGGCCAACTGGAGGCAAGGGCATGAGCTGGCGTCACATCTTACGACTTGAACTCAAGGCGATTTTTACGAACCCGGCGATCATCTTCACTGTTTTCGGAGGCGTACTGATTTATTCGCTGCTTTATCCGCTGCCTTATGCCAAACAATTGCCGCGAGAGCAGCAAATCGCAGTCGTGAACCTCGATAACAGCGCAATCAGCCGTAAATTGGTACGGATGGTAGACGCCACACCACAAGTGCAGGTGATGAGAACTGCATCGGGCCTTGAGGAAGCAAAGCGTTGGCTGCTGAATCGGGACGTGAAGGGAATATTGTTGATTCCGGAACATTTTCAACGTGACCTTATGCTGGGAAGCAGTCCGACTGTTTCTTTCTCCGGCGATGCGGCACTCTTCTTAGTCTATGGAACAGTCGTTGAAGGTTTAGCAACCGCGACAGGCACTCTGAGCGCCAAAGCGAAAGTTGCCCGCATGGTTGTCGAGGGGGACAGTATTGCTCTGGCAGCAGAACAATATTCCTCCGTGAAGCTGAGCATGCAGCCTGTATTTAACCCGACGATGGGGTACATCAACTATATTGTTCCCGCAGTATTCGTATTCATTCTGCATCAGACTCTGATCATTGGCTCCGGACTGGTCAGTGCGACGCAGAATGAAGCAAGGACACGCGGTGAGCACGGCTACTGGGACTCGCTCCCAGCCTGGAAAATTCTATTTGTCCGTGTGACGTTATTTTCCCTCATCTATATTCCGCTGTGCGCCTATTATTTTGGTCTGAGTTTTGACACCTATGGCATTAGCCGCCTGGCATCCATAGGGGATATGGTTGCCATGACTTTGCCGTTTCTGATTTCAGTTGCAGCTTTTGGCGTTGTGGTTGGTGAACTATTACCGCGGAAAGAATTGGTCACTGTTGTGGTGGTATTGAGTTCTCTGCCGCTCGTTTTCTCCATGGGGTTTGTCTGGCCTGTTTCTGCACTGCCGGCTCCCGTGCACTGGCTGGTTCAGTTGGTTCCGGCGACGCCAGCAATCAATGGATTTTTGCGGTTAAATCAAATGGGTGCCAGTTTTGAGCAGATCAGTGGCTGGTGGCTTCAGTTATGGGGGCTGGCAGTATTCTATGTGCTCATCGCTTTTGGGTTGATGCTGAAGAAACGCCGACAATTGATGCAACCTTTGAAATCCATGCATTAAAGAAATGAGCTGATAGGTATTTTCTGGCGAGTGTGTTACAACAGCCTGTAATTCAAAGCTGTCATGGCACAGGGAAAACAAATTGAGCCGGTTATTATCATTTGAAGCATTAATGGTTCTGGATGCCATTGAACGTCGCGGCAGCTTTGCTGCGGCCTCTGAAGAACTGGGCCGTGCGCCGTCCTCACTCAGTTATCAGGTTCAAAAGCTGGAACAGGATTTGGATCTGGTGATCTTTGATCGCTCGGGCCATAAAGCTGTGTTCACTAAAGCGGGACGGCTATTACTGGAAAGAGGCCGGTTACTGCTTTCTGCAGCGGATGAAATGGTATCGGACGCGACAGCATTGGCACATGGCTGGGAACTTGAGCTGACAATTGCCTATGATGGTCTGGTGCGTCTGGATCTGATGTTCCCGCTTGTAGAAGGTCTGGCGAAGAAAAGTAAAACCCGTCTGAAGTTTCGGGAGGAAATTCTGGCTGGTTGCTGGGAAGCGCTGGCACAGGACAGGGCTGACATTCTGATCGCGCCACCGCCAAGTGTTGCTCCGCCGGAAGTGAAAATTCAGCCGTTAGGCAAGATGGATATTGTCTGGGTTGCTCACCCTGAGCATCCGATTCATCAGCACAAGGATCCGCTGGATCCTGTGGTCCGCCAGCAGTATCGCGGTATCGCTGTCGCAGACACCGCCAGAAATTTACCGCCGATTACACACAATATTCTCGAAGAACAGCCACTGCTGACGGTATCCAGCATGTACGATAAGCTCAATGCGCTTCGTGCCGGGCTGGGTATTGCGACGATACCGGCCTGCTTTATTCAGGAAGATCTGGCAGCCGGAACGTTGGTGACCATTGGTGATAATCCTGTCCGGGAGTTCGAACTGGTGCTTGCCTGGAACCGCAGCCGGATGGGGAAAGCGAAAACCTGGGCAATTCAGCAGCTTGAGCAATTGTGGAAAAAGAACCTGAATTGATCATATCTGTAAAAGGCTGACCTGAAGTTCAGGTCAGCACTGTCTTCAGTCGCTGGCGGCATTCAAATTTTCTGGTTGCAGCGGCAACAACAGCTCGGCTGTTTTATCTTCAAAATGAATCTCAACCTGGAATCCACTTTTTCTGGCCAGCGCCAGCATGCCATGATTTGTCGGCATGGTGATTCCGGTCATTCGCAGAGTCCCTCTTTGTTTGCAGTATTGAATAATGGTATTGAGCAAAATGCTGCCTAAACCTTGTCCTTTCAAATCGGAACGAATCAGTACGGCAAATTCAGCTTCTTCATTGCTGGGATCGGATACCGCCCGGCTGACCCCGAGTATTTCCTGCTCCTCATGAGAGTCAGGGTCAAGACTCACGGCAATGAAAGCCATCTCGCGGTCGTAGTCAATCTGAGTCAGATTGGCTAAAGCTTCATGATTAAATTCACCCACTTCCGAGAAGAAGCGGTTGTATAAGTCATCATGAGAGACCCTGGCAATAAAGGCTTTATGGCCGGGTTCATCTTCCGGCCGGATTGGGCGCAGCAAGACGGGGGTTTGATCTTTCAGAGCTGTGAACATCTCCAGCTCTTTCGGGTAGGGCCGGATCGCCAGCCGCTCCTGAGTATCTCCGGTAAACGGCCGGATCGTCATTGACGCATCAATGACGGTCATGTCTTCTCCAGCAGCCAGCAGCGGGTGGATATCGAGCTCCGTAATTTCCGGGCAATCGATAATTAATTGCGAGAGCTTCACCAGCAGTTTACACAGTGCAGGGATATCCAGCCGGTCAGGCAGGCTGCGTTGTTTGATTTTGCCTGTTTTCAGCGCATTGATGACCAGATATCTTGCAAGCGCCATATTGAGCGGGGGAATCGCGACGGCTGCATCGCGATGAATGTCCCATTCCGCTGCTTCATCGCCAATCATAATGACGGGGCCGAATATCGGATCGGGATGAACGGCAATACGAAGCTCCTGGGCGCCGGCACGATTGGCCATGCGCTGGACCAGTAACCCTTCTATCCGCGCTATCGGATAGTTGAGCGAAACCCGATCAAGAATGGCCTGTGATGCATTGGCGACTTCTGCCGCAGTTCTCAGGTGCAGCATGACCCCATGTACTTCTGATTTGTGGCGGATATCCGGGGAGCGCAGTTTGACTGCAACCGGGTAACCAATCTGCTCCGCTATGTGTGCCGCTTCTGCCGGATCTGAGGCAATCCAGGTCGGCAGGGTATGAAAACCATAACTTTCCAGAAGCGGTCTGACTTCATGGGTTTCCAGATGATCAATCTTCTCTTCGAGCAGTTGGTCAAGTAACTGGTGAACATGGCCCGGATTGCTTTGTGTCTCACCGAATGAGGATGGCGTTTCCATCAGCTGTTTCTGGTTCCGGCGGTACTCCACCAAATGCATGAAAGCGGTCACTGCACTTTCCGGCGTTCGGTAGGCCGGAAATCCTGCCTGCGTAAAGACTTGACGGGCTTTCTGAGCCTGTGTTTCGCCCGCCCAGTTACTGAGAATATTGAAGTGTGCTGTACGCGGGTGTTGCCGCAGCACTCTGATCATGTGCTCAGCCGTTTCTTTACTCGGAGCAATGGCTGAAGGGGAATGCATGATTAGCAACGCATCAAAGTCATCACTATCGAGCAAAATGCGTGTTGCGGCTTCGTAACGCATGATGTCGGCATCGCCAACGATATCGATCGGGTTCGACTGTGACCAGCTGGCAGGCAGAACTGCAGAAAGTTTATCGATGGTTTCCGGACTCAGGGTTGCCAGCTTACCGCCTCGCTCTGTCAGCGCATCCACAGCCATAATAGCCGGACCGCCGCCATTGGTCAGGATTGCCAGGCGCTCCCCCCGTAATGGGACAGCATGGGCCAGCGTTTCGACTGCAGCGAACAAGTCGTGTGTATTGTGAACCCGAAGCATCCCGGAACGTTTTATCGCAGCGTCATATACGGCATCCAGGCCAATTTCACCTCCGGTGTGAAGGTGTGCCGCAGCGCTGCCGATTTTGGTTCTGCCGCTTTTCAGGACCAGGATCCGCCGATTCCTTGCCGCCGCCCGTGCCGCCGACATAAACCGGCGGGCATCCCGAATGGAATCGATATACAACAAAATTGCTTGTGTTTTGCTGTCTCGACAAAGGGTATCCAGCAGTTCAGCGAAGCTGATATCACAGGTATCGCCTAGCGAGATAAAAGTAGAAAATCCGATATTCTTATTTTTGGCCCAGTCCAGAATGGTGGTGCAGACAGCGGCCGACTGAGAAATAAAAGCGATGTTTCCTTTGTTTGCGGCGATGGGAGAGAACGAAGCATTCAGGTTGTGCCAGGGCAGGATCATCCCCATACTGTTCGGACCGATCAGGCGCATACCGTATTCTTTCGCAACCTCATGCATCCGGACATCTTCCGTGACACCGTCACCATTTAAGTCAACGTTCATCCCTGCGGCCAGCACGACGGCCATTTTCACACCTTTTCGGCCCAATTGCTCGATGATGTCAACGTTACGGTGACCCTGGGTGCAAAGGATGGCAAGGTCCGGCACCCGAGGCAGGCTATCAATGTCCGGATAAGCAAGCACGCCCGCGACCGCGTCATATTTGGGTGTGACGGGCATGATGGGACCATGAAAATTACCGGACAACAGGTTTTTGATCACGACATACCCGGCACGTTTCGGGTTGTCAGAAGCGCCGATGACGGCAACTGAACGTGGTTTCAGCAGAGATTCAAGTCCTTTCATTGCAAAAAATTCTCTCCGGTTGCCAAAAGCTGTGAATCCGTCGGTACAGACAAATATGCGTTCAATAACGGCTGGCAGATGATCCGCTGCTGTGAGTGTAATGGAATCTGGTTAACATTGTCTGTGGCTGATGCGTGAGTTGTGAAACGTCTTTGTCATTTTTTGTTTGTACATATTTATGAAAAGGTGGAAATTCAATAAAAAATCAACCTATTATTTAGGGAGCTTTGAACCTGTGATATAACGCCAATAATACAGCTCCCTGTGCGGAGCGGGCTTGATTGGTATCAGGTCGGGGTGCAGAATCTTTTCAAGACAATAAATCAGGCACGATGATAATGAAAAAAATTGCCTTAATGGTTGCTATTACTTCAGCTTTAGCAGGCTGTGCGCTAGACAATGAACGTCAAACTATCAATGGCACTGTGGTACCGACGCTGGAAGAACAGGAACAGGCTGCATTGGCACAGCAGCCAGTAAATGCTGAACCCGTGGCTGTGGAGCAGATGAATGGTCCGATTGAACCACTGACTTCAGGTGATATCGCCTTGAACGATGAGGTAGTGCCAATGGAGCAAGAAATCGCGCCGATGGCCGAACCTGCTGCGATGACGGCTCAGACTATGCCTGCTGTCAGTAATGACACAAAAGCTCAAAATGAAACAATGACCGAAGCGGCAACAGCGGCTCCGGCAGCGACTGTAACCCTGGTGGACAGCAGCAAGGCTTCTCAGGCCAATTATGAATTTGCTGCCGCGCCTGAGACGGGTTTCACTGTTCAGGTGCTGGGGTTAAGTCAGAACAGTGGTTTTGCACCTTATGTGGCTAAACTACCAGGTCAGCAGCCTGTGTGGATCAACCAGAAAACTTATCGTGAGAAACCTTGGTATACCTTGCTGTACGGTCATTTTAAAACCGTAGAGGAAGCGCAAGCAGCCATTCAGCAACTGCCAGGCGATATTCAGTCTTTCGGTCCATTTGTTCGAAGTCTGGCAAAAATCCATCAGTCTCCGGAACCTAAGCTGACAAAAGTTCACTGAAAATTGACAATCCAGAGCTCCTCCACACGAGGAGCTTATTTTTTGTATCTTTAGCCCTTTTCGCGCAGAGGAATCCTGCCGATCGCTTGATGCCTGATGGATAAGATGCAATAGTTGATGCCCTGAATGCTGTTGAAGTTTTTTGTGAAATCAGTGTCTGTGAAGTCTGGTTTCAACGGCAATAATAAATTGATCGTCTGGCGGTTCCTCATGTGCCGGCAGGCAGCGATTGAAAAGGGATCAAGATGAATCCAATTCATGTTTTATTACTTTGTGGTGGCGGTAGTGCCGAACACGAAGTGTCTTTAGTTTCGGCTAACTTTATTGAACAGAACCTCCAGTCGATTGATGGCATTCGCTATATACGCATTGAAATGAAGTCTGACGGATGGTTTGACAAAGATAACCAACGCTGGCAATTGAACCTTGATCGCAGCATTCAATCGGATTCTGGCGAAAAGCTGCCTGTGGATTATGTGATTCCCTGTGTGCATGGGTATCCGGGCGAAACCGGTGACCTTCAGTCTTTACTAGAGCTGGTTGGTCTGCCGTATTTCGGGTGTGGCCCACAGGCAAGTACCAACTGTTTTAACAAGATTACCTCAAAATTATGGTTCGATGCGCTTGGCATCCCGAACACGCCATATGTCTTCCTGAGTGAACAGACAGAAGAAGCGTTCCAAAGTGCGGCAGAAGCACTTGAGCGCTGGGGAAGTGTGTTTGTGAAAGCCGCTTGTCAGGGGTCATCTGTCGGCTGCTACCGCGCGACAGATCAAGCCAGTTTGAGAGAAGCGATCAAAAATGCATTCACCTTCTCTGATCAGGTTCTGGTTGAAAAAACAATTCGTCCCCGGGAGCTTGAAGTTGCTGCATATCAGTATGGTGATGAGCTGATCATAACCAAGCCGGGGGAAGTGACTTGTCCGGATGGGAAGTTTTACACTTATGAAGAAAAATACAGTGCAGACAGCCATTCAACGACTGTGGTTGAAGCGACGAATATCAGTGAAGAACAGGTTGAGTTAATCAGAGCCTATGCCCGAAAAGCATTTGTGCATCTGAAGTTGGAAGACTTGTCCCGAATTGACTTCTTCCTGAGTGAAGAGAATGAAATTCTGCTCAATGAAATCAATACTTTTCCCGGAATGACGCCAATTTCCATGTTCCCGCAAATGCTGGCTCATTATGGTCATCAATTTGCGGACTACCTGGAAAAAGCCATCAGGAAAGGCGCTCAGGAATCTGCTCTGAAATCTGTTCAGCGTTCTGAAGTGTAATCCGGACTCCCATGAACCTGCATTGATACGAACGCCAGTCAGACTGGCGTTTTTTTCATGGGCTGTAATACTCACTGAAAGACACCTTAAGCACTGTATGTTGACGACAAAAGTAAAAGCGGAGCGATTCAGGGCAATGCGCAGGCGCAACTACCGGGCCAGTTTAAAGTTAGAGGGGTTTGAGTTGGATGCGCTGTCTGTGACAGAACAAGCATCAGAGGTTACGCTGACTGAAGAAGCGTTGATCGCGAAGCTGAAAAAAGCCTATGCGAGATAAGTATGGCGTTCAGCAGGATCCGGATTGTTATCCTGATTCTGTTGTGCTGATTAATTTGCTGAATATAGAAGATGAAGATGAACTGGCGCGTGCGGAGCGCGATTTTACCCGTGTGCGTGCAGAACATTTTGAGCCTGAATTCGGCTGTTTCCAACTGTCCTACCTGAAAAAAATTCACTTCATCCTTTTTCAGGATCTTTATGCATGGGCGGGACAGATTCGCCGTGTAGACATCACGAAAGGACAAACGCGGTTTTGTCACGCGAACAACATTGCAAGAGAAGCTGAACGTCTTTTTGATGCCTTGGCGGAAGAAGATTATCTTTGCCATCTGAATTTCGATGATTTTATTCGCCGGACAGCTCACTATTACTGTGAACTGAATGTGATCCATCCCTTCCGTGAGGGAAATGGCAGAGTTCAGCGCATTTTCTTTGAAATTCTGGCCTTAAATGCCGGCTATGAGATTTGTTGGGAAGGCATTAACCTGAAAGAGTGGGTGGAAGCGAATCAGGCTGGTTATTTTGGTGATCTGAAGCCGCTTGAAAGATTGTTCGAGCGTATCACTCAGCCAGTTCAGGACCTTGCGCAGCCACAGTGGACTTCCGGACCAAGCTGACTGAGCGTATTTTCAATACATCACTTTTCCCAAGGCTTATTTTTTACATATTTTGCGATTTCAGTATCGTGCTTATCTTTGTTCCCAGCATACTGCGCCGGCATTGCCGGGCTCTTCCAACGTCCTTGTGCCTGAATATCATGAATTGATACACCGGCATCAGATAAATCTTTCACGGCCCCGACACGAGGCGACTGGCCAGAAAATATGGTGTCGTGGCTGACGCCCAGTTCATCTCCGGCACGTCTGAATACGCGGTAAATTGAGGAATGGTCTAGCGGCTGATCGCCAATATTTCCGTGACGATCGATACGCCGGAAGACGTTTCCGGCTTCAATGATTCCGATGGTTAACCAACGTTGAAGCGCTTGAGAGGCGAGTGTGCTCAAGGCAATGGCGTGTTCTTTTACATTCAGGGTAATTAAGCCGGATGGGGCGATGTCCAGATGATCTACCGTCAACGCTGCCAGTTCACTCCGTTTCAGCATGGCTTCAAACATGATGGACCAAATCGCGAAATCACGGACATCTTTCGGTTTGGTTGCGAGTGAGAAATTCTCGGCAAGCCGCTGCAGATGGTCGTCCCGAAAAGCGGCTGCATTCTTATAGTCATCTTGTTTTTCGAGCCTGTACTTGTTCAGTACCAGGCGAACTTCAGTATGCCGGCAAGGGTCTGGGAGCGCGTGGCAACGATGAACCAATCCAATAGTGACGATGTAACGTTTCAAACTGGCCAGTTTTCGTTTCTGTGCCATGCGGTCTATGAATTCATGAACAATTTTGACGGTGGCTGGTAAGGGAGATGCGTGCCTCTCCAGGCAAAAGCTCAGGAAATGGTTCCAATCGTTCTTGAATGCAAGCAAAGTATTCGCTGAATACTGCTGATGAGTCAGAACTTTCCACACCTCAACATCTTCTATCGGTAAAGAGAAAGTTTGAATACTGCGCTGTTTTTCAGATTCGTTGGTTACCACAGGAATTTTTTTCATTCTGGCGCACTATAACTAAACGTTGAGAATAAAATTACTATAGACAATACCAACCTGGAATCAAGTCGGTAAGTTAAAATTTTTATCAGCGAATCAAATGGTAGGGGGTTAATCGTCTTCGTCAGATTTCTCAACATCGACCAGATAGTCGCCCATTAACCAATTTCTGCCAATCAGTAATTTATATTCCAGCTTACTGCGGTTTCTTAAGTTCACGGATACGCGTTTATGTTCACCATTCCAGCTTAAATCCATTTTGACCGCGTAACGACGTTCAACGCCCTGCGCGTTCCTGATTTTACTGACTTTGACGATCTTCCCTTTGTAGGTTGCTTTTTCGCCTTTTTCATTCTCAGTGGTGAATTCGACCATGCTGCCAAGGTTTTCTCGCATGTCATCACTTTTTTCACCTAGTACCCGAATGTTGGAAGCATTGATTGATGTTGTATTGGCGCCAGTATCAATACGAGCAAGGAACTCCATGTCCAAATCAGGAATCTTGATGGTTTCAACTTGCCCGACGATAGATTTCTTTTCCTGAGGTCTGCTTTTTCCTTCTTCAGCCAGAGAGAAAGGGCTGCTCAAAGTACATACAATTAACATGAGTGGAATCAATGCTTTATTCACAAAACCTCCAGAGAACACATGATCACATCTATGGGTACTATAGACATAAGCAGTCATGCTTAGTTCAGCTCAATGTTAAAGAGATAACTCAGTAAGCATAGATTCAGTTAACTTATCTTTAGTCTCAAAGCTGAGCGGATTTCTTGGTAACAACTCGGGGTTGCTGAAAAATGAATCGCGTTGATCCCCAGTTCTCTGGCAGCCAGAACATTCGGTTCATTATCATCGATAAAATACGTCTCTTCCGGTATTAAGTCGTATCGATTCATAAGAAGCTGAAATATCTCAGGTTCCGGCTTTAAAAGAAGCTCTCTTGCAGACAGCAGCCCGCCATCAAACAAAGTTGAAAGGTCATGCTTTTCGTTCAGAGTTTCGAAGAAAGCTGTGCTCATATTACTGAGAAAATAAAGGTGAAACTCTTGCTCAATGAGCTCATCAAGTAATGTTTTGGATGCCTGGATAAGTCTCAGGCTGCTCTGGATATGATCAATAAAATCTTCCATTCGAGCTTCCGGAAAGCCAGTTCGGGCTGCAAACTTAGGTATGACTTCTGCCATCAGCATTGTTCCGCGATCCAATGCGAGCCAATCGGGATGTTGCAACACATTCTTGAGCAAAACTTCCTGCTCATAGTGAGAGTGAGTGAAGGTTTCGACCACTCTGTGTGGATTCCATTCGAACAGCACGCCACCAAAGTCAAAGATTACGTTACGAATCATATGAGTTTCCGTTAGAAGCCTATTTATTGATATTATTCGGGCTGGCACCGGTCGCAAACATCTGTATTCAACCTGATGACCGGGTCACATTTTTCAAGCAGTTATTGGGATCGAGTTCAATGAGTGACAACAGCCGATTAGTTTTTTCTACCGAAACAGGCCGAATCAAAGAAGAAAAAGCAGCACCTGAGCGCCCGAAAGGAGACGGTGTTGTTCGTATTCAGCGCCAGACAAAGGGAAGGAAAGGGAAGGGTGTTTGCATCGTTACCGGGTTGGATATGAAT
This sequence comes from Photobacterium sp. CCB-ST2H9, assembly GCF_023151555.2. NCBI lineage: Bacteria > Pseudomonadati > Pseudomonadota > Gammaproteobacteria > Vibrionales > Vibrionaceae > Photobacterium > Photobacterium sp. CCB-ST2H9. The sequence goes on from NZ_CP100426.1 coordinate 510,415, forward strand.
GACACAGAACTGAAGCTTCTGGCGGCCGAACTGAAAAAGGTCTGCGGCTGCGGCGGCGCAGTGAAAGACGGAACGATTGAAATTCAGGGAGATAAACGCGATTTGTTAAAAGCGACCCTGGAGAAAAAAGGACATACCGTTAAACTTGCCGGCGGTTAATGCCTGAGTGAGATTGTGTTTTTGCTGGGACACTAAGTTTTCATATTTCGTTTGGGTTCAGATGTTGAATTTGTCTGCTTTTCATGGCGGAAAGGTAGAGTTCTCGCTGAACCTGACTAATCTCTAATGGGTTGAAGACACTTCACTGCGGGAGATAACAATGAAAATTCTGATGGTGCTGACATCACATGATCAACTTGGAGAGACTGGGCACAAAACGGGTTTTTGGCTGGAAGAGTTTGCATCTCCTTATTACGTTTTTAAAGATGCGGGAGCCATATTGACGCTGGCATCTCCAAACGGTGGACAGCCGCCGATCGATCCTAAAAGTAACCAGCCGGATGCGCAGACAGATGCTACTCGCCGTTTTGAACGGGACGAGGATGCGAAGCAATGTTTGGCAAATACATTGAGATTAAACCAAGTGAATGCTGAGGATTTTGATGCCATTTTCTATCCGGGAGGGCACGGACCGCTTTGGGACTTGGCAGAAGATCCTGCTTCAATCGCCTTAATTGAAGCTTTTATTTCTCAGGGAAAGCCTGTTGGTGCTGTTTGCCACGCGCCAGCCGTTTTCCGCCATACTCAGTCTGAAAGCGGTAACTCTCTGGTTTCTGGTCGTAAAGTCACTGGTTTTTCTAATTCTGAAGAATCTGCTGTAGGACTCACGGAGGTCGTTCCATTCCTTGTTGAAGACATGCTCAAAGCAAATGGCGGTCATTATCAAAAATCTGAAGATTGGCAAAGTCATGTTGAAATTGATGGCTTGTTGGTTACAGGACAAAACCCGGCATCTTCTGATGCTTGTGCAGTAGCTTTAATGATTTTACTGAAATCAGGTCATTGATGGTTTTGAATAGGTCATTCATATGAGATTGAAGTACCAGGCAAACTGACATTTGCAGCAGAACTAAAATCAAAGTGTGAATTACCTATTTTATGGTAAATCAGCGTTATGGTTAAATTGATGAGCCTCGAAATTCGGGGCTTTTTTATATCAAAAATATGAACATTTAGCTTTGAACACTGTTTTATTTGATTATAATGGCCGCGTATTTGTGTTGATATGCAAAATGGAGAATACGCATGAAAAGGTATATTGCTGCAAGCATTCTATCAACTTTGATTCTGACTGCTTGTGGGGGAGGTGGCAGTAGCGAGGAGTCATCTGCGACATCTAAATCAGGAACATTTAACTATGATGGGATTTACGTTCATCCGACAAATTTTTCCCTGATGATGGTTGATTCTAAGCGATCGGATACAAACATTATCATCAACGATTTTGATGAGGATACTTATGGGATTATTCTTTCTGAATCTGCAAAGACAATCAATAATACAATGATAACAACAGGTTATTATTTTGTGTCATTATTTGATGGCTCGGATATAAACCACTTATCAGATATTGAGATGAAAGCCACATTTAACAATTCATCGGTCACTTGGAAATCTCCTTACTCTCCTGCAAATGATGAAAGTGATGCGGTTGTTTACACAATGCAGAAAGCAGATGATTCATTAACTTTAGCTGAAATTGTCGGAACGCATACAAATCCAACAGATGGGAGCACCTGGACGATTAACGCGGATGGTTCTTTTATTGTGAACGATTCCTGCACTATTTCCGGCAATATTACGAGAATCAACAGCTATTTCTCGGTGACTAACGTAGAAGCTACGCAATGCGCTGATCCTGCTTTGAATGGCACTTACAACGATGGCGTCTTGCTAACGGTTCCACATGATGGTCAGACTTATATTGTCGGTACCATGCTCAGAAATTTTTCTATACTGGGGGGATTTGCTCCAATTAACTAATTCATCAAGCCGGGTATCCCCCGGCTTTATCAGTGTTATTCTCATTCTGGTAACACATAATTTAACATAATGTACATAATGCGTACTTGAGGGTTGAGGAATTGAGGGCTAAGAATCCAGTCATACCAAGGACTAAGCCCTCAAAGCCTTGGCTTCTTAACTTTGCCGTGATGTCCAGCCAGATACGTTGAGCTTTGTAATCTTTGGCACGCTCAGCCGCTAAAAAGATTAAAACCTCATGCGGGTCAATGTTTGCAGCTTCAGCAAGAAAAATCGCTTCTTTATCAGATAGATAGCGTTTTCCATTGCGCATTTCAGAAATTCGCTGCTGAGGAATACCCAAATCAGCCGCAATTTGCTTATCTTGCACATAGTTTTTAGCTGTTTTGTAGCTATCTAACAGTTTTATTTGATACATGATTTTTCTCCTCTTGTTCGCATTCTAGCCGTTTAATCACGCTAGATCGTGTCTTGCGAACACGGATTTCCGTGTTTACGATAACGACCAATCGTGATTTATACGTGATTTGTTGCTCATGACTCAGCCCCTGTATTACGAACAAAACGCCGACGGCTCTGGTTTCGCCTTCCTTGGTAGCGAGCCTGAGTATTTTCGTTCGCTGGCTGAATTGCATCAAATCGGCGCTGAATTTTTTCCTCAGGGTTATGAGCTGTATCTCGTTACTGCTGAGAACTGGCAAGAACTGTATGACTTGGGAGTCTTCGACAATGAAAACGATTATTGACTACCTGTCATTCACTTGGACGCCGGAGGAACTCGCCCACGTGCTGGAGCTTGCCAAGATGGGCGCTTCAATTCGTGCGATTCGTAAATTTGAATTCAATGAATTTGGTGACAACGTCACCCATGAAATGTTGGACACTGGCGCCATCGATTATGCCGCTGCTGTCCGGGCCAAGTTCAAAAACACGGATTTTAAAATCGGTGGCGATGCGCGCCGCTTCCATGAGGTCAAAGCCGACCTGCTGGACCACTTTGGTCTCAATACCATGGACTGCCTGTGCCGTGGTGAGGTTGACTGTTTCGTCAATCGCCTCAATCACGGTCTCGGTAAATTCGGCAACGTCTGGGAATTCTCACTGCGTCCGGGTGGATTTGCGGGCTATCCGCACTCGGCCAGTCTGCTGGTCAACGGCCAACAAGCGGGTCTGTGCGCTTGGGGTGCCAAGCAACACGGCTGTTATGTGTCGTTTTCCGGGACGGGCTGTGTGGCACTGGACATGACCGAAGTGCATGACGCTATTTGCCATCTGCCGGGCGCCAAGATTACCCGGGCAGATGTCGCATACGACTGTTTCAGCGGTGAATTCGGGGTCAATGAAGCCCGCAAGATGGCCAAGGAAGGTGCGTTTATCACCCGTGGCCGTCCGTGCTCTTACACCTATATCGAGTCCGGCCATATGGCGAAATCCTGTGAGTACCAGACACAGGCAGGCACGTCTCAGACCATGAAAAAGCGTTATGGCCTGATTCCTGAGCTGGGCCGTTCGTTCTACGTCGGTAGCCGTGAGGCGGGCAAAATGCTGCGGGTTTATGAGAAAGGCAAGCAAACGAAATCGACTCAGAACCCGAATTGGGTTCGCTGGGAGCTGGAACTGCGGTCAAAAGACCGGGTCATTCCATTCGATGTTCTGACCGACGGCGACAAGTATTTTGCAGGTGCATACCCTGCCCTTGGCCGCGTCTGTGAGGCTGAGCAATGCGCCATTGCCACGCACAAACGTCACTACATGACCTCGGTTGAGAACGCCGTCAAACACGGTGCAACCCAGTGCGGCAAGCTGGTCAACTACATGCGTCAGGTGCTGAATCTGTCTCCTGAGCAGGTGGTTAAGCAACTGACCAGCCATTTGGAAGCTTACGAAATTCCTGACCGTCTCAACACGCCTGTTACGGGCGATTCGGACGCGGCAGAAAAAGTCCCGCTTGCGGATTTGCTGGCATTCCGTCAGCAGTCCCATCGAGCGCAAATCTATCAACGCCTAGCGATGGCGTAATTCAACGGAGAGATGTCATGTCTGGTTTAACTGTTCTTGTTTCGGCTGTCACCATGGGGAGCGGTATTTCCAAAAAGTCGGGTCAGCCTAAGCCGTATTCATTTGCGCAGGTTCACTATCTGGTGCCGGCGAAAGATTTCCAGAATGCGGACAACAACATCAGCAAGTTGGGCTTGGAGGAAAAAACCATTTCCATGGCGGACGACAAGGCGCTGTTTGCCAAGTTTGCCAGCCTGAGCTTTCCGACTCAGCTCAAGCTGACGTTGGCTGCGGACCCGGATAACCCGTCCCGCAATATCGCCGTCGACTACATCAAAGCGTAAGAATTCGGGACGGCATCATGGCAGATACATGCGTACTGGCGAACGAGCAAGGCTTTCTGTATGCCGTACCCACACCAATAACGGACTGTGCTGGTTTTGTCCTGATAAGCAAGTCTAGTTATGACAGCTATTTGGCTGGCTCACAAATCACGCCGGAGGATGTTGGCTCGGCGTTTTCATTTGGCTTTGCGGCCATTCTGGTGACCTGTTATTTCGCAGCTTACCCGGTCGGCATTGCCAAGCGTTTAATCAACAAAATGTAAGGAAAACTGATATGGATGGTGTTTTTGGCGCAATCAACATGGGTGACGTTGCAGCTTCGGTCACGGCGATTGGTGTCGCGATTGTCGGGATTGCCATGGTGATGAAAGGCATCACGCTGGCGAAACGGGCTGTTAACAAGGCGTAATGCTGCTCCTCCTGCATGACCTGACGCTGACGCTCTGGTCACTGATAGGTGCCCTCTCGGCGTTGGCGGTTTTGCGGGGGTGGCACTAAGTTCTGACTCTTTGGGCGGCTTCGGCTGCCCTTTTTTATGGTTGCTGGGATGAAGAAATCTGATTTGGGGTGCTGGCTGTTTGCTTTGCTTTGGTTTGCTGGCTGCCGGTGATTTACTTTGCGCTGTTTCCGGGTTCGGCCCATGCGGTGGCTTATTTTTTTTCCGATGGTCTGCCGCCATACGGCGCGGATAAAGCAGCCTGCTTATCTGCGGATTCGGTCGTTGACGATTCGAGTTTTTCCGAACTGGCCTCTTGTGTGGAAGGTAAGCGTCAGTCTGGTTCGGGGGTATTTAGTAATTGCCGGGCAGCCTCTGCGGGGGTTCTGTGTGGATTTAATGAACGTATGGACGGGGCTTATACCAAACTTCCATCCCCTGAAAACTACTGTGATTCCCCCCATGTTCCCAAGCTCATTCAGAGCAAAATTGACCAGTGTCTGAACAGTGTCGACCCGGCACAGTTCAATGCCAGGGCAAATGTGACTTGTAACCGGGAGCATGAGTTTATTGAATACCGCTGTGACACATGGCCGCGAGACCAACCGGAACCACCTGAACCGGAACCTGAGCCAGACCCCGACCCTGAACCGGAACCAGACCCGGATACTGGCGGCGGTGATTCTGGTGGTGATTCCGGTGGTACATCTGGTGGTGACTCCGGTGGCACTTCGGGCGGTGATTCCGGCGGTACCTCTGGCGGTGATTCCGGTGGTACGTCTGGCGGTGATTCCGGCGGTACCTCTGGCGGTGATTCCGGTGGTACGTCTGGCGGCACGTCCGGTGGTACATCTGGCGGTACGTCCGGTGGCACTTCTGGCGGTACATCCGGTGGTACTTCCGGCGGTGGTGAAAGTCCGGATATGGGCGGCGTGATTCGGGCGATTAACAGCAATGGCTCCACCCTGCATAAAGATTTAAACCGACTGCTGGATATGGATGTGAACCGAAATGCCACCTTAGAGCAGCAGCTGGCATTAGCGAATCGCTATCATGAGACGCTGCAAAAATCACACACCCAGTTAGAGCACATGGCGAATTTCTCTGAGGAGGAGCTCTCGGTCTTAAAAGGCATGCAGGGACAATTCCTGACCCATTTCGATGAGCAATACAGTCAGCTGGGCGGTATTTCCGGCAAGCTGGCCGATATCAATTCCAATCTGGATGAAAACAATCAGCAGCAGTTATCCAAACAGGATGAACTCATTGCGGCGGTACAGGAATCTCAGACGGACAATGACGAAACCAATCAAAAGCTCGACGCCATCAATGACAATATTGATACGTCCAATGAGAAACTGGCCGAAATCAACCAGACGATTCTGGACGGTCAGACCAAGGACGATGAACAACACTCCGAGCTGCTGGGCAAACTGGATGAGCTGAAGGACGGCCAGACCCTGACCGGGGAAAAACTCGATGGTATCGGGGAATCTCTTGACCATCTGGCTGACAATTCCGATGCGCTGGCGAACCTCAACACCTCCGGTGCCGGGACGGTGTCCTGTTTTCAGTCCAATACCTGCACCGGGTATTACCACTCGAAATATCCCAATGGCATGGGCGGGATTATGGACAATTACATGAAAGACATGATGTCCGGTGAGCGCTTCAAATTTCTGAATCAGTTTCAGGTCGGTACCGATGGCGCTCAAGGGCCGGATACGGGGCTTAGTTTTGACTTTGGTGCGATGGGGAATTTCGGTCGGTTTGATTTAGATATTGGCTATGGCGTCTGGGGCTTTATTCGGGCCTGTATTTTGTTTTCGGCGGCCCTGCTTTGCCGTCGTCTGGTCTTCGGGGGTTAATATGTACGATTGGATTGTTGAGCTGTTTAATATCCTGCTGAACTTCCTTTATAACTTGGTGGTGTCTCTGGTCAACATGCTCAAAGACCTGATGTACTTTCTGTTTGAGCAGGTGTTGGAGCTGTCCAAGGGACTGGTTGCGATGATATCCAAGCTGCTGACCCCGATAGACCTCTCGCAGTATTTTACGTCCCTGCCGGATTCCGTGGCTTGGGTGTTCGGTCAGGTCGGATTGCCTCAGGCCGTGGTCATGATCATCACGGCCATCACCATTCGCCTGATATTGCAGCTGATACCGTTCACGCGTCTGGGGTCGTAACATGATAAACCTGCTGATTGGCCGCCCCGGTGGCGGCAAGTCCTATGAGGCGGTGGTCTATCACATCATCCCGGCGATTCAGGCCGGGCGTAAGGTCATTACCAACCTGCCCCTGAATCTGGACAAGTTCCGGATGGTCTTTGGTGACGGTGTCACTGAGCTGATTAAAATCATCGAGACCAACTTTGACGACCACGGCAACATCAACCGCCCCTTTTCGACTCCGGCGGATTACAAGGACGACTGGCGCAATGAAAGTGGTCAGGGGCCGCTGGTTGTGGTGGATGAGGCGCATTTGGTGTTGCCGATTGGCCGGGCATCGGTGGAGGTACTGGAGTTCCTCAGCCTGCACCGCCATCACGGCATCGATGTGCTGCTAATCACTCAGTCTGACAGGAAGATACACAAAGATGTCCGAGACATGGTTCAGGTGCAGTATCGCTGCTCGAAAAATACGGCGCTCGGCAGTGAGAAAACCTACACCCGCAAGGTTCAGGATGGCTGCCGGGGAGAAGTGCTCAACGTCGAACAGCGACGCTACAAACCGTCCTACTTCGGCTTCTATAAGTCGCATACGGCGTCCAATCAGGCGGTCTCAGAAGCTGCGGCGTCTGACCTCAAACCCATATGGATGCACTGGTCTTTTATTGGCGGAGCGCTTTGCCTGCTTGTTGTGGTTGTGCTCTTTGTGTTTGGTGGTGTTAAGAATCCGCTGACCGCTGGCGTGACCTCAGAGCCCGTTCCGAAATCAGAGCCGGTTCCCATCCCGGCCACGGTACAGCCAGGCAATTCACCTGCCCTAGTCCCCGGCTCTCCTGCGCCGACACGGCCAAAGGCCAAGCACCCGCTGGCCGAGTTTGACCTGTATGTCACGGGCAGTGCTCGCCAGATTGCAGTCAGGCCGGACAGCAGTTTTGACTTAGACCTGTCCTTTGATGTGATTTACCTTGAGGCGTACAAGGATGACTTGATGCAGTTCGCGGTCAACTCAAAGGAGCTGCGCAAACTGGGTTACAGCATCCATGCGATTGGCAATTGTGTCTATTCATTGGAGTATCATGAATTTGATTCAATCGTGGTGTGCAATGAGAGTCGCGGCATTGTTCAGGATGGCCCGCTGACGACTGTGACATCCTTCTGATGGAAAGCTAAGGAGGGGCCCCGCTGTCGCGGGGAGGTGCCTTAGCTTTACAGCGTGCAGATGCCTTCAGGCATATAAGGCCACCCCACACCACTCAATACGGCCCCCTCAGCCAACTGGCCGAAGCCCGCGCCCTTGCGCGGTACTCCCATCGATCATCGCTCAAAACTCCTCATCCTGTCAGGCCAGAGCGCAGCGATCTCTTGCCCGGAAATCTGCGTGTTTCTCTGCGGTCGAAAACTGTGTTGCTGGAGCCGAAACGCTCCCCCCGTCTAGTAATACGGGGGGAAAGTCTACGTCGGGCACTGCATTGTCAGCGCGGTGCGATGCTACGGCCTGGCTGTCAGCTAGGATATAGTGAATTTGACATTAATCAGGCTTTAATTAAGTTATTCGATAAAAATGAAGAGTTTCAATATATACGCAGAGCGGGTATACCATATGTTTGCAATATATCTATAAATTAGGTTAATAAAGCGCTATGCTAGTATTTCTTTTTGAATTTAAATGGTTGCATGTGCATGGCAAAATCAAAGTGGAAAGATCCATTAGCAGCGAAGGAATTGATTCAGCGTCTATCTGAACTTAAATTTAATGTAGGTGATTCGCATGGTTTGGTTAGGATGCAACAAAATTTCAATTCTGCATTTAACAATACTAATTTTGACCTGTATGAACTGTTGTTAAAAGAGCAATACAGGTTTAGTGAAGATATTCCTGAATTCAAAAGAGATATCTTTGTAAGTGAAGCAATTTTCCAAGCTGCTGATAAGGATATGTTGAATGCTGGTTATGTAGCTGAACAGATACGTAAGCAGCAAGAAAAATATTTACTTCAACCTGTGCAAAGCTACACTTTGATCACAAAAATATCTCTGGCAGGAATCAAGTCAAAAGTTAAGGTTAAAACTCCTCGTTCAAGTATAGTTATATCCAAATATTTCCCTAATATTTTTAAAAATCATTATGACTTTGATTTTATAAATAAATCTTGTGTAGATTTGAATGAGTTAAATTATTCTTGGGTGACAGTTACGGTTAGTTCACGTTGTGAAAACTCTGCCGTATCTAAATCTCTATCTGAATTAAGTTTCTATTTAGGAGTGATTAATCTTTTCTATAATTATGGTCATGATAGAAAATCGTATGGGATGAGGTTTGAGCCTGTTAATAAGTTACGTCGTTTTAAATACCACATGATCCACTTTTCAAGCGGTGAACAGGCGTCAAATTTGTGCTGGTATGAGTCAAATTTTGCCGACTATGCAAAATCATTACACTATGAGCGTGATAATTTTCAAGATGCAAACAGAAAGTATCGTAAATTACTTAAGTCTATTGAATCTATAAATAGATATTCTTATTTTCGTACGGTGTTCAATCGATACGTTGAGGCTCTTGAATCTACTGATATGAACAAGTCATTTAGAAGCCTTTGGTCTTTACTAGAGACTCTAACTTTTACACAAAAAGATAATTATAATGTTACAATACATCGAACGGTAGCTCTATTTAAAGATAGGTTCTTAATGAAACAAAAGTTAGAGCTTTTGCGTGAACGTCGTAATATGGCAATTCATAGTCAAACTGATTTCTCTGATGCTGAGCAAATAACTTATATGCTCATGCGTATTATAAACGCTTACATTTTTGCTATAATCAATGTTATGAAGGTTGCAAGTTCAGAAAATCAGATTAAAGCAGTTCTCGATTTACCTTATGATACTCAAAAACTCAATGATTTAGAGTCAACGACTCAATCTAGTCTTGAGAATATTACTATTTTTAAGAAGCTAATTGGGGATTGAATCAGTCAATTATTAACTAAATCAAATATTTTTAACCCTTCTGATTTAATAAATATTAAAGTTAGAAGTTTTATTGCCGAAACATGCGAATGAGTATTGGTTTTTTATAAGCCCCATTAAAATGGGGCTGCTTTTTACCTATGAGTTGAAATTTTCCTAAGCTGCCTTGCGGCTTTTATTATCTTTGCCTTAGTTTTGCGGTCATTTTCAGCATCTATCTCCATCAAAGCACTTCCGGTGATGATACTCGGTGGCGTGGTTTTCGTGTCGATGAGGAAAATGCGGTGATTATCACCCCTGAAGGCCGACGCTTTAGCCCTAAAGAATTGGATTCATGGGCTTTGAGGTATGACACCTATCATGCCCTGAATCGTATGTATGAGCTTGATTATGTCCTTGTGAGGACAAATGTTGTGACACCATTACCGTTTAGAGGTGGTCGCAGAATTAAAACAAGCCCATGGTGATACTGTCACTAAAGATAAAAAAAAGAACACTAGGCAGATGAGAAACCATCACAAAAAATCGTAATCGATTCACTAACTAGACCAGATAATAAGTCAAAGAGCAGGAAAGTCCTGCTCTTTTGTGTTTTATAGTGTTTCATCTACTGAATGAACTTTACTGCGATTCTTCGCTTTATTGAGACATTCTCCATAAAGACTGAGTACTTCGTGTTTTAATGGCCGAGAAAAATTCGCATCTAATTCAATAATTTCCATCATTAAATCAAGTGCAACTTCAGCTACACCACTTGTGTTTTTTACTACTTGATGGCATTCATCATAAAGCTCTAAAATTCCGTCTTTTTTACGAGTTATGTTATTGTCCACATTCATGATTATCTTCATCAAATTGTATGAAACTCTCGCCTCAGAAGATAGTTGTTCTAACTTATCCATATATTCCTCCTTATAAGAACAATAAATACTAGCAGAAGAATATATATTAATTGTGATCAGGTAGGCACACTGGTTATTCATTTCACTTTCACGACTTTCCCTCCTTTTTTGTATCTGTATCCTTTTTTCAATCTGCCTGTTCTTGAATTAATACCTTTTGCCATGTTTACCCCTTAATTTTCTTAATCACCAGAGCGGCGACCACAACCACAAACCCAGTCATGATCATAGCGCGTTCTGATACGTCGATTTTGATGGTGACGGGTTCCGGTGTATTCACCGTCCCCCCGAAATTGGTTGGAATACTCATAGGGACTGTGTCCGTATTTCCAACACAGTGATACGCCGTTCAATCTTCCACAACAGGGCCAGTAAAACGCCTGCTGTGGGACTCAGGCCCATCGCTGTAAGTGTTTTGAATAGCTCTATCACTTCCAGAAACTGGGGCTTATTTTTACCTATGGATTGGTATTTTTCTTAGTTGTCGTGCTGCTTTGATTATCTTGGCCTTCGTCCGACGGTCACTCTCAGCATCTATCTCCATCAAAGCATTTCCAGTGATGATCCGTTCAGGTGTCATGCTCCATCCACCGGGGGTGATGAGCTTATCACGAATGAATCGCCAGCCTCGCCATGCATCATCTATCGTTTCAAGATCACATCCACTGTACATTTTCATGAGTCGCCTACACTCTGGCGGTATCTCTTGACCTGCGTCCCAACGCGTGATGGTTCTCACAGATTTGAAACATAATTTCGCAGTCTCTGCTCTGCTCAATCCGCACTTAAATTTTCTAAAAATGTAGTTATCTGAAATTTTTCTGGTCATGGTGTCACTTACTGCAATACTCTCTTGGTGAGCAGTTGCATAGTAACGCCTGTTCATATTAGGGTTTACTAAAAAAACTTGCTTAGGCTTGTTTAACATAACGTGACCATAATGCGTACTCAGTTGTTTATTTTATAGATAAGACTCAGCCCACATTGAATTTACATCATGGTTCATAAAAGCCCGTCACACGGGCTTTTATGCGATCAGCTGTTGTGGCAAGGATTACAACAATAATAACAGCCATCAACATTTGAATAGATATGACTTGCTTCTGAAACCGCCTCGGCACAATTATCAAACACGCCGAGGTATGTTCTGTTTTCCAGCTTTGGTAAATGAGAGCAACCATCTTGATGGACTTCATGCTCACCAGAGTTTTGCGCATGATCGTTCACATAGTAATTTTTCATCATTTGCTTCCTTTGACTCGGGTTGGATTGTACTGATGATTTTTCGTTGCAATACAAATAAGAAGCTATGTTAACGGTTCAGGAACTGACAAATTTCATGGCTTGATTTGTTGAGTTTGATCACTCTTGTTAAAACAACTCAGCACTTAGCCACTTGCAATTCATCCAGTCGCGTTGTCCATCGATTAGATCGAAAAGCTTGTCTCATGTGCCAGTTACTGGTTGCAATCACAGAGGCTGGTTTTAAACCGTTTCTGTAACGGGTATTCAGGTTGTCCGTAATATTCATTAAGTCCCGGCGTTTGGCTTCTTCAAGCGCATCGCCATTGAACATATCTAATTGAAGTTTGTTTTGGCTGACCGGACTCAGCTCGTCCAGCATCACGCCAATTTTCTGGTATGCATAGCCCGGCCGATACATTTGTGAAAGCTGCGCTTGAGCTGCAGTAATCAGTTTTTGTGTATCCTGAGTCGGACATATAAGTGGCAAAGCGCTGCTTTTATTATGTTGCGGTAGTTGTTTATAGCGGTTCGTTCGGATGTAAATACCGACAATTGATGCCTGACTCCCCTGTTTTCTCAGCTTTTCGCCGGCACGGTGACAGTGAAATGCCAGCGCAGACTGTAATTCCTGCAAGTCAGTGATACCGACGCCAAAACTCCGTGTCGACATGATCTGTTTTTTTACTTCGTCGATATCGCCGGGATCAATGCAGCTCACTCCCTGTAGCTCCATCACTGTTCGGGCTAACCCGACATTCCATAAACGACGCATTGCAGTTACATCCTGAACCGCCAGTTGCCAGGCTGTACTAACCCCAGCCGTTCTCAGGCGAGTTGCCAGTCTCGCACCAATGCCCCAGATATCCTGTACGTCTGTCTTTTCAAGTAACCAGCGCCGTTGTTGATCGGTTTGAATATGAATCACACTATTGACTCGTTTTTCGTAATGCTTTGCAGCGGAATTTGCGAGTTTCGCGAGTGTCGGAGATGTGCCGATCCCGACACGAACAGGCAGCCCGAGACGTTGCTTGATGGTTTCAACGATATTCTTTCCATATTGAGAAAGTGTTTCAGGTGGTAATCCGTCGAGCCGGATGAAGGCTTCATCAATGGAATATTGTTCAACTTGCGGAGAAAATTCTGCCAGTTCATCAATAAAACGCCTGCTCATATCAGCGTAAAGGCAATAATTTGAGCTGCGTACTTCCACACCAAGACGTTTGGCTTCACGTTCAATTTTGTACCACACTGCCCCACGTTTGATCCCTGCGGCTTTGGCCAGTTCATTGATTGCCACACAACACCCATCATTGTTGGACAGAACAACAACGGGTTTATTGGCAAGTTTCGGATCAAAGATTTGTTCACAGGAGGTATAAAAGTTTTTGGCATCAACCAGAGCCCAAATCTGACCTGTGTTACCTGGTTTCATTGATTCCATCACCGCTCCAGCAGGTTATGTATATTTCGGGTAACAACCCCAAATATTTCAGAGTCTTCCGGCATAGGAAAAGGCGCCATATTGGGATTCTCGGCTTTCAGCCACCAGGTGTTATTTTTCCGAATCAGCCGCTTGCAGGTGAACTCATCATAGATACGTGCAATCACAATCCGCCCGGGTAAGACCGCTTCTGCACGGTCAACAACCAGCAGATCGCCATCATAAATACCGGCACCTGTCATTGAATCGCCAGCCGCTTTGAGTACAAAGGTGGCATTCGGGTGGCGCACGAGATAATCCATCAGCTCCAGCGATTCTTCATGTCCTTCTGCCGGAGAAGGAAATCCGCACCGGACTGATTCAATATAAAAAGGGAATACAGCCATGGTTACCCTCTCAACGATACTGTATATACAGACAGTATAATGGTAACCCGGCATCAGGAATAGTCAAAAAATGTGAGAAGCAGTTGAGAAAGAGAGAACAGACCGATTCAGGTAAATATGATGATTTAAATCAGTAAGGTCACCACATTGTTGTCCAGAATGCGAAACTGAACATCATAACGTGGTCGAAAAGTCACAGAATTAAGACGACGTATCATTCGTAAGCTGAGCGTTTGCGTCTCTGAGTTGAAAGCGACGATCTCTGAATCAAGGAATTCCAGATACTGACGTACCTCCGGGTAAATGGCTTTAAACAGGCTCTCTTTGGCTGAGAAAACCAAAGTAAACAATGTCGACCAAGGGAGTTCTTGTTGTTTCAGCAAAGTGCACTCAGCATCATTCAGCAGCATTGACTGCAGCTGTTCGCATTGTTCTTCCGGAATGATAACTTCCATATCCAGTCCGACCTGAACGTTTTTCTGTTGCCACTTGGCCAGAGCGATTGCAGCTTTGCCTGTGTGAGAAATGGCGCCAATCACACCTTCCGGCCATACCGGTGCACGATGCTCTCCGATCGGAATCTGGCACGCATCATGCTGAATGGCACACAATGCATCCCGAGCGACAATCCGGCCCGCTAAAAATTCTGCCTGACGTTTGGCAACCGAACGTTTGATGCTATCCGGCATCATGATGTTCTGAGCCGTAAACTCAGCCTCAAGAAAGTATGTGCTGTCGTACTCCCTCAGAATTACTTGTTCGGTTCCAATATTAAGAATTTCGGCCGGAGCAATAAATCGCATGAATTTATCCTTTGAATACAGTCTCTTATGTATGACACATCTTGCCAGCCTCTGTGCTGGATTACCACATCCCAGACATTTAAATCATTCAATACGTTCAATCAGGCAATACATTTCAAGCCCTGTACATAAATACAGTGGCGTGTTAGCTTTCAGCCTGATGAATCACTGGGAATTTCATTTCAAATCAGGACCTTCGAATAGCAATTGGCGCAAATTGTTTTAAAAAACATCAAATCCGTCGCTAATTTAGGGATTTATCCGATTTGCTGTTTATCTTCCCGCTAGACTGGCCGCCTGTTGGAGACAGGGACTGGAATTGGAGAATTAGAATGCGAAAAATCATGATGATTTTAGCGCTGTCTGTGCTGAGTGGTTGTGCCTTGCAGCCCGGCCCGCAGTATCAAACCGGGCAGTGTGTGGGGAAAATGACAACTGAAGAAGCCTACGGGCATTTGGATCCAAACCGATATACCATTCAGGTACTCGCTTTAAGTGAAGAACGTGATATTCGCGGTTACTTACGTGAAATTCCGGGTCAGGATCCTATCTGGGTGAACTGGAAACATAGCCTTGGTAAAAGCTGGTATGCCGTCATTTACGGTGATTTTGCAACCAAGCAGGAAGCGAAGCAGCGTATTCAGATGCTGTCTCCTCGTATCTTAGCGCAAGGACCTTTTGTTCGGAGTTTTGCTGAGGTGCAGAACGATAAGCAAACTGAAGTCTTCCGGATGCGATAAAAAGAATGCGCTCAGTCTAGCTGAGCGCATTTTCTGTTCAGTTTCGTGCTTCAGAGTGAATCAATCAGCTCTGGCAGAATTTCAAATAAATCTCCCACCAAGCCGTAGTCGGCAACTTCGAAAATCGGCGCCTCAGGATCCTTGTTGATCGCGACGATCACTTTTGCATCTTTCATACCGGCTAAGTGCTGAATTGCTCCCGATATCCCGACTGCAATATATAGCTCAGGCGCAACGATTTTACCTGTCTGACCAACTTGTAAATCATTGGATACAAACCCTGCATCGACAGCTGCACGGGATGCTCCGACTGCACCACCAAGTTTGTCTGCTAATTGTTCAATTAACGCAAAGTGCGCTTTATCTCCCAATCCTCGCCCACCGGATACCACCACCCGGGCTACAGGTAACTCCGGACGATCACTTTCTGTTACTTCACAGGAGATATATGCCGACAAAGATGTTTCAATCGCTTTATCCAGCGGAGTGATTGTGGAGCGCACGCCTGCCTCAGGTGCAGCCTCAAAAGAAGACGTTCTGATTGTCATCAGAATTTTACTGTCTGTTGATTTCACTCTCGCCAGCGCATTCCCGGCGTACACGGGACGGATAACGGTATCTGCAGATTCAATACTGATCACATCAGCAAACATCCCAACGCTTAGTAATCCTGCGACCCTTGGCAATACATTTTTCCCGGTCGTTGTTGCCGCCATCAGGATATGAGAATAATCACCAGAAAGTTCAGCGATCAACGCGGACATGTTTTCAGCCAACCAGTGTTCATAGACCGGATGATCAACGAGTAACACTTCACTTACACCATCGATACCAGCAACAGTTTCTGCAACCGAACCACACTGATGACCGGCGACCAGCACTTTGCACTCTGCATAAATGGCCTGGCTCGCCTGAATCACTTTTGCTGTCTCAGGAGCCAGCACCTGGTTATTGTGTTCAGCAACAATAAGTACACTCATGAGATCACCTTGGCTTCATTTTTTAGTTTGTCGACGAGCTCTGCAACTGAGCTGACTTTCTCTCCGCCTTTTCGGGCAGCAGGTGTCATGACTTCTAAAACTTCATGATACTGTGACAGCGTCACACCAAGTGTTTCTAAAGAAATCACCTCAAGCGGTTTCTGTTTCGCTTTCATAATATTCGGCAACGAGGCATAGCGAGGTTCATTGAGACGGAGATCTGTGCTGATGACAGCTGGCAAGTTCAGCTTCACGGTCTCAAGACCTCCATCAACTTCCCTTGTCACGTTCACCTGACGATCCGTGACTTCAATTTGAGAGGCAAAAGTCCCTTGTGGCAAATTTGCGATGGCTGCCAGCATTTGGGCGACCTGATTATTGTCGGAATCAATCGACTGTTTACCCAAAATCACCAGATCTGGTGATTCATTTTTCATGACGGCGTGGATAATACCGGCAACATTCAGTGGCTCAATCTGGGCTGGCGCCTCAATATGAATTGCCCGGTCTGCTCCTAACGCCAGTGCAGCACGTAACTGTTCCTGACAGACAGTTTCACCGGCCGACATCACAATCACTTCAGTGGCAATACTCGCCTCTTTCAGCCGAACTGCTTCTTCAACCGCAATTTCGCAAAATGGGTTCATCGCCATTTTTACGTTATTTTGTTCAACGCCAGAACCATCAGATTTCACTCGAATCTTCACGTAAGGGTCTATTACCCTTTTTATTGCAACCAATACTTTCACAAGCTGCTCCTTTGCAAATCAATAAGATAGAAAAAGAAACACGGCCTGCTGCTTATTCGCCCAACAACTTAAACAGGCTTATCAGCCGATGAGGTGTGTTTCATAAAGTGTGGTTCGGGTTTACGTTTACGTCAACTGGACTACAGTTAGTCTTAGACAAATGGGATTGGAGTAATAGGATTGGGCATGGAAAGGGAAAGTATGGCATTCGATGTGGTGATCGTTGGTGCCGGGCCGGCAGGACTAACCGCAGCGTGCAAGCTGATGCAGCTTGCGAATGAACACGGGCGAGAATTATCTGTTTGTGTGATCGAAAAAGGAGCAGAAGTTGGATCTCATATCATCTCAGGTGCGTTGTTTGAACCCCGGGCTCTGGATGAACTCTTCCCGGACTGGTCTGAACGAGACGCACCACTCGATACACAGGTAAAGGATGATCAGGTTTATTGGCTCACAAATCAGTATAACCAGCTCAGAATGCCTTCACTCCTCATTCCATCTCCGCTGCATAATGAAGGTAACTATATCATTAGTTTAGGAGAGCTCTGCCGTTGGCTCGCCCAACAAGCGGAGGAACTCGGTGTTGCAATCTTTCCGGGCTTTGCAGCGGCGGAGTTACATCTGAATGATTCCGGCGCCGTCGCGGGCATCATCACCACAGATATGGGGCGTGATAAGCAAGGGGCTGAAAAACAAGGTTTTCAGCCTGGAATTATTCTGGAGGCGAAATACACAATATTTGCTGAAGGTTCCCGCGGTCATCTGGGTAAACAATTAATTCAACGTTTTGCCTTAGATGAGGGAAAGCAGCCACAACATTTTGCCATTGGTTTTAAAGAGCTCTGGCAAATTCCGTCAAAACAGCATCAGTCGGGACTTGTGGTGCATTCAACAGGCTGGCCGCTCAGTACGACCGGGACCTCAGGCGGCGGTTTTATGTATCACCTAGGTGACAATCTTGTTTCTGTCGGCCTCGTTACTGATCTCAATTACAGCCACCCTTATCTCAGTCCATTTGATGAGTTTCAGCAAATGAAACATCATCCTTTGTTTGCTGGTTATTTAGAAGGCGGCGAGCGCATTTCTTATGGTGCCAGGGCAATCACCAAAGGTGGTTACTTGTCACTGCCCAAGCAAAGTTTTCCGGGGGGATTACTGATTGGGTGTGATGCCGGCACACTGAATGGCGCGAAAATTAAAGGGTCACATACGGCAATGAAATCCGGCCTGTTGGCTGCAGAAGCGACTTTTACTGAGCTTATGTCAGACAACATGCACACTGCGCCTGACTATCAGACGTTGTTTGAAGCTTCCTGGCTGAAAGAAGAGCTTTATCAGGCGAAGAATTTCAGTGCCGGTATTCATCGTTTCGGTCCGTTACTTGGCGGTGCACTGGCGGCGCTTGAGTTTAATGTGATGAAAAAGCCGCTGTGGTCAGTTCAGGACAATAAACCCGATCATGAAACGCTGAAAACAATCCAACAGGTGAAGCCGCTGATCTACCCTAAACCTGACGGTAAACTGAGTTTTGATCGCACTTCTTCAGTTTTTTTATCGACCATCAAACACGAAGAAAACCAGCCGTGTCATTTACGGTTGGCTGATCAGAACATTCCGATTGAAACGCATTTATCGCTCTATGATGAGCCGAGTCAGCGTTACTGCCCGGCTGGAGTCTATGAAGTTGTTGAGAAAGCGGGTAAGCCAGTCTTCCAGATTAATGCCGGAAATTGTATCCACTGTAAAACCTGCGATATTAAAGACCCATCGCAAAATATTCAGTGGACTCCGCCTGAGGGAGGCAGCGGTCCAAACTATCGTTCTATGTGATTAACGAGATAAGGACTGGGTTTCTTCCCGAATCCAGTTCAGATAAGTACGATATCCGTCTCTTATAGGTAAACAGATAATTTCTGGCGTCTCATAATTATGATTCGCCAGAATATCCGCTTCTACTGCCTGATAAAGAGCGGTTGTCGTTTTAATGATCACTAGTTTTTCTTGATCCGACTGGATTTGTCCCTTCCAGTGGTAGTAACTATCAATAGACTGAACCTGCACACAAGCAGCCAGCTTTTGGTTCAGCAGAGAGTGGATGAGCTTCTCACCCACGCTTTCATCTGAGAATGTGGTCATAACGACACAAAACGTTTCATTTGACACCGGTACTCTCCATTTATCGTTGAGTCATCGCGATCTTGGCACTCAGGGCGACCAGTAATCCGCCGGAAACACCTTCGATGGCTTTCGCATAACCTGTCATTTTCGGGTTACCAAATACAAAATTACCCAGCATGGCATACATCAGATTAATGACTGTGGCTAATACACTGAATACAACACCCAAAACCAGCAACTGTGTGGTGACATCACCCGCTGCGACATCAACGAACTGCGGCAAGAAAGAGAGGAAAAACAGCGCGACTTTTGGGTTTAGAACACTGACGATGACACCCTGCTTGAAAACGTTTGATGTGTTTTCTAATGTTGATGAGTCAATGAGCTGACTTTTTCCCTTGATGCAGTTTCTGATTGATGAAATACCCAAGTAAAGAAGATAAGCGGCACCTAAATATTTCACGATACTGAATAAAAGAGCTGAATTCAGTATCAGCGCGGACAAACCCAGGACTGCCGCCATCGTATGTCCTAAATAGCCGACACCTAAACCCAGTGCTGCCTGAATGCCAGATCGCATTTTTCCGCGCATTGTATTGGATACAATATAAATAACATCAGGCCCCGGCACTAAGTTAAGGCTTATTGATGCTAATGAAAATAATAACAATGTTTGCAATTCCATTTGTCCCTCACAACTGTTCAGACTATTGTTTGATAAACAAGTGTTTCATTTGTAATGGTGCATGACCTCAAAATTAAATGGTCAAATTATTTTAAATATCTGAACTATAAAGCATCATTTGCTATAAAAAATCAACCTCAAAGTAGCTCATGCCGAATGTTGGATGATACATAAAAAATTCGAACCTCAAAAAATATTCCATATAAGAACAAAGGTGTGACTTTTCTGCCCCCCTAATAACAAATAAATATACCTTTCAGGCAACTTTGTGCTTTCTGTGAATAGCTTGTGAACCGTCTGTGTGTTAGTGTTTTATGGTACTGCAATAAAAACACCAAAATTAGTAAGCTTGCTCTAACCTTGTAGAGGGGACCAGATATGGATGTCAATACACAGGAATTAAGTAGCTTTGATACCGATGTGATTCATTTGTATTTGCAGGAGATTTCTCACAAATCTTTATTATCTAAAGAAGAGGAGATTCATTACAGCCGAAAGAGTTTAGCGGGTGACCCACAGGCCAAATCAGTCATGATTGAAAGTAACCTGCGTTTGGTTGTCAGCATTGCAAAAAAATATCGTGGCAGCACCATGCAATTGAGCGATTTAATTGATGAAGGAAATATCGGTTTGATTACCGCAGTAGAAAAGTTTGATCCGGAAAGAGGGTTCCGTTTCTCAACTTATGCGACGTGGTGGATTAAACAGACAATTGAACGAGCAATTCACAATCAAGCCAGAACAATTCGCCTGCCTGTGCATGTTTCAAAAGAAATTAACACCATATTGCGAACGCACAAGCAGTTGATGAAAAACAGCAATCAAGAGCCGACACACGAACAGGTTGCTGAAAAAATGCAAAAAACTGTTGAAGAAATTTCGGAAGTGCTGTCTTACGACACTCCTGTCGTTTCTATCGATCAATCTTTATCGGACGACAGCAATTCCAATTCGATCGCATCTTTTATAGCTGACACCAACATTACATCGCCAGATACCTCTCTTGATCAATCTGATATTCATGCACTGGCAGTTACCATGCTGAAAACGCTGAATGAAAGAGACAGAGAGATTCTGTGTCGCCGTTTTGGGTTACTTGGTTATGAAGCACAAACCCTTCAGGAGGTCGCTGAAGAAGTCGGGCTCACACGAGAACGAATTCGTCAGCTGCAAGTCAGTTCTCTGAACAAGCTGAAGAATGCACTTCAGCGCGAAAATTACAGCCTTGAAGTGTTGTTTTCTGAAACCGCTTAAGATTGTATCTGTCTGAAGTAAAAGCCTGACCATCTGTCAGGCTTTTTTAATTGGTCATTTTTAACACGATGCTGACATGCTAACTGCTTGGCAGGCTTTAGTATCTTCACCATAATTGGGGTTATCCCTTTCACAGCGAAGCAGTATTGAGATCATGATTTTTAGAAAACTGTGTTTTATCACATCTGTCATCTTTTTGACGTCATGCGCCAGTTACAGCATTACGGAACAAGATGTTCAGGGCTATCTGGATAAGCAAGCAAAAGTAGAGCAAAAAGTTAATGTGGGCAGCTTTGTCCAGGCACATGTCCTTTTCAACGATATCAAAGTGGGGATTGGCCGTGCCGCATCGGATCGCATCAACCTTGAAGCCAAATCTAAAGCAGATATCAGTATCAAAGGTCAGCCTCAGCAAAAAGTCGCAATCAATGTTAACTTTAGTGCAATCCCCTACTACGACAAAAGCGAAGGCGCAGTCTATCTGAACAATCTGAAGGTTGAATCGCTGGATATCTCACCAAATACTTTAGGGCCGTTTGCCAGCAGTCAGGTGCTTTCACCATTGATTGAGATTGTTGGGCAATATCTGCTTAAAATCCCAGTTTATAAGCTTCAGGAAGAAGATTTTAAACAATCACTTTTGAAGACCGCTCGTCCGGAGCTGAAAATCAAAAATCACGCTTTAATCATTCAGATCTGAGTAGATTTAGCTGAAAGAGGTCTTTGAAACAATTCTGTTCTCAGGACTTCTTTCTTTTTTTTTTCATTTTACAAAGTTATAGTGCGTCAAAGTGGAAAGCAACGCACCTTGCGCTGCTGATATTCCTACGACATTGCACTGACAAACACAGACCCAATCAGTAATAAAGCCAATAGCCAAACCGGCATATTACGAAACTTCAGTAAATAAAAGCCGCTGCAAACTACAATCACATCCCAGAGACTGTTGATTGATGTTGAGAGCACGGGGTCAATCCAGGCACCAATTAAGAGCCCGACAACAGCAGCAGTAATCGTTTTGATGGAGAGCTGTAACCGCTGATGCTGTAAAAGCCGTTGCCAGGCCGGAAGAAATGCAAACAATAACAGGCTACCCGGCAAAAAAATGGCAATTGTGGCCAGCACACTTCCCCATAATGGCGTTTCAGGCATTGACGCAGCACCAAGAAAACTAGCCATGGTAAACATGGGTCCGGGCACGAGCTGTGCCGAAGCATAAGCGCTGATAAAGGTATCTGCATCAATCCAATGCTGAACCAAAGGTTCGAGTAACGGCAGTACTACATGCCCGCCACCAAAGACAAAACTCCCCGCCTGATAAAAGCTATTGAAGATATCCCAGGCTTTGGCATACCCACTCAGCAATGGTAACCCGATGAGCATCACAACAAACATCATCAGCGGGAGCCAGTTCAGCCTCATCATTTCATTTTCTGCATGCTGAACCATCCGCTTCACGGGCGTTTTGAACGAAAGTACATAACCCAGACACGCAGCAATCAGAATCGGCAATAATTGACCACTTAATCCTGAAGAAAAAAAGACACTGACTGCAGTGCAGACAGTAATGACAAACATCAGCACATTCGTCAGATTTTTCCTGACCATCCCCAGCAAAGCATCTGCAACCACAATCACGGCCAGGAGTTTTGCTACCTGAATGACGTGATATACCCATGCCGCCTGCGTGTTTTGACTGTCAAGAATTGCAAGAACGGTCAGCAAAATAGCGGATGGCAATGTAAACCCAAGGAATGCCGCAACAGCGCCCCAGTAGCCGGCCTTTCTGAACCCGATAAACATGCCAAGCTGACTGCTCGCTGGTCCGGGTAAAAATTGGCATAAAGCCGTCGCCTGAGAAAAGTCACTATCATTCAGCCACTGTTTCTGCTGAACAAATGTTCGTTGAAAGTAACCCATATGGGCTGCAGGCCCGCCAAAACTACCCAGGCCTAAAACCAGGAAAGACCAAAACACCTGCAAAACGGGTTCTAGTGATGAATTGCACTTTTTAATCACTGAATCTCTGATCATAGCTACCGAAATACACCTTGATTGTTTACACTAGAAAACAATGTAAAGCGCGATACACGCCCTTTACCGTAAAAATGACAATTCTATGTCTGATGTATGTATGAAATATTTCAGGTAATTCCTTCATGCTGGAAAATTTGCAACAAATGGTGATCCTGGCTTCAGTCAGTCATGAGCAGAACTTTACCCGGGCCGCAGAACATCTGGGTATTTCCAAATCCCAGGTCAGTAAACAGATTCGCTTTCTGGAAGAAAGATTAGGTTGTCAGCTGGTTCAACGCAGCACACGCACCGTTGCACTGACTGACATCGGCCTACAATATGCTGAATTTGGGCAACAACTTCTGGATACAGTCAAAGAAGCCGAAGCCATGGTGGCAGGATACCGGAATGAAATAAAAGGTGTGTTGCGTATCGGTGTCGCGCAGTCATTCGGAAACACCAATATCACCCCTGCGATGGTGGCTTTCCAGCGTGAAAATCCGGAGCTTGAACTGGAGATCAGTCTCTTCGATCACCGCCCCAACCTGCTCGAGGAAGGTTTTGATTGCTGGCTGGCAATACACGAACATCCTCCTGAAGGCATGGTTGCGAAAAAGCTGGTTGACTGTGAATTTATGGTTGTCGCCTCTCCTGACTATATTGCCCGGTACGGTCAACCCACCTCACCGGCTGATCTCAGGAAACATAACTGTATTACCTATGAAAGCCGTGAGCGAAAATATGTTCAGTGGGAGTTCGCCAGAGAAGGCGTGAAAGAGTCAGTTCGCGTTACCGGCAGTTACCGAATCAACAATGCGCCCGCTGTTTTGGAAGCAACCAAAGCCGGCGCCGGCATTGCTTATCTGGCCACTTACCTCATTCATGATGAACTGAAAACACAGCAGCTGGTTCAGCTGTTACCTGAATGGAAACCCGAGTTGGCATTACCCATGTATGCGGTTTACCCCAGACATAAGTATCTTGCACCTAAGGTGCGTGCATTTATTGACTTTATGGCTGAGTGGATGAACACCCATCCATTTCAGCCAGGCTGACACCGAAAAATTTCGTCTTAGAACTGCAGTTGAGGAACCGGGCGGACTGTTCTACACCTATAAGAAGTTCAGACAGGTGCCCGGTCATGTTACTTAACTTCAGACACATTTCAGGAAACTCTCCATATTTCATGATGTTATCCGCAGTCCTCTTTTTTTCGGGTTGCGCAACACAGGAAGAAAAGACTCCCGCTGTCACCACTTCAGCCCCCTCAGCAGAAGTTCAAACGACAGAACCACCGCCGGCCCCAAAAGTCATTCTGACGGAAATCCCGGAAGTTCGGGAAACTGTCTACTTTGACCCTGGCAGTTTTGAATTATCACAACAGGAACAGTTGAAAATTGACCCGATTGCTGTTCGTCTCAGACGACACCCGGACAGCAATGTGATTGTGATTGGACACAGTTCTGAAAGCGATAATGAAGAAGATAATATGGCCCTGTCTTACGAACGAGCCTTCAGTGTCGCAATCTATATTGCTTCAGTGTATGGCATTGAAGAAGAACGAATCCAGGTGGTTGCACAAGGACAAGGTGACCCGGTCACTTCTGGTTCGAACAGCCGGGTCGAATTGATCTCACCAGAGACTGTGGTCAGAACTTTAGAAACATCCACGGATGACAAAGGGTTCTGAACCACACTCCTGTGATATATATCAGTCAGATGAGCACTGATTTTTCTTGCGCGCCGGAAAGGCATACATTTGCTTCATAATCTCGGCAACACTGTCGGGTTGTGCGGCCAGCTTTGCTGCAAATTTCGCTTTTTCATCTTCAGTGACTGATGCATCATCCATATCAGCTGCAATCAGATTTGCAGGGAAAAGATGATAGATGTTGGTGATCTGACGGTCAATTTCATCCGCCAATGTTTCCGGTGATTCAAAAGGTTCTGTAATGACATCACCAAAGCTGACATGTACCCGACGCTTTTCACCAACAATCCCCTGCACAATGCTTTCGATGTCTTCGAACTCACCTTTCTCATAAGTACCGGTGGTACGCTTCGCATCCAGCTCTACCGCTTTGGCCAGGTCACACGGGTCGTTTTCATAAGAAATCGCAACAGGCACAATGTGCAGCTGAGACATAAATTCCGCAAACGACTGCTTACGCTTGCGGCCTTCCATATAGAACATCTTCAGCAACGCAGGATCTGTCTTATCATTGCCATCCTTTGCACGCCCTTCTTTTTGAGCAATCCAGATGGAGTGACCCGTTTCAATCGAGTGGGTAATGTAGTCTGACAACAATCCCAGAGCTTTCATCATCTCACGCGGCGCTTTTGCCGAGCGTTTGACAATGAAACTTTTATTCAGGCGCATCAACTCAGTTGCACAAGGCTTTTTCAGCAGATTATCACCAATGGCAATACGAACCGTATTCATCCCGTTATGGTACAGGCACCAGTTCACCATGGCCGGGTCCATCGCAATGTCTCGATGGTTAGAAATAAAAAGATAGGCTTTATTCGGATCAAGCTTATCCAGACCAGAATGAGTGACACCGTCACAAGAGTGTTCAATAGTCGCAGCCATATACTTCGCCACTTGCAACTGCACGTCTTCAACAGACTTCACGCTGGACCACTTACGAACAAGAAAACGCTTGATCAACGGACGTAACAGCCAGCCGAACACACCGGAAAGCTGCCGGAAACGGTAATTCAGGATAGCATTGATGAATTCATCGTCATTGATTAAACGCTGAATCGCCCCACTGACTTCTGCATCATTGTAAGGACGGATGTCTTGATAAATATCGTTCTCTGTTTGCACTATTTTGCTTCGTCTAGTTTAAAACCGCGCTATTCTACGCAGATTTGTTGATTTACCCAATGATCGGCCACAAACACTCTAATGGTTGGAGGTCTGACCAATCAATCATTTTCTTTTCCGGCAAAGTTATCTGATCTTGACCCTTCGGATAAAACCGAACACTATGTGCGGGCTTTAATTCAGAGGAACACCATGAACCAGGCTATTGAATACTCTCAGGTTGAACAGGCATTTCTCCATGTCGGTTCCCGCAGGAAAAACATCACCGCATACCTTATTGTCGTCCGTCAGGGCATTGCTCTTGTCCGTCTTGGTAAACATGAGTACACATTGACCGCAGGGACAGGCTTTTGGGTTCCGTTTGAATGCCTGCACGCACTCACGGTTTTGCCTGGATGTCACTATGACAAAGTTCAATTCTCTGCCAGATTGCACCAGCCACTCTGCGGACAAGCCGGCTTTATCAGTCTCAGTCCGCTTCTGCTGGCGTTGCTGGATGAACTCCGCCGCGCACATGTTTCTCCTCAGAGCAATGATAGCCCTGAAAATCGTTTATTAGCGGTTATTGCAGATCAGGCTGCTCTGTTCAAGCCGACCACCGAGCGACTGTGCCCGGCTTTGCCAGCAAAACTGCAATCTGTCCTCAGCGAGCTGCTTGAGGGACAAACCACAGCGTCCTCAGAGCAATTAGCTTCTATCGAAACGATACTTGGCATCAGTACCAGTGAACTGACAGCTTGCTTACTTATTCGGGAAGCACAGAAACTTTCTCGCTCAGGCAGAAAAGCCGAACAGATCGCTCAAGATCTGAAGTGCCAATTAGACCATCTTCAGACGCTAGCCCAAACCCTGACAGGCCGGGAATTCTGAAATTTTTGCTCAATATCGCGCTAAAAAAAGACCCGGTTGCCTGTTTCAGACAACCGGGTCTTTATTCTCTGTCAGTTTTACTGAATAGGAATCTCGATCTGAAGCATCACACCATCCTTTTCGTCTTCATGCCACATGTAGTCCAGACGATATTTGGTGGACTGACTGTCACTTGAACCCAGCCCTACGCTCATCAATACACCATGTTTCCTGACCCATTCTTTCGCGTCTTCAAAGGTCAGGATATCCAGATCCTCATACTTTTTTGGCAGCCACAAACCCACCCCGTAAAAAGTTGAAGATGTATTTTCTTTGATCAGCGGCTCGCCTGATTGCGATTGCCAGTTATCCCAGAAAGAGCTTTCTTTTACATCATGTTCTGCGTTCCAGTGAACACTGCTTTTACCTGTCGCAGACTGTTGCGTTGACGTCGCAGCGCCTTGTCCTGCATCCAGTGGTTGTACACAGGTCGACAAATAGGCGCCTCGCTCGTCTTCTGACATCGACTTCAGCTGATTTTGACTATAAAAATGACAAGGCAAAGCATTTGCTGAAAACGAAAATGACCACAACCCAATATGCAAAAGAGCGAAGTGAAATTTTCGAATATAAGCACTCACAAATGACCCTTAATGATAGTTGCCATACCCATGAACCAGAGGCGACCTAAACACTGCGATTGTTTTATTTTCAGCCAGAATTCTGAGCATAATATTGCTCTTGTGCGATTATTCTAACGACACCGGGCGTCGTTAAATGTGAAATTGACCCATTTTTGACAATATTATCACGAATAGTCGTACTTCTGATTGGAACCGTTTCCGGGCAAGCCAATATCTGCCATTTCATCAGAATATCATTCGCCCTGTAAAACTTTGAAAAATTGAGGAAATTATCAGGACCAACGACAAAGGTCAGTTCTGAATCCGGATATTTTGCCTGTAATGATTCAAGCACATCGTAAGTCGTTACGACCTGATCATTTTTTGCAATTTCTTCTTCAATACGACAAAGAGACAAATTAGGCAGCTCTAAGTCAGCAATAAAAGCATCAATGAGTTTGCAACGGGATTCATATTTTAGCATGACTTTTCCCCAGGCATGAGAATAACTGGGTAATAATAAAACCAAATCAAAATGCGATAATCGTTCCAGAACAGATTTGTGTCCCAGACTTGGTGGATTAAACGCGCTGCCAAACACAGCGATTTTATTTGTCATGCATCTATCGCCTCACTACCGCGCAGAATAATATGAAAAATACCATTTTCTTTATCATTCAGCATTGATCCAACTACAGAGTTATCGCATGATTTTATAAAAGGTTTAATACAATTTTACGCTGAAGCCACGATTCGGTGTCAAATGCCCAGAAAATGGCCAAAGTGAAGAGGATTCAAGTCATGGAACAACTGATCCGCGCAGAAATGCAGGTTCTCCCAATCATTAATGCGGAGTTTGAAGTTCAGCGCCGCGTTGCCTTCATCCAGAAGAAACTGAAGCAAGCAAACTGCAAATCCCTGGTACTGGGAATCAGCGGCGGTGTTGACTCCACAACTTGTGGGCGCCTTGCGCAACTTGCGGTAAACGGACTGAATCAAGAAGCGCAGTCTTCAGATTATCAGTTTATTGCCGTACGCCTGCCTTATGGTGAACAACATGATGAAGATGAAGCGCAGCTGGCACTTCAGTTTATCCAACCCTCGCATTCAGTCTCAGTCAATATCAAAAACGGTGTTGATGGCACACATGCCGCTACACTGGATGCTCTGGCCCATACAGATCTGATTCCTCAGGATGAAGGCAAAGTCGACTTCGTCAAAGGGAATGTCAAAGCACGTACCCGCATGATTGCGCAGTATGAAATTGCCGGCCTTGTTGGCGGCCTGGTACTGGGAACTGACCATTCTGCTGAAAACATTACGGGTTTTTACACCAAATGGGGTGATGGCGCATGTGACCTTGCCCCCCTCTTTGGCTTAAGTAAACGTCAGGTTCGCCAGATTGCAGATTATCTGGGCGCACCACACGAACTCGTGCACAAAGTTCCGACGGCAGATTTAGAATGTCTGACGCCGCAGAAAGCCGACGAAGATGCACTCCAGCTGAGCTATGACGAAATTGATGATTTCCTCGAAGGAAAAGCAGTCAGCAATTCGGTCAAAGAAAAATTAACCGGTATTTATCGCGCAACCCAGCATAAGCGACAGCCCATTCCGACGATCTACGACGACGCAGAATAACGGCAACTCTCAAACATTCAAAAAGGGGGCTTTGCGATCATGCAAAGCCCCCTTTTCTATAAACACAGTTCCAGGCAGATTAACTTTCTTTGCTTTCGCTTTTTTCCTGGCGGATCTGCTCTGCAACCAATCTAATCGCTTCGCCGCTGCTCATACCTGTTGCCATCAGCTCATGAATTTTCTCTGCTGCTTTTTGCTGCTCTGCATGAGACAGAGAAACAGACGAGTCACCAAACATAACGGGTCCTGTACATCAATCTGAAAGGGAGGCCATTCTAACGACTCTTCCGAAGTGTGTCACTTTCAATTCATTCATGCCTACCCTGGGTGCCCGTCCGGACGCGCGCGCGTTAAAATCGGCCAGAAGACCACGGCAAAAATCCCGAAAGAAAGCGCCCACAATAATGCTGATAAAACATAAGCCTGCATAGTGAGCGATGGAAATAACGCAATCAGTAAAGTTCTGACACACAGTGCAAACACCAAAGCAACAAATGCCAGCTGTATCCATTTTCCAGTCTGCAAGATTCGACCTGTATGCCCTAAGGAGACACGCGCTATCATCGCCAGCACCATACAACCAATACCACCCACCGTCAGTACATGTACTGCGATACTGTAACTGACTGATTGCGGCATCAATTGCGACAAGCCTATCAGCAATACGCCCAGTATTGTGGCGTAAAAAGCCAGATGTAACATCCAGAGCAAAGGAATTCTGACAGTTTTCAGACTGCGCCACCGCAAAATACGCGGAATTTGCACCAATGCTGAAACCACACACAGCCAGCCGAACCAAGATGAAGGCAACTCAGGGTTTATCACCACAGCCGCAAGAAAAACCAGCCACATAGGCCAAAGTGCAAGATGTTCACACCATGGAATACGTGTAATCGGCTCTGTTTGCGTTCCTCTGGCCGTGAAAAACGGAATCACTCTCCCTCCCATCACAGACATCAGTACCGCAATTAACAGAACGATTTGCAATGCAATGCCTCTTAGCCCAACCGTTCCCCAGCCCAAGGTGACACCATGCATGCGAATATTCAAAAATAGCAGCATACACAGAAGCGGCACAAAAAACAGGTTTCGCCACTGTCTTCTGACCATGATAGGAATTGAAAGATAGCAAAGGGCAAGGATGAGCCATGCCTGATCGATGATCATCCATGCGAAATGCGGTGAAGCAAGCAACAAAAGTAAACGTGCCGCAAACCAGGCAAAAAAGATGGATGCCAGCTTCCATCCATTTACTCCGGGCACCCCTGTCCAGTTTTGAACGGCCGTCAAAAGAAATCCGACAATCATGGCGCCCGTAAAACCGATCAGCATCTCATGAGCATGCCACCAAATAGGATGACCATACATCGGGAGTAGTGCGTTACCTGACCAAAACAGCGCCCACAGTAACATAGCAACGACGGAAAACAGGCTGGCTGACAGAAAGAACGGCCGGAAGGCCAGACGAAAAAACGGGGGGATGCGAAGTGCTGAGGCTTTATCAACGATCTGCATACATCATCTCGGGTGACAGCAAAACGTCAATCTTATCATGTGCGCCAAATTCAGGTTTGATTCAGCACAAAAAACCAGGACTCATTCGTCCTGGCTTTCAATGTTCAAAAATCCGGATAATCGACAGGTCGGGTGATACGCTGAATATCCAGGATCGAAATATCGCCCTGCCAGCGGCTCTCGACCAGACCAACACTCAGCCAATATCGACCATCAGGTACATCAATCGCCGGCAAGCTGGTCGGCAGTTTCCCATCCACATCCTGAGTCCAGATAGGAGTCCAGTTTGTATCATTTAAATCAAACAGACTCATAGACAATACCGGGGACGGACAAGTCGTATTCGGCAGCACTTCCCGCTCGATTCGCCAGTTTTTACTGTCTTTCCAGCCAATCTTTTGTTTGGGATCAGGCTTGGTCAATATGACCCAGGAACTCCAGCGCCTGTCGTTGTCTGCTGAGATTGTCAGTTGATACAACCCCGCGGACAGCGGTTCATCTAAACGACGTGATTCAGACACAAACAGTCCGCTTTCCGAAATTGTCGGATTCGGGAGCTGAAAGTCGCTGTTCGGCCAGCGGGAAAAGGTAACGCTCAGTTGCTTTTCCCGGGTAATACCGGTAATCGACAGTCTCAGCAAAACCTGATTCAGGTTCTGTATGACTTCACGGCGAATCGCAACTTTCGACAACCACTCCGGCAAACTCCTTTGTTTCAAACTGAAACCACAATCTTCTGTGATGGCAAGCTCCAGTAAGTCATTCAAATTCGCCTGCTGTTCATCCGTCGGGTTTTGCTGCCATGCCTGGACCATGGTGTCGAAACTGGCCGCCGTATTTCCCTCCAGCAATCGCTGATGGGCAACGGTATACAGGTCCTTTCCCACAAACCACTTTGCAGAAGCCTGAGGGGCGATCAACATCCAGGCGACCACCCCTAAGACAGGAGAAACCCACAACGACTTCATTCTTGCGGCGCTTTCATCCGGTAGCCGACCCCACGCAGCGTCTCGATTTCGATGCCTGGCAGCTTTTGACGGAGCTGCAGAATGTGGGTGTCGACAGTTCGCGTTGTCGGGTAATGGTTGTATCCCCAGACTTGATCCAATAATTCATCGCGGGTGAACACTCGGCCGGAATGTTTCGCAAGGAAAACCAGCAGTTCAAACTCCGTTCGGGTCAGCGTGACTGACTCACCTTTCTGCTTCACTTCCCGGCTTTCAAGGTTGATCAGGGTTTCACCAATCGAAATAATATTCGCGTTTTGTGGCTCTGAGTCGCCATTACGCAGATGCACTCGAATCCGGGCTAACAGTTCTTCTTCTGCAAAAGGCTTGGTCAGGTAGTCTTTAGCTCCAGAATCCAGGCCGATGACTTTATCATTCACAGAAACCATCGCCGTTAACAAAATAACCGGTACAGACTTCAGCTTTAACCAGTCTTCGAGGTAAGACAGAGAGTCACCTTCCGGTAACTGGCGATCCAGAACAACCAGATCAGCATTTGGCCATAGCGGTGCCACGTTGGTTGCACAGTCAGCGTACAGACATTCATAGCCTGCTTCTTTCAAACATTCGAGCAAACCATCAGCAAGGTTGCGGTCATCTTCAACCAGTAGCAGAGTTTGATTCACACGGTATCTCCAAAATAAAAGTGGTTGGCGGACCTATCAGTTTCATCCGCCCGCCCATTCGACGGATCATCGATTCAACGATTGTCAGTCCTAATCCAAGGCCCTTTTCACTCACGAACGGCTTTCTCAGCCGGGCCCAATCCTTGCTACCTAAACTTCCCTGGTCTTTGACGATGACAATCAGCTTTCCATCTTTGAACGATGACGTTAATTCAATCGGTGCTTTTCCGTATTTTTGAGCATTGGACAGCAAGTTATCAATGCAGGTTCCAAGCCAGTACATATTGATGTTTACCGCACGGTCATCAGTAAGTGACAGCGTCACATCATAAGGTTCAGCAATAAAGTCAATCCATTCATTAAAAGACTCGAGATGCTGAACACTCAACTCCTGATGATTCGCCTGCAAGTAATCCTTACTGGCCTCAGCCAGTTGCCGCAAACGCCGTGAGTCTTCAGTTAATCGCCTGAACTCATCATATAGGGTTTCAGGCAAAGCATCAAAGTGACGACGGAATCCTTCCACCGTCATGCTCAGACTTGCGATGGGTGTTCGAAGCTCGTGAGTCAGAATTTGCAGAACCAGCATGCGCTCCTGCAATGCCCGACGACGGATTCGCCAACGGTACATGACCCACCCCATCAGCAAGCCGATATTCACAACCAAAAGGCCTGCTAGAAGATAGGTAGTCAAATGAGATTTATCTTCTTCCTGCCAGCAGATATTACCGCTCTTGACCAGACAAAAATCAGTCGCGATCAGGCGGGTAAAGTGCAAATCATGCTGAGCTAGTGCATGAGCCCAGGTTGGTTGATCGTAAATAAAGTATTCGTTGCCATTGCGAATCCAGAGCTCTCCATTGGAAACAAAAGCTTCCGCGCCGGCAATAAACACCCGAATTTCTTCACTGCTCATGCGCTGCAAGCGCCCAAGCACAGTATCTGTTGCAGCCAGTTCCCTTTCCTGAATATGAAGGTACGGCTCCAGTTCTTTTTGCCGGTTCGGAAATTTCTCCAGATAGCGGGCAGCATAACTCCCGCCACCGGGATGAATATACCCCGCCCGCACAAACCAGCCTCTGGGTAAAACCGTGTTGTTACACATCGCGCGTGTGAACACCACCGGGTGAGTCACCAAGGGGCTGACCGGCCATGGTCCCTTACAGGTTTCCATACTCTGATAAAGGTGGCGCAGTGCAGCCAGCGGATACTTAGCCGATTGGGGTAAAAGACTGGATGGCAGCAATAAAGGTGTCGGATATCGGCTTTGTAACTGTCGAAAATCGTATGTCGCTAAGGGTTTACTGGATAGCAGCTCAGCACGGGCCGCTGCCATACGATCAGGCAAGCTTTCCGTCTCTGCACGAAGACAGCCAGTAAACAATAAAGAAATAATCAAGACATACTTTTTCATAGCGCGACAGTGTAACACTCACTTCACCCGGTTTGTCAGAAAATTGTCATGAGATCAGCTAACTATAAGGGCTTGGACAAAAATCGTCATGAATTTCGTTTATGACCATTTCGAAGAGTTAGGTTGGCCCCCGGTGACCAGAGAGCCTCTTTGCCGCAGACATAAAAATGCCGCTCAGAGAGCGGCGTTTGTCATAAACGAACATCAGTTCTTAAAGAAAGCGCGCAATATTTTCTACACTTTCTTTGGCATCCCCAAACAACATCTGTGTATTGTCTTTAAAGAACAGCGGGTTCTGAACACCTGCATAACCGGTATTCATTGAACGCTTGAATACAATCACATGCTTGGAATTCCATACTTCCAGCACGGGCATCCCTGCGATTGGACTGCCTGGATCTTCCATCGCCGCCGGGTTCACCGTGTCATTTGCACCAATAACCAATACCACATCTGTTTCCGGGAAATCGTCATTAATTTCATCCATTTCCAGGACGATGTCGTAAGGTACTTTGGCTTCAGCAAGTAGAACATTCATGTGGCCAGGCAGACGACCTGCAACCGGGTGAATCCCAAAGCGAACATTGACACCTTTCGCACGGAGCTTTTCTGTAATCTCGTGGACAGGATACTGCGCCTGCGCTACAGCCATACCATACCCCGGCGTGATAATCACAGAGCGGGCATCTTTCAGCATTTCAGCCACTTCTTCGGCAGACGCTTCGTGATGTTCACCGACCTCTTCATCACCTGAAGACACAGCACCATCAGTACCAAATCCACCTGCAATCACACTGATAAACGAGCGGTTCATTGCCTTACACATGATGTATGACAGAATCGCACCAGAAGAACCAACCAGCGCCCCCGTCACGATCAACAGATCATTTGCCAGCATGAAACCCGCTGCCGCAGCTGCCCATCCGGAATATGAGTTCAGCATGGAAACAACAACTGGCATATCAGCCCCACCAATGGATGCCACCAGGTGGTAACCAAAAGCAAACGCGATCAGCGTCACCAGAATCAGTGGAAAAATGGATGGATCCGGGTCAACAAAAACAATCAGTAAAAAGACAGAGACCAGAACAGCAGCCAGATTCAGCTTATGCCGGTGCGGCAACATCAGCGGTTTGGATGACATGGTGCCACGCAACTTACCGAATGCGACGACAGAGCCGGTAAAGGTTACGGCACCGATAAACACACCCAGGAAGATTTCAACCAGATGAATGTTTTGCATGGCACCCGATAATGGCTCGCCGTGATCGAGAAAAGTATTAAAGCCAACTAAGACCGCTGCCATCCCCACGAAACTGTGAAGAATCGCGACCAGCTCAGGCATCTGTGTCATTTCAACTTTCTTGGCATAATGAATACCAATCGCACCACCGATAATCATCGCCAGAATAATCCAGCCTGTACCGGCAGATTCCGGACCGAAAATGGTCGCAATCAGTGCGATGGCCATCCCGACCATCCCAAAATAGTTACCAGACCTAGCGGATTCCTGCTTGGATAAGCCCGCCAACGACAAAATAAAAAGGACAGCAGCAACAATGTAGGCCGCTTGTACAATTCCTGCAGACATTGGTGACAACTCCCTTACTTATCTTTACGGAACATTTCAAGCATCCGCTTGGTGACTGTAAAACCACCAAAGATATTGATACTTGCAATGAGAACAGCAATAAAGGCAAGGAAAGACACGGCGCCAATTCCCTGACCAATTTGCAACAGCGCACCGACAATGATGATGCCGGAAATAGCATTCGTGACCGACATCAATGGCGTATGCAGTGCATGCGTGACATTCCAGACCACGTAGTATCCAACCACGCACGCCAGAACAAAGACCGTAAAGTGAGAAAGGAATTCAGCCGGAGCAGCGTTCGCGACCCAGCCAAACAGTAAGATCCCCACAGCCATCAAGCCATACTTCTTCGCTGGCGCCATAGGCGCTTTTTCAGCTTTGACAACTGGCTGAACGGCTTTCGTTTCTTGCTGCGGTACAGCGGAAACTTTAATCGGTGGTGCTGGCCAGGTCACTTCACCGGCTTTCACAACAGTCAGGCCCCGAAGCACTTCATCATCAAAATCGATATTGATGTTTCCGTCCTTCTCTTTACACAGCAACTTCATCAGATTCACTAAGTTTGTTGCGTAAAGTTGGGAGGACTGGTTCGGTAAACGGCTGACCATATCTGTGTAACCGATAATTTTCACACCATTTGGCGTTGTAACAACTTTATCAGCCTCGGTATAAGCACAGTTACCACCATTTGCAGCAGCAAGGTCAACGATCACACTGCCCGGTTTCATGGAGTCAACCATTTCCTGAGTGATCAAACGCGGGGCGGGACGGCCCGGAATCAGTGCCGTTGTGATGATAATATCTACATCTCTCGCCTGCTCAGCATATAAACGTTCTGCAGCACGGTTAAATTCGTCAGACATTTCTTTGGCATAACCATCGCCAGTGCTGGTATCTTCCTTAA
This sequence comes from Photobacterium sp. CCB-ST2H9, assembly GCF_023151555.2. NCBI lineage: Bacteria > Pseudomonadati > Pseudomonadota > Gammaproteobacteria > Vibrionales > Vibrionaceae > Photobacterium > Photobacterium sp. CCB-ST2H9. The sequence continues at coordinate 546,637 of NZ_CP100426.1, forward strand.
AATCGACTTCAAGGAACTCAGCGCCCATCGATTCAACCTGCTCTTTTACTTCAGGACGAACATCGAACGCACGAACAATAGCACCCAGGCTACCGGCTGCACCAATGGCTGCCAGGCCAGCAACACCGGCGCCTGCCACCAGAACTTTTGCCGGCGGAACTTTACCTGCAGCCGTAATCTGGCCGGTAAAGAAACGACCAAATTCATGGGCAGCTTCAACGACAGCACGATAACCAGCAATATTGGCCATAGAACTCAGTGCGTCGAGCGCCTGAGCACGTGAGATACGCGGCACTGAATCCATTGCCATGACATTGATATTTTTACTGGAGAGCTTCTCCATCAATTCAGGATTCTGGGCCGGCCAGATAAAGCTGACCAGACTGGCTCCGTCTTTGAGGCGATCAATTTCATCAAAAGTTGGGGCATTCACTTTGAAAATCAGATCTGATTGCCAGACCTCATCCGCAGAGACAACACTGGCACCTGCGGCCTCAAATGCGGCATCATCAAAACTCGCATGTATACCAGCATCGTGTTCTACTGCGACACTGAATCCCATTTTCAACAGCTGCTCAACCGTTTTCGGCGTCGCAGCAACTCGCGTTTCATTCGCGAGGCTTTCTTTAGGCACACCTATCTGCATCGTTATTCCCTGAACAGTAGCAAAATTGTACACATTTCGTTTCCAGTGCTTCACAACACTGCCTGAAGCGAAAGGAACAAATACAACACTCTTTAATTTGAGACTAAAAAACGGATGTGATTCGCTTCCGTTGAAGTGAATGACATCAATGACTCACGGGCAGAACTACAGTTCTGAGCTGATCTTCAGATTCCGACAAAATGACCGAAGCTTCATTGATCAGCATCACCACTATCTACCGTTTTCTCCCAACAAATACCCGGGGCTAACCACTGGTTTCACCTGAATGGCTGAAACTGTGGCCCGGCAACCCCTGAAAAAGTGCCGGCCTCTAAAGCTGGTTGTCACGTGTTGCCATCACTCCTTTTTGACAACACGATTGCTTACCGGAACATGGCCTCACCAGTCTGATCGATGAACATTTTGGCTTTATTCAACATCAAAGACTTTGCATCTTCTTTACTCGCGAGTAAATCCGAACGAATAAAAGAATGCGTCTTCAATTCACCATCACATTCTTTGCAAATCCGACCCGCAATACGAAACTGACCACCTTCAGCAATTGGCTCAGGATAAATCAAATATCCCTTGTATTCTTCCGGTGTGTCTTCAACGGGCTGCGACTGAATGGGTTGCTTTCCAAAGAGTTTTGACCAAAAACCCACGAAGATACTCCTCTTCGATTGAATGCATGACACTATCATGCCATATGCTTCTGTAAAATAAACCCAACCAGATGAAAATCTGATAACAATGATGAAAATGTTCTAACTCAGAGAGATAGATGCGGTTTTACGTAAGTTTTCAGATAAGAAAAATTCAGCATAAAAAAACGCCGACCCTAGGTCGGCGCTTCAGATGTTCTCTTCAGGACATTCTAACTTAACGAATCAGACCAATGTCTTTTTGTAAGTGAACCGGAAGCTGAGAAACCTGATAGGTTTTCACAGAGTCCTGATGAGGGAATAAAACGTCCAGCGCGTGTGCAATCAATCCTTTGATATTCAGCGAATAGGCTTTTTTATCCATTGCGTCCTGAGTTGCGATGGTATTGTAGTGCATTGCCTGTGCCATGATTGCCTCTCAAAAATTTGGTTAGTTGTTGTTCTACAGGGCAAATACTAACCGCTTGATTTTTGAACTGAAAATGACATTTTTTCCCACGATAGATAAGAAAAACTAATCTGTTAACCAAAGGTTTCAAGCTCTGAAATGGTAAAAAATAAATACGCTCAGGGAGTGAATAATCTGTCGCAAAATGGTATCTATTTATGCCTATTTAGCGTATTGCACGTGATTCACCAAAGCCAAAATCACATTACATTAACAATAAAAAAGGTTTGAACATGTTAGCCCTGCTTGCGAGACACTCATCAATCTTATTAATCCTTGCAGCCTTCACAGGATTTATCTTTCCGGATATTTCTTCTGCCATATTCCCCTTCCTTCCTTATATTCTTTTCTTTCTGATGCTATTTACGTTAATTGGAATAAAACAAGGCGATCTCATCAGATTATTATTTCAAATCAGGACTTGGTTATACGCGTTTTATCATGCAGCTTTACTCTCAATCTTCACTGCCGCCACAGCGTACATGCTGGGTGCTTCAGACACCTTGATTCTTGCGATCACTGCAGTTGCAGCGACAGGTTCTTTGTTTGCCACACCAGCCATTGCCCGTTCAGTCGGATTAGATGTCATGGCAGCCATGGCCATGACAATTGCCACCACCCTGTTGATGCCAGTGGTTCTGTACATGAACCTGGTCCTGTTCCAGCAAGATAGCTTTCAACTGGATTTACTCAGTTACTTTCAGCGTCTGATGATCTTTATCTTTGGTCCGATGCTGTTATCGGCCCTGAGTCATCGCTATATCCCGAACCAGATTCTGAAACGTGCCCACAGCAAAATAGCTCAGGTGACAATTCTGCTGGTCCCTGCATTCCCGCTGGGGCTGGTTGCAGATTTCCGTGATCTTTTTGATCACTCATGGCAACAGGGGTTGATTTACTTTGGTTACGGGATGGCCATTTGCGTTGTATTTTTTGTGACAGGCTTTCTTTTATTTATGCGACGAAGCCTGCAAGACGGCCTGTTAGCAGGGATTACTTCTGCAAACCGAAATGTGCTTTTAACATTTACCGTAGCCGGATCAGCCCTTGGACCCGATTATCTGCCTCTCATTGGCGCTCTGCAATTGCCTATCTATACCATGCCGTTAGTCTTGAAATGGCTGGGGAACAGTTTATTCTCCGGATCACGGAGCCAGTCATCCGCTGCATAATCATCACGTTCTCTAACAGGCTGTGTATCATCAGCACGGCCTGAAAGCCTCTAAAACCCTTTCAGCAACACGACAATGAATCTTGAACTGGCAATGTATTCGCTCCGATAATCACTCAAGAACCTGCCAATGTCAGATCCGGTCATAGATCTGAATTATCATGTCTGCTTATTTCCCCGACGAAAAACCGTTCGCTTTTCAAGCAAATCATCCATAAATCATGTCGTTAAGATCATGAATCGCTCAGAATGTGAGACTTGTCTTGCTCTCTGGTGAGAAACTTCATTATTATCAGCAAGTATTCTCAGGGCGGGGTGAAATTCCCCACCGGCGGTAACTGTTGAAAACAGCAACTCATAACACACTGTTTTCACGGAAGCCCGCGAGCGCTTCATCGCTGTCACACTTTGGTGTGGATGAAGGTCAGCAGATCTGGTGTAACCATGCATCCTGAACGTATGGTGAGTCCAGAGCCGACGGTTATAGTCCGGATGGAAGAGGATCAGCGGGGATTTTCTCTTGCTTTTACAACAGATCAGCGAGTCTGTGACTTGCCTGATCGCGCTTTTCTGTAAAGCTATTTCAGCCTTGGCTGAAACGCTGTCTTGTTGCGCCCTGATTCTGGTAACGAAAAATCATGTTGGAGTTAATACCATGAATCAGTCTTTACTTTCCCCTTTCGGTTCCGCTTTTGAGCGGGTTGAAGCCGGTATTCAGGCCATACGGGAAGGCCGTGGTGTCCTGGTCGTCGACGATGAAGATCGTGAAAACGAAGGTGATATTATCTTTGCTGCCGACACACTCACCGCTGAGCAAATGGCACTGATGATTCGCGAATGTTCCGGTATCATTTGTCTCTGCCTGACCCAGGAACGGGTTGATCAGCTTGAATTACCGATGATGGTTAAAAATAACACCAGTGCAAACCAGACTGGTTTTACCGTCACTATTGAAGCTGCAGAAGGCGTCACCACCGGTGTCTCCGCAGCAGATCGCGTCACCACGATCAAAGCCGCTATCGCAGAAAATGCAAAACCGGGAGACTTGAACAGACCCGGCCATGTGTTTCCCCTGAAAGCCAATTCCGAAGGCGTACTGGGACGCCGGGGCCATACAGAAGCAACCATTGACCTGATGCGTCTGGCCGGACGTCAGCCATTTGGCGTACTTTGCGAGCTGACCAATCCAGACGGTACGATGGCCCGTTTACCTGAGGTCATTACCTTTGGGCAGAAGCATCAAATGCCGGTGTTAACCATCGAGGACTTGGCCGCTTACCGGCTCGCACAACTGGCGAAGCATCACGAAATTGAAGAAGTAGGTCCTGAGACTGCTTGCGCCTGATCACCGAATGAACAAAACAGAGACCGTAACGTACGGTCTCTGCTTATATCCCGCTGACTGGCATCCAGTACATCAGTGCGCTCCAGGCCACCACCCAAACACCAATCAAAAACGCATCCATCCAATCACGATTCATCACTACCCCCTGACTAACTGACTTATCAAGAAGAAGTCGACGGAATAGCCGGAGGCATTAAAAATTGATTAGAAATTCACCTTCTGCCATAAAAAAGCCTGACTCAATCGCCAGGCTGAATGAATGACGCACGAATGAATTAAGCCGCGCCTTGTTCCTGTTCGTGAGCTTCACACTCGCAAGGAATATAAGTGATGAGATCGTTCTGGGGTGCAGAGAGAACCTGTTGTTCCCGCGCATAACTTTCAAAGGCTTCTGCCATCGTGCAGTCCAGTGAAACCGGCGCCATTTCACAATCCAGCAACGCTTGATAGCCTTCTTTTCCTGTCGCGGTGTAACCGGAAGAAACTGAGGTATACACTTCATCATCCCGAAGCGGTTGCCACTGGCCATTTTTGAAGAACTCCAGCGCTTCAATTCGCTGTCCTTTCGGCTGACAACAGCGATACGTGAAACGTAAAAATGCGGTATACGGGAAACTGCCGGTTCCGGTACCTTCCACGCCATTATCCACGGCATTATCAATGGCACCTTCCAGCGCTGCCCGTATCTTGACCCCTTTCACCTGATAAACCATCAGACCAATCGCAAAAGGAAGCAGCCGGCCTGCAATATCAGCAGATGAGATCGGCCCCGGATTGAGTGACGTTCTCACCCCACCAGCATTGTGAATCCCGAAATCAACATCATATCCCGCAAGACGTCCCTGGCGAACAAAGCTTTCTACCACCAAAGGGGCAATCGCGCTGCCGCCGTGACTGTCCGGTACACGGACATGACGCAGCGTTTCAGTGATATCCGCGACATGATTCGTCTGACGCTCGCGAACAGCTGGCCGGTAATCCAGATTCAGAATATTTTCGATCACCGGATCTTTGGCGCACATACTGATGTTGGTTTGTTCTTTCAGATAGTTTTTGACCGCTTCATGACAGTCCGGGTCCAAATGCTCATTCCGGGTTGCATCCAGCGTGAACTGGCGTCCCAGCAACAGCTGATTACCGCCACTGACCTGCTCAACGGTACCATCAGCAGCAAAATCTATATGTATCTGACCCAGCGCGAGTGCGTGGCACCCTGCCTGAACAACACAAGTACCATTCACCTGAATTGCGTACTGATCCGTTTCGCCGTAACCGATATTGGTGAAATCACCCTGCATGGTATGGGTATGACCGCCGATAATGACGCCCAGACCATCAATCTGCGCTGCCAACTCCAAATCCCGTTCGTATCCCAGGTGGCTGAGCAGAACAATTTTATTGATTCCTTTGTCACGCAAAGCAGCAATCGTATTTTCTGCCACTTGTACCACTGAACGGAAAGAGGTATCCGGATCCGGATTGGCGATTTTATCCATGTTTTCGATCGTCAGACCAAAAAGCGCAACCGGCTCACCCTGCACCTCTTTGACGATATATCGTGCACAGCCAGTGATGTTGTCGTATGCATACAGATTGGACTTGTCGCGCAACGGGTTCCGCTTTGTCTGATCTTCCTGACTGAGATCCCAGTTACCGGCCATCATCGGAAAGTTCACCTGATCCAGAAAATCTGCCACCAGCGAATTGCCCATATCCAGCTCATGATTCCCCAGCGCCATGGCTTCAACCCCGACAGCATTCAGTAACCGGGCATTCGCCTGTCCTTTAAACAAAGAAAAGTACAAGGTTCCCTGGAAACAATCACCGGCGTGAACAAACATAAATTCACGCCCGTTCAGGTAAGCATATTTTCTGGCTTCTTTTACCGCCGTAGATACCCGCGCAAAACCACCGCAGCTGGCGTACACCGTTGTCTTCCCGTGGCTGGTACTTTCTGTCAGAGAATGAGGATGAATGACATGCTCAGGTAATGTCAGCAGCACCGCAGAAGGTTCAAAGTGGGAATGTGTATCGTTGATATGAGCAATGGTAATTTGAGCTTTATTGTTTTGGGTCATACAGGCTTGGTGTTCTCCATGAATGTTGCAGTCGGATATGATTGTTATCACATAATCCTTAGAATCATACAGCAAAGGTTACGAAGAAGGGGATGAATATCTCATCTGTCATGAAAATATCATCATTTACTCTGGCAGAATACACAAAAGGCAGCGGATAGGCTGCCTTTTGAATCCCGGCACAATTATTGATAATGCCCGTGGCGCTGAAGCACTTCAATCTTATAACCGTCCGGATCCAGGACAAAAAAGAAACGTGCAATTAACTGTCCGTCCCGGGAGAACTCTTTGATATCTAATGGTGCATACCCCAGTGCTTTGAATTTTTCATGCTCTGCATCCAGATCATCGACGGCGACTGCAATATGACCATAGCCACTGCCATGGGTGTATGGCTCCGCCCCTTTGTTCCAGGTCAGTTCCAGTTCCATATCGTTTTCATCATTTCTCAGGTAGACCAGACTGAAGTCATCAAAGTCCAGACGAGAAGAAATGTCTAAATCCAGTGCCTGCTTATAAAAAGCCAGCGATTTCTCCAGGTCGTGTACACGCACCATGGTGTGAATAATTTTTGCCATCAGCCAACTCCTGAATAACCGGCACTTATGCCCGTGTTTAAGTCTTGTAAATACAAAGCCATTGCCCGTGCTTTCATATCTGGCGGACTATAACAATCCGGGCAAGACATCACAAGTTGCATCATACTTTTATCATTCGTTATAAAAATCAACGGGTTCAGACAATTTTGTGACCATCTCCATGCACACATTGGCCGCGAATGCTATAGGCTTAGAAGAGAAGAAGAAAATGGCTGGTGAATTATGCATTTAAGCAGAATTGAAATTTCGGGTTTCAGAGGCATCAGACGCTTGTCTCTGACGCTAAATGAACTGACCGTGCTCATTGGTGAAAACACCTGGGGTAAATCGTCGCTGCTGGATGCGCTCAGTATTGCGCTGTCTCCTGACGGCAAATTCCATAACTTCAATTTCTCAGATTTTCACGCAGACTATTCTCTGGGCCACACCAAAGTCTCTCAACTTCAGATCATTCTCAATTGGGTGGAAGATTATCCGGGTGAGCATAAAGCCAGAAGATACAAAGCCTTTGAGCCCGTCTGGGTTAACCTCGGGAAAGAAAACAAACAGCTTTACTACCAAATCAGCAGTGAGCGTGAAGAAGACAAAGTCACCACAGAGCGCAACTTCCTGAATACAAGCGGTGACATTATCCCGTGTAAAGAGACGCAAAAGCTCGTCAAACAGCTCATGGTACTCCATCCGATTGTACGTATGAGAGACGCAAGACAGATGCGGATGGACTGGAATGAGAAGCCGGATGAAAACAATCAGGAGCTGAAAAACGATATCAATATGCGCGTTGAACGACGGCTGGATAATACCTGTCGTCGCTTGTTGACCCGGCCCGGTTATGTCAGCGGGGATGAAATCAAAAGCAGCATCCGGGCATTACGGACACTGGTAGAACATTACTTTGCATTCACACCGCACCACAAGGTTTCCCGTTCCGAGCATATTCACTTGCCCGAACATAACCAGTACTCCCCCAACCCATTGGAAATGCTTGCCCGTCCTGAAATGACCAAGCAAAACAAACTGGTTCTGATGGGGCTGATAAATGCCTATATCCGTGCCCGTGGTCCGGTTGAACTGAAACGGATCTCCCGTCCCATTATGGTACTGGAAGATCCGGAAGGTCGTCTTCATCCGATTATTCTGCACCAGGCCTGGGCATTTGTCGCAAACATGCCCATGCAGAAAATACTGACGACCAACAGTCCGGAGCTGGCTTCTGTCGTACCGCTTCACAGTATTAAAAAACTCAACCGGGAACCGGACAGAACCCGGGTCTACAGCCTGGACAAACACAGCCTGAGCCGTGATGAGCTGCGCCGGGTTGGTTTTCATGTCCGGTTACACCGTCCTGCGGCGCTCTATGCCCGCGCCTGGCTGTTGGTCGAAGGTGAAACGGAAGTCTGGCTGTTGAATGAATTCGCTTATCGTTGCGGTTATAACTTTGCTTCTGAAGGGGTGCAGGTTATCGAATTCGCCCAAAGCGGTTTAAGGCCTATCATCAAGATTGCCAAACTGATGGGCATCGAATGGCATGTAATTACCGACGGAGATGCCGCCGGGAAAAAATATGCAGAAACGGTCCGCCATATGCTGGGCAGTGAATCTGACAAACACCGGCTGACCATGCTCCCTGATCTGGATATTGAGCATTATCTGTTTAACCACGGTTACGAGCCCTTGTTCCGGAGACTGGCCCGTGTCTCTGCCGATTATCCGGCACCACCGAAGAAAATTATTCAGAAAGCCCTGAAACATCATGCGAAGCCGGATGTCGCGCTGGCCATGGTTGAATTTACAGACAGCAGTGAAATCGACCATATACCGACCCTGCTCAGATGGCTGCTGAAACGTATGGTTGCCCTGGCCCGGGCCGCAACGTCGTAACACGAAGCACCACCAGTGACGCTGTCACCCCTTTTCAAAAAACAGGGTGACAGTGCCGACATGAAATCCCCATTTACTCATCCGGGCCACATTGAACATCCGGAAATCATCCTGCAGAAACATCCAGTCATCAAAAGCGATATCGTACGTGGTGTCATCAACCGGGACCCGCAGCGTATACTGCCAGTTCAGAGCATTTCCCTGTACTTCCCCGGTTGCTTCCCCGACAACATCACCGGCTGTACCGGTCAGCCGCCCATTAGCGTGACGGGTAATCGTCCAGATCCGTTGCTGCTTTTCACCATCATCGAAGACAAAATGTTCTTTCAGCGTCAGCACATTGCCCTGAATCGTTCCGGTAATATCCACCGAAAACCGGCGGGTTTGCTTCCCCGAGCGATCCTGGAGCATTCCCCAAGCCTTCACATTGCCCTCAAAATAATGGAACAGATCCAGCTTCGGACGTTGATACTGATGTTCTTCCACTGACGTCGAACAACCACTGAGTACCGATATCCCAAGCCATATCAAAATGAACAAAGCCGGTAATCTGATCATACGTTGCATACTGATTCTCCTGCCAATAAGTGAAAGCTGAACGATGTTTCGCTATGCCTGACCAATCAGCTGCTTTCTGAGTTCAGGGTATTCTGTATCGGGTGAGAGCCAGATATTCAGGAATGCTTTCGCCATTTCCTGATCACGGACCTCTCCAATCACCCGATTGTCCTGATAAAAAGTGCCGCCGGCAGGATGGACCACGAAAATCAACCGATCCCCCTGACGCACATCCGGCCAGATATCAGCCAGAACCCTCAGCCAACGCTGCCGCTTCATTGCAGGGAAACCCAACTTTTGCCATTGCTCATCCGTTGCTTCCAGCAAGTCGTCTTTGGGTATATTCCGCCGATACTTGATCACCAGCGCTAAAGATGACACCTGGTCCGGTTTATATTGCCCGGAAGGTGAGCGGAGCTGAGAATCGTATATGACCCAGGGTCCCCATTTTAAAGTGGCTTCACCAACGGTCGGCCACATCTGCCAGGGGCCCGTCGCCAGCGCTGACAGCGGGGTCAGAAGCATGAGTAAACCCAGCTCGGAACGTTTCAACAGACGCATGACACTTCTCCTCTATCGAAGTCGCCAAATCCATACCAGCGCAGTGAAAGCCAGCCAGCAACCGCTGACAATCAAAAAGGTAACTTTTGTCCCCAGCGGCCAAACAATGGCACCCAGTTTTAGGCCTGCCAGATAGCTGCTTGCGCCGCCCAGGCTTCCTGCGAATAACAAGATCACAACTGAATAGCGTCTTAAGTTGCGATGAATGAACCAGAGGAAACTGGTAAACCCCAACCACAACGCTGCCAGCCAGAGCGGGATCAAGCCGCCCTCAAACTGATAAATTCCCAACCAGAGCAGGAGGCTGTCCATTGCACAACCCAGCATGGCTACAGGCAAAACAAAGAACAGCGACTGCGGATAACGTCCCCAGCAAGTCAGCAATGACAACCCAAGCAGCCACAGCCAATCATTCTGGCCCACGACGGCCACGACCCAGAACAGGTTGAATACCAGTCCGGAGACAATCAGCGCTTTTGTCGAACGCGCTGTGTTTTCCCGCAACTGAAGTGCGTTCATGCTCCCCATCTCGGCCTGCTGGCAAGTACCTGAACCGTACTGATCGTCTGCTCTCTGAACCCGCCTTCGCAGTAACACAGGTAATAACGCCACATCCGGATGAAACGTTGGTCAAATCCCTGTTTGATTAACTTCTCAGTACTGGCGTTAAACAACTGATGCCAGTCCGCCAGAGTACGCGCGTAATCCAGACCGATATCTTTCAGATCTCTCAGTACAAAATCGCTGTACTGTGTCAGGCTCTGCGCCAAATGTGTGACTGAAGGTAAGAAACCGCCGGGAAAGATATGTTTCTGAATAAAATCAACTCCTTTGCTGTAACTTTCAAAACGCTGATCCGCTATGGTGATCGCCTGAATCGCGAAAAGACCGCCGGCTTTGAGCAAAGACTGACACTTCCGGATATAAGTCGCGAGATAGGCTTTCCCCACCGCTTCAATCATTTCCACCGAGACCAGTTTGTCGTATTGTCCGGTCAGCTCCCGGTAATCCTGACGCAGCAAGGTAATCCGATCTGCCAGCCCCTCTTGTTCCACCCGGACTTTGGCATATTCATACTGCGCATCTGAAATGGTGGTGGTCGTTACCCGACACCCGTAATGTTTGGCCGCATGGATCGCCATTGCACCCCAGCCGGTTCCGATCTCAAGCAGATGATCCGAGGGCTTTAATTCCAGTTGCCGGCATAACCGGTCCATTTTATTGAACTGGGCCTGCGTCAGAGATGCGCTCTCTGAATCGTAAATTGCACAGGAATACAGCATTTGCGGGTCTAGGAATGTGCGGTAAAAATCATTTCCCAAATCATAATGAGCCAGAATGTTTTTCTTCGAGCCGGCTTTATCATTCTGTCGGTTCAGATGCAGCCAGTGCTCACGGATTCGGGTCAGCCAGCTGGTCTTCGCCTCCAGTGTATCCAGCATGGCCAGATTACGGGCCAGCACCTGTACGACAGCAGTGATATCCGGCGAATCCCACCAGCCATCCATATAGGCCTCACCGGCAGCAATACTGCCGCCTTGCAGCAGTCTGCGGTAGAGCGCAGGATCTTTGACCAGAACATATGCCTGGCAATCGGCTGTCTCATCTCCGAACCTGTGCGTATCTCCCCGGCTGTCAACTAAAGTCAGTCCGGCATAGCGAAGTTGCTTCAGCAGCGTAAAAACCAGTGTCCGGGCGACTGAGCCGGCTTCCGGTTTCGTACTGTATCTGCTTTTCGTTTCTGTATTCGACATTGTCTGACCTCAGCGATGTGTTGAATGATGTTGCCCGGCATCCTGCCCAGGCTTATACACGGACTTTTGTATCGGGCCGTTCCCGGAACTTTGAAAAGGGGGTTGCACATTCCCCTGAAGAGAACCGGATATCACATCCGGTACTGAATCGTGTTTTGAATCGCCGTCTTTTGGCGATGCATGTGCTGCCGTGCGCGGATGTCCGTGAAACGGAACCCCTTTCCACCACAGTTTCATTGCCTGCCAGTAAATTCCGGCAACCACTTTCAGGGTTTGAACCGGCGTCTGACGCAGCAAACGCCACAGCACGTTCGTGCGAAAATCCTGTCTGCGCAAAGCCATGGTGGCGTCCATCACCACATCACCAGCGTCAGTATCATGAATATCCAAATGAACAAGCAGTTGATTTTCTGAAACTTTCAAACGCCAAAAATAATGCTGAGCCATTGGATTGAAGGGCGACACATGAAAAGCCTTGTTCTGAAACCATTGCTTTTCATGCCAGTCCGACACAGCAGGCACAGCATAAAAATGACGCTGATTCCACGGGGTGTTGCTGACTTCAGCCAGCAGCCAGCGCCATTCGCCCTGTTCGTTGAAACAGTAATAAAGGTTGATCGGACTAAAATAGATTCCGAAATAACGTAACTGACAAAGTTGCTTCACTCTGCCGCCGGTGAGTTGCTCCCCCGTCAGCTTGAAGACTTTGTCCAAAACCTTGTCTTTCAGGGGGCCCGTCCCTTCACCGCGCAGGTAATCTTCCCGTCGCCACCTTACCGGGTGATACCATCGTTGTCCGAACCCGCGCACCTGAGTACACAGCAGATCCAGCTCATCGAGTTCGATCAAGGGCATGAACATGGGATAGCTGAACGCATGCTTTGCCGGAGTAAAACGACGGTGCCGGACTTGCCCGACATACAGACCGCTCTGTAAGCTGCTCAGATTCATGAGACGAACTCCGAACGATCACGGGCTGTATCTCTCTTCAGGATTTCAATCTCTCTGACCACGTCCAGTGCACTCCGGACCCCATCTTCGTGAAAGCCGTTATACCAGTACGCCCCGCAAAACCAGTATCCTTGCTTACCGTTGATCAGTTCACGCTGCTGTTGTGCTGCAATGGATGCGACATTGAAAACCGGATGCGCATAAGTAAACCGACGCAGGATCTTTTCAGGATCAATATCCTGAGTCCGGTTCAGGGTCACACAGAAGGTTTCCGGTGCTGACAGCCCCTGCAGAATGTTCATGTTGTAGGTCATGCTCGCAAGCCGGTGTTCATGGTCAGCAGCATGCGGGAGGTGATAATTCCATGCTGCCCAGGCACGTCTGGTATTCGGTAACAGGTTCGTATCGGTATGCAGAACAACCTCATTGTCCTGATAAGGAATAGCCCCCAGTACCCGTGATTCCTGCACCGTTGGATCGGCAAGCATCGCCAGAGCCTGATTGCTGTGACAGGCAAATATCACCTGATCGAACAAGTGAGTGCCCTGTGACGTTGACACCGCAATGGCTGGCCCGCAACGCTCAACACGGCGAACCGGTTGGTTCAGGTGGATCCGATCCTCAAAATCCCGGACCAGACTCCGGACATATTCCCGGGAACCGCCCGGAACGACAAACCACTGCGGTCGGTTGGTCACTTCCAGTAACCCATGATGACGAAAGAAACGCGCGAAAAACGGGAACGGAAACGCCCGCATGTCCGACAGAGTTGAGGACCAGATCGCCGCTCCCATGGGCAAGATGTAGTTCTGGCAGAAAAACGGACTGAATTCATGCAGGCTCAGGAACTCACCCAGCGTGATATGATTCATTTCGTCCAGACTGGCTTCTCTGGCGAGCTGATTAAACCGCAGGATCTCGCCGATAAACCGGTAATACCGGGGACTGAAAAAATTCCGCCACTGAGCAAACATAGACAGCGCATCATGACCGTTATATTCCAGTCCGATGGCTTCATTCTGAACACTGAAGCTCATTTCAGTCGGCTGACGGCCAATACCGATTTCCCGCAGCAAGTCTTCAAAATTCGGATAAGTCCTGTCATTAAATACAATAAAACCGGTGTCGATTGCATAGCATCCGCTTTCCACCTCAACATCGACGGTCGCGGTATGTCCGCCAATATAGTCATTCGCCTCAAAAACAGTGATGTCATGGCGTTCGCGCAGTTTCCAGGCACAGGTCAGTCCCGCAATGCCGGTTCCGATAATGGCTATCTTCATTATTTTTTCCCTGTCATTCGTTTCACGATCGCCAGCTGCAACGGCATAGGGAGCAGCGACAGAAATTTCAGATACCCGCTGAACAGTGGCGGGAAATGAATTTGGGATTTCCGTTTTTCAATTCCCTGACGAATTTTGTGCGAAGCATATTCAGTGCTCACCCGCATCGGCATTTCAAAATCATTTTTATCCGTCAGCGGGGTTTCAACGAATCCCGGGGAGACCAGCGTGATTGTGATCCCTCGTCTTGCCAGGTCCAGTTTCAGACTGTTGGTCAGATAATCGACTGCGGCTTTTGATGCCCCATAAGCCTCGGTCCGCGGGAGTGGAACAAAGGATGCCGATGAACTGACCATCACCAAATGGGTCGTTTCCGTAAAATGAGGCTGCATGGCCTCAATACAGTTCAGCAGGCCGAAGAAATTGACATCAAACACACGATGAAACAAAGCCACATCCACTTCACCGTGCTCGATATACTCACAGGTGCCCGCGTTCAAAATGATCAGATTTGGCCTGACGGTCGGATCGCCCAAGGCATCATGCGTTGCCTGATAATCAGAAATATCAAAGGCCAATGGCGTGATCCGTTCACTGACATTTGCAACCTGCTGCAACTTTTCCAGTGATCGTCCGCAGGCAATCACCTGCCAGCCTTCAACGGCATAATCTTTCGCAAGCTGAGCGCCGATGCCGGAGCTGGCGCCAGTGATCAGCACAGTCGACATCATGACAAACCTGCCTTAATGGTTTTGATGACCCGGCCCAGTATAGGGATACCTTCGTACACCATTTCTCCCAGATCGAAATAGTCACGATGGTAAATCACCCGGTTCTCCTGAAACCGAAGCACAGAACAGCCTTGCACCTGACGAAGCTGGCCCTGATCAATCCGGGGATGGGCGAAATTCATGGTCCAGACCACGCAGCCCTGTTGTTGATCGGCCTGGTTCTGAACCAGAGTCTGATGAATATCAAACCGGCAATGTGTCACATGTTTGTATAACTGAAGGAAGTAATCATCAAGTGCTTGCCAGCCCATCACCCGGTGAGCCGGATCTTCAAACACCACATCCGGATGATAAAGATCCGCCAGACTGGCCAGGTTGTGTTTATCCAGATTGGTGTAGAGCCGGACAAAAGTGTCCATGACGGTTTCCGTTTCCGGGACATCCTCTCCCCGGACAACATGGGTGCTGTTCAGATCGCTCATGGGTTTGCTCCCTTCAGTGATTGCGAAATCCTTCGCTGGCTTCAGTTCGCTTCTGCTGCAGCTTTTGCCTGTTTAAATACTTCAATCGCATGCAGTCTTGCCGATTTGTGATCCACCATCGGTGGCGGATAATCAAGGTTTTTCACATCAGGCCAGTCATAAGGGTTATGAATATATTTATCCGGGACATGGGCCAGCTCTTTCACCCAGGTCCGGATAAACGCACCGCCCGGGTCAAACTTTTTGCCCTGTGCGGTCGGATTAAAGACCCGGAAGTAAGGCTGAGCATCAGTCCCGGTCGAGGCCGCCCATTGCCAGCCGCCATTGTTGGATGCCAGATCGCCATCGATCAGATGCGACATGAACCATTTCTCGCCTTCCCGCCAGTGAATCAGCAAATCCTTGGTCAGAAAGCTGGCCGTAATCATCCGCAGCCGGTTATGCATCCACCCGGTTGCTTTCAGCTGTCGCATCGCGGCATCCACTATCGGAAATCCGGTCTGCCCGTGCTGCCATTGTTCCAGAGCAGTTTGATTCGCATGCCACCGGACTTTTCTTGTCCAGTTAACAAATGGCTGCTCCCGGCTGACTTGCGGATAAGCCTCAATCAGATGCCGGTAAAACTCCCGCCAGATAATTTCATTGAGCCAGATAAAGGGCCCTTCTTCCTGTTTCTCCAGCGTATTCGGATACTCATGCAATACAGCAGTGACACACTGACGCGCTGAAATGGCGCCAACAGCCAGATACGGCGACAAACCGCTGGTACCATCGACAGCCGGAATATCCCGCTGCTCGCCGTAATCCTGAATTTTTTCAATGCAAAAGCGCATCAGACGCTGCCGGACTGAGGATTCATCAACCGGCCACTGGCTGCTGTCTGCTTCCGGGTAAGCCAGACAATCACGGCTGAGACTTTCATCCAGATCAGTGCCGAACGCACTCATATTGTCTGGATGCGCAACAGCCTCTGGAACAGGCTGGGCCCATGCCGGGCTGAGGAGAAACTGTTCAATCCAGGTCCTCCGAAAAGGGGTATAAACTTTAAAAGGGTCGCCCTGCCGGTTGAGCACCTGCCCGGCCGGAATGACACAGGTATCTTCAAACACACTGAATTTGATCCCGGCGCTTTTTAAAGCCCGCCCCACAGCCAGATCGCGCTGTTTTTCATTCCACTCGTACTGTTTATTACAGAACACATGGGTTACCTGCCATGCATTCGCCAGAGCGGTAATGGATTCCGGGATCGCTGCAAAATCAGCAACGGTTTCGACCCGCAGAGGGATATTGCAATCGGCCAGCTGGGATTGCAGTTCGGTTAAACGACGACGAATGAAATCGATCTGAATCGGCGCGGTATCATGCCTTGCCCATTGTTCAGGCGTTGCATAAAACACCGCAAGCACCGGTTTGTTCTGCCGACAGGCCTGAATCAATGCGGTGTTATCCACGGTTCTCAAATCGGCCCGGAACCACATCAGACTGGTCTGTGTCTTACTGCTCGCCATCGTTCTGAACTCCTGTCGGTGGTTTCTGCCAGCCTGCATGAATCACAGCGATACTGCCGTTCAGCTGAACGGGACAATGGAATTCATCATGCAATCGAGACAGTTGTTTCAAAATCGCCTGAGGCAATTTACTTTCACCCATGACAACCACTTTTTCGAATTGCTGCTGAGCAACCGCGGCCTCCAGCCCATGCAACTTTCCGTTGAACGGTAAGTTCTCCAGAATTGTGACGCTGTCACCTTCACTACTCATCGCCAGGGCAGCCAACCAGATCGTGTGCGTCATACCATCCTGCGCAGGCTCAAAACTTAAAAGCAGGGCTTTTTTACCGTTGCGTTTGCGATTTTTGGAAATCAGACCGGCGCACCGTTCGATCAGCGCCGACTGCCACAACGCTTTCTGTATCGCACTGAGTGGATTTGCCGGATCCTTGACCTGCTTATCGACAGGCTCAACCACGTTTTCAATAAACATAGGCAGCGGGTACTCTTTCATCAGCTGAGTTAACAGCTGCTCCAGTTTCCCCCGGCGACATTCCGACAGCGCCGTCAACACAGGTTCAACCCATTCATTCTGCTCACTCTGACTGAGCGGCGCTTCCATGCCCCCTTCCAGTAAGGGACGCACTTTACTGATCGCAACACCTTTCTCCAGCCAGGACAGAATCAGCTGTATTCTTTCAATATCTTCCCGGGTGTATAACCGGTGACCTTTTTCAGTGCGCTGTGGCTTGATCAAACCATAGCGTCGCTGCCATGCACGCAAGGTGACCGGATTCACTCCCGTTAGTTCAGAAACTTCCCGTATTGCAAACAATTGAATTTCAGAGGCCATAACGTAATTTCAACTCCTCCGGATACGGATTGAGAAAGGTCTGCAATTGCAGATACGGATCCGGATATTCTTTCAGGTAATGTTTAATCAGTGCCAAAGGGACAAGAATTGGCTGATGACCCAGTCGATAGCTCTGAATCAGGTCATGAAGCTCCTGCTTTTGACGGCTGGTCAGACTGCGTTTGAAATAGCCCTGGAGATGCATCAGCACATTGGTATTGTTGCGACGGTTGGCGCGTTGACGCAGTGCATCCATTAACTGCTGACGATATTCGGTAAAGAATTCATCCAGATCCCAGTTTTTGATGCCTGCCACCAGCTGCCCCATGGCTTTGTAGGCCGCCGGGCAATGTGCCATCAAAACGAATTTATAGCGTGAATGGAATTTAATGAATGCATCCAGCGAAAGCCGTTGTGCCACACTTTGATAGAAATCATGCAGCGCATAAATGCGGAACACGAAGTTTTCCCGGAGCACAGGATCCTGCAGCCTTCCGTCTTCTTCCACCGGCAGCCAGGGCATTGCGGTCATCAGTTTTTGAGTAAAGACACCGACAGTTCCTCCCGGAACCGTATTGCCATTCGGGATGTACAACTTCACCCGTTCCATCCCGCAGGTCGGAGATTTTGCACAAACAACAAAGCCACACAGTTCGTTGAGCCCTGAAGCGTGCTTTTCAGCAAATGCCTGCATCTGACGGGTGTAATCCTGCTGCCCATGCTTACTGTCAACCAGACGGGGTTCGTTTTCTGTCAGCACCAAACGAACAGTGGGACGCGGGACAGGCAAACCAATCGCCATTTCAGGACAGACCGGACGAAAACGGACATATTTTGCCAGCTCATCAGTGACAAAACGGTTTCGTTTGTGGCCGCCATCAAAGCGAACCTGTTCACCCAGCACACAAGCACTGATTCCAACCGGAATCCTTCTTTCACTGTCAGCCGTCTCAAACCGAGTCATCTCGCACCTGTACAAAAATATTTCTTGTACAAGAATGGTAGTCAAACACACCTGGTTGTACAAGTTTTTATTTTGTACAACGTGTGCAGGTCTTTATGAAATGATTGCAGAGGTATCTCATAAATTGAAAGTCAGGCTCATCACGACAAGAGAGAAAAAGCCCGTACCTTTTCATATCCGCGAAAAATCCTTAAACGATCAAGTGAGACTGAGCGATGATTGCGTTTTCCGCAGTGGAAGAACGAATGATGTGATAAGCCAGAGGTGGCTCATCACCTGCTGTCGTCAACCGGAGAGAACCGAAATTACATTTTTTGTCCGTCAGTTCTGACATGATGCTCTTGCTTTGCCTGCCAGGCTTCAAAATCATCCAAATCCTGCTGTACCAGTTTGAGACAGACAGCCAGAATCAGTGCATCATCGGTGAAGCCCAGAAAAGGAATAACATCCGGCAGCACATCCAGCGGATTAAAGACGTACAGCAAAGCCGTAACGATAGCAGCAATGGTGAACCATGGGATTTCCCGATACTCCCCTCGCCAGTATGCCTTGACCAGCCGATACATCGACTTCACCACATTAAAGTACTGGCGCAGCGAACCATTTTTCTGCACTTTCGCTTCGATGTCCTGCTCTTTCTCCAGTACTCGCTCAATGTCTTTATCGGTGACTTTCCTGGACGAATTTTCCAGTTTTACTTTTGCTTCCTGCTCACCGAACTTGCCCGCCATATGCAACACCTCTGACTTTTTGTCTTCTTCAGTTAACTATGGCTGCGCGAGAACAAATTGTCACCACCTCAGCCATTTTCCAACAGCAATAAAAAAGGCCGGCAACAGATACCGGCCTTTTCACTCAGGCGAATGCACACCATAGGATTACAACTTACGTCCCAAGCGTTTTTCGACCTGTTTCTTTTCCCAGTCTGTGCTGAAGAAACTAAATACCTCGAAAGTATTCGCTGCCTGAATCGCCACCCCAATCCCCCAGCCCATTGCCGGCCACCAGGCCCAGATATAGTCAGGGTTTGTGACAAAATTAATGACAAATAAAACACCAATCACCAGGCAGTAGGTGATTAAGTGGGAATAAAAAGCTTTGATATCGCGCACATA
Organism: Photobacterium sp. CCB-ST2H9; assembly: GCF_023151555.2. NCBI lineage: Bacteria > Pseudomonadati > Pseudomonadota > Gammaproteobacteria > Vibrionales > Vibrionaceae > Photobacterium > Photobacterium sp. CCB-ST2H9. Next base: position 566,212 of record NZ_CP100426.1, read on the forward strand.
AGACAATGCACGTTTTTCTTCTTCGGTCACTGCGTTGTCGTTGTTCATGTCAGGCTCCTGTTTCAGTTCATTAATATCAACTTCGAAAACAGCCGCGAATGACTTCAGGGTTTCTAAACCGGCATTTCCACCTCGCTCAATCCGCTGGATAGTCCGGACACTGACACCACTCAGTTGGGCTAACTGTTCCTGAGACCAACCTCGCTGTAATCTGAGCTTTCTGATAATCATTTTTCAAATTCCTTTTGCTGTTTCGTTGTCACTGTATCGTTTTTACGACCTGACAGGTGACGACATTCGCCCGACATGAACCTGACACTTCTTTTATTTCAATAAGTTAAAACCAAAACTTTATTGAAAGACGACAACATCAAAGTGAGCATTTGGCCGGGTCGCTGCCATACTGACCAGCTCATCCAGGATCACAATGTGTAAACCATTGGCTGTTTTGATCGACATACATTCCTGCCTTGCTGCATTGCGAAGCGTGTCTGCAGCCTCACCAATCACCACACCACCATTTTGCAGGATGAGTTTCACCGGCAACTTGTACAAACAGGCAATTTCAATGTAATCATATTGCTGGCAGGAAATCATGCACACTTCTCCTTCCGGGCACCGCTCACAGAATCGAAAGTCGATTCTCCCGGTCCGTTACTTTTTCACCCAATACATGCCTTCAGATTTCGGCCGTGACAGCTGAAAACCAAATTTTTCATACAGTGCAGGGACATCTGCCATCAAAGACACATAAGAACGGGGAAATGCTTCCCGGTCGAGATAGGCCATGATGTATTCCATGATCTGCCGACCCAGTCCTTTGCCCTGATGTTCAGGGTCGACTGCAACATCAACGATCTCAAAATTGATGGCACCGTCACCAATCACACGGCCCATCGCAACTGCTTGACCTTCATAAAGGATATGGATGCCGTACAAACTGTTCGGCAGCCCCTTCACGGCCGCCTCATAGGAACGGGGAGACAAACCAGAAATTTCGCGTAAACGCAGAAAATCTTCCGGAGCGACAACTTGCTCAACCATCTGGTATCCCATTGATTCAATTTCCTTTTTATCATTTCAATCAGTGCAGGATTCTAACAAGCCAGAACAAATTAAACATCAGCGTAAAAAGGAAAATGTGAACACTCATGCGTATATAAAAATCCGCACTTCAGTGCGGATTTTCAGAATAAAGCTCAGGCTTGTTCTTCCTGTAGCAGTTCCCCGGCAGGCTTTTCCCGGGTCAGCCACCAGCACAGTAAAGAAGCGAGGGTGACCATGACTACGCCCTGCCAGAACGTGGCCGTCAATTTTAAACCCAGTAAATAGGCCGACAGAAAAGTCGAAAACACCGGTACAAAATAAGACAGCGTCGCCAGCAGCACCATGTTTCCGCCAATAATCCCGATGTTCCATAATGCATATCCGCCTCCCATCGCTAGGCCTGCCAACAGCAGATCCCAGATGACGGGCAAGGTCCATTGCATTGCGGGCTCCTGAGTGAACAGATATTTGACCCACAATGCCACCGCAGTTGCAGCAAAAAACCAGGTGATTGCATTTTTGCCGTTCGACATCCCGCGGGTAATATTGCAGTAAATCGCCCAGATAAAGGCCCCGCAGAGCGCCAACGAATAACTCACCGGATTACTCTGAACATTCGCCGTCAGCTGGCTGACTGATAAGCCACTATCGCCGGACACTGTCCAGGCCACCCCGAAAAAAGACAACATCAGTGATGGATACAGCAGCCAGCTGACCCGCCGACGGGACAACAGCACAGCGAACAAAACGGTCAGACAAGGCCAAAGGTAATTGATGAGTCCCATTTCGACCGCTTGTAATCTGTCATTTGCCATCCCTAAAGCCAGTGCCAGGCACATTTCATAGCTGACAAACAATGTTCCGCCAATCAACAAATAACGGGATGAGAACGAGGACAACTTTGGTAAACCAACAGTGAATATCAGGATGACTGTACTGACCGTGTAAATCATAGCTGCGCCGCCCACAGGACCGAGTTGTTCGGTCACACTGCGTATCAGCGCAACAACACTGCTGAAGAGAAAAATCGCGCCACAACCGGCTAAGGTAAAATGATTCTTGCCAGACACTGCTCAACCCTGAATTTTTATATCTTGAATGAAAGGATCAACAGTGCCTGATCTTCACGCGCATCACAAGATCAGGATTCAACATTCATACTCAGGGGTATATTTCAGAAGTGCCATATCCTTACTCAGCTTTTGTGCGACCTGTAGTGCCAATTTTTGTTTGGTTTTGACGCCTTCAAAAGCACGCTTTTCCTGCGTGCCGATAAAAGGCATGACCAGCAGGTGGTATTCGTTAATCAAAGCGGCTTCCACTAAAGCTGCACCTAAAGCTGGACTGTCGAATAACACGACAGTCCCGGACACCCCATTCAGGAACTGACTCACCTGGTCGATGCCCTCACCACAGATCACTTCTGTATTGTGCCAGGCATAAGTTAACGGCTGAGAAGAAACGACATACTTCGGAATCGACTGTAACTCCAGAGCCAGGTACTGCATATACTTGGGTAAATCTGACTTTGTGACTGCTTCCGGCCAATAAGGCGTCAGCAAATCATACGTTGCCCGCTCCAGTAAAAACGCGTCAGCAGAGAGAAGAACTTCCAATGCATACTCATAACGCGACTGGTCTGCCACCCGATCCTCGGGATGGCAGTAACCATTTAAAGACATATTCAAAGAATAAATCAGATGAGCCATGGGAACCTCCTGTTGTCATGACGACCACGGAGGATTCTCCGCGCGACTGTGATACCAGTATTTGCAGAGAGTGTTACTTTTGCCAGTTTATCGGTCAGAAAAGAGAGATAAAAAGGCTAAGCTTTTCCTGATAAATCAATCACTATTGTTCTGCACGTGCCAGCAGGACGCCCATAGAAACAAATAAAGAACCAAAAATACGATTCAGCGATTTCATGGTTGCAGGGCTGGTCAGATAAGGTTTTGCGACACTCGCCATGAAGGCGTAACCCAGCATGACGCAGGTATCAACCAACACGACCGTCACACCCAAAACCAGATATTGCATCGCCATTGCCTGTTGCGGGTCAATAAACTGAGGCAGAAATGCCGCCAGGAAAATGATCGACTTCGGATTCATCATATTGACGATATAACACTGGCGGATCAGCGCTTTCGTGTTGACCACAGTGTCTGTTTCACTGACCGTCTCTCGCTTCGCCATCAGAATTTTCGTGACACCGATATAGATCAGATACGCAGCACCCACATATTTAATGACCGTATATGCCGTCGCAGAGGACGCCAGCAAAGCTCCCAATCCAAAAGATACAATCAGCAAATGAGATATCAGCGCCAGTTGCAACCCGACAATCCCTTTGATTGCAGTTTTAAACCCGGCATTCAGAGAATTACTGATCGATGCCACTGTCCCAGCCCCAGGCGCCAGACTAAACACAACACAAGCAGCAAAAAAGGTGAACCAAAGAGAGAGCGCCATACGAAATCCTTATACGACAAGGTTGAAAACAGAGGCGTATCAATACCGCATCCCTGTCATCTGCGCAAGCATCACACTGTCCTGAGGTGGTCAGACTGAAATGAGAAGAGGAAATGGATCAATCGGATTCCCCCTGTAAAGGCTCTTCGGTATATGCCGATGCGAAACCGTTTCAATGGATTTACCCAATATGGATGCACCAAACAGTAATTCTCCAGAGTGATGATGGCTTTCCAGCTCATCATCACTACCGGTGTCATTTTCCTTGCTGAAGCGTAAAGTAACTGTTCATTAAGTTCCTGTAATCAGGAATATGATTGGAAAACAGCGTTCCCAGTCCTTCAATGTCGTTTCGCCAGTCACGGTGTAATTCACAGGCCGCGCCAAACCAGGTCATCATCTGAGCCCCCGCCGCCGACATCCGATCCCACGCGGCATCACGAGTCATCGCGTTAAAGGTGCCGGAAGCATCAGCAATCACGAAAACTTCATATCCGGCTTCAATCGCAGACAGCACCGGAAACGCGACGCAGACTTCCGTCACCACACCCGCCACAATCAGCTGCTTTTTCCCGGTCGCTTTCACGGCCGCAACAAAATCGTCATTATCCCATGCATTGATCTGCCCTGGTCTTGCTATATATGGGGCATCAGGAAACATTTCTTTCAGTTCAGGCACTAAAGGGCCGTTCGGACCTTGCTCAAAACTCGTTGTTAAAATTGTGGGTAATTTAAAATAAAGCGCCATATCGGCTAAAGCCAGGACGTTGTTTTTAAACTTATCCGGGTCTATATCTCTGACCAGGGATAAGAGTCCGGTTTGATGGTCCACCAGAAGCACTGCCGCATTGTCTTTATCCAATCGAACATATGGGTTACTCATCAGAGCTCTCCTTAGATTTGATGCTGAATAGTCCTTTAAAAACAATAAGATTGGGGAAACATGTCCCGAACAATCAAACTCGAAGTCACCATTCTTTGTGTTATCCCCCAAAATATAGACTGTTTTTTAAAACCCGTTCAATAAAAAGAGGCGGCATCAATAACCTCAGACGATATCCGGAATACATAATGTTTAGATAGAGAATCTTCTTTTCTTTGAACACTGACTGATCATCATTGAATTCAAAATTTCACCCTATTTATTAACAAAAATAAAACCAATTCACTTTCAGAATGAGGACTGACCAGTACGAATTCACGATTGACAACGAACCATCATTCTATATTTAGTCACTGGCTTATATTACAATCCAGCAAAAATCAGAAAACCTCTGTAAAAAACAGAGAAAACATTCAACAGACAGACATTCAAATGAAAAATACATGCCTTTTTATCGGATTAATGCTTTTCGCGCCACTCACCTTTTCTTCGACCCTGGAAGAAACCATTTCATCAATTGAACAACGGACGTCCGGTCAAATTGGTGTCTCTGTTTTAGATACCCAAAATAAACAAACCTGGGACTATAAGGGCAATGAACGCTTTCCAATGATGAGTACGTTCAAAACCCTGGCCTGTGCAAAAATGCTCTACGATGCTGAACAGGGTCATCTCGATAAGAGCACATCCGTAGCGGTCGATGCAGATCAGCTTATCACCTGGTCCCCCGCCACGGAAAAGCTGGCCGGCAGCACGATCACCATCGAAAAAGCCTGTGAAGCCACCATGCTGACAAGCGATAACACAGCGGCTAATCTGGTTTTACAGCAGATCGGCGGCCCTCAGGGCGTGACAAAGTTTTTACGTGAAATTGGCGATAACTCTACTCAGCTGGATCGAATTGAACCGCTGTTAAATCAGGCTGAAGCCGGTGATTTGCGTGATACAACCACGCCCAATGCGATGGTTAAGGCTTTAAACACGCTTTTGTTTGGGACTGTACTGTCTGAACATTCAACAGCACAACTTCAACGCTGGATGCAAAACAATCAGGTTTCAGATCCGCTGCTCCGTTCTGTACTGCCCAAAGGCTGGTTCATTGCCGACCGCTCGGGCGCAGGTGGCCATGGCTCTCGCGGTATTACCGCAATTGTCTGGAACCCGACACGTGAGCCCGTTATCATCAGCATTTATCTGACACAATCATCGCTGGAAATGTCAGAACGGAATCAAGTGATTGCCGAAATCGGTCAAGGGATATTGAAAGCATACCGCATTCAATAATTTTAAAAAAATGCAATCAATGATAAACAATAAAAATATATAAGGATAATCATGAGCTTTTTATTACTTTCAGTTTTACTTCTGCTCACCATTTTCTTGTCTTTCAGAAAATGGAAAAAAACAGCATCTGTTTTATCTTTTCTTTTAACCGCAATCACTTTATTGATTGGTACAGGTATCATCCCTAAGTACTTATTAGAAAATTTACAGGTGAAATATCAGGAAAAACCGCAGATACACTGGGCATCTAAAAATGCGATTGTGTTATTAGGTGCAGGCACAGAAAAGATCGAAACTCTGACGTCTATTGAACCCACCTTTTTTGCATACAGCCGGATCAGTGAAACTGCCAGTCAATATAAAAGCTGTGAAGCAAGCCAGCAAATCTGTAACGTGATTATCAGTGGTGGTGATGCCCAGAAAAACGGCCGCTCTGAAGCAGCGGTGTATCAGGATGCGCTTTTGAAACTGGGAGTACCGGCTGCTGACATTGTGGTGGAACCCGACAGCATGAATACCTGGAAAAATGCTGAATTTACCAGCCAGATTATCCGGATGAATCACTTTGACCATGTCGTTCTGGTTTCATCAGGTTTACACATGAGACGCAGTGAACTTTATTTCAAACATTTTGGTGTTCTGGTCACGCCGGTGAGAGCTGATTATATGGCCGCCAGACCAACATGGATTCCCAACTGGTATAACTTCGTCATGACCGATTTTGCATTGCATGAATACATTGGTCATCTCAGATACGACATTTATAACTTCATGGGATGGAATATTCAGCGGCAGAATCCGGGAGACGCCTGAATAAATCACCCTTAATATTCCCCCCTTCATCGCTTTAACAGCATGATTCTTCTGTGGTTCCAAGGTCATTCCCTCAGAGCCACAGAAAATACATGTAGCAACAATACATGTGACGACGCGACCTCAGGATATATTCATCGCTCTGGCATAACTCGAAGGTGAAAATTGGAAAGTAACGAGAAGCATCATGACAAGCGTCAGGCTCAACATGAACCATGACGTCTGAAAGGTGCCAGTCCATTCAAACAATAAACTGACGAGATAAGGTGTCATGGCCGTGATGATAAAGCCAATCCCCTGTACAAAAGCGGTCAGTGCGCCAGCAAGTCTCGGCGCAGACAGGTGATCAAGCGCGACCGTCAAAGTCAGTGCAAAACAAGCGCCCAATCCGCAGCCAATCATTGCCACCCATACAACCAGCATCGCTTCAGGCATCAACATCAAGCCGCTCAGCCCCGCAAACTGAATTCCGACAGCAAAGAACAACCAGAGTCGTCTGTCCAGTCGTCCGGAAGACAATGCCGGTGCCACCACTGCAGCAATCACCTGAAACACCGTCATGATGCCAATCAGTTTGCCACTGTTTTCTGCATTCCAGCCCAGAGACTGAGCGAAAGTCGGTAACCAGGTAATCATGGATGCATAGACGCCATTCGCCAGTCCAAAGTAACTGGCAAGTAACCAGGCCCGACGATTTCCCCAAAAATTGACCGGAACACTTTTATCATGGGTCTCCAGGACTTCCCTGGGTTTTAACCACCATAACAGTGCTGCAATCAAGGCAGGGACAATCCAAACCCCCAACCCTGTTTGCCAGTTCTCAGAATAATGTGCAACTTGAGGACTCAATATGGCCACAAGGCCCCCACCAGCCATCAGCGAGGCGGAATAGCCGCCCATCGCCAACGGCACTGATTGCGGATACCAGCGTTTGACCACCCCGGGAGTGAGCGTCTGTACTATTGCGATCCCAATTCCCGCCAGCATTGCGGTGACGATCAGTCCGAAACCATCCGTCATCCAGAACCGACTGAAACTCGCTGTGGCGATGGTAAACAGTCCTGTCGATATCCAGACACTTTCACTCAGCCGACGTTCTACAAAAGGTAACAGTAACGGAAACAGTCCCATGCACAGCATCGGTAAAACCGTCAACATCGAAGCAGCCTGTACACTAAGTCCGGTGTCCATACGAATGTCATCCAGCAAAGGACCAATCGCAGTGATCGGCGGACGTAAATTGACCGCTAACCCAATGATGACCAGCATTGGCCAGAAAGCTCTGACCGCGAAAAAACGTTTGTTCAGTTCAGCCATGATGAATAGAAAAGCACGCTTAAATTTGAAAGAAAAAAGCCGACGCACAGCGCCGACTTCACGATGAAAACCCGATCAGAAAGGTTTGTATGGTAAAAATTTGCCATCAAGCGTAATGACTGCCCGTGAGCCGCCTTCCGGGTCTTCAACCTTCTTGATATCCATCCGGAAGTTGATTGCACTGATGATGCCATCACCAAACTTCTCGTGGACCAATGCTTTGAGCGTGGTGCCATAGACTTGCATCATCTCGTAAAAGCGATAGATCGTCGGGTCCGACGGCATATTGTTTTCGACACTACCTCGCATCGGAATCGCTTGCAGCAGTTCTATCGCCTGCTCATCCAGGCCGAGTCTGGCACCAACCAATTGCGCACTCTCTGCCGGCAATGGCTGCTGTCCGAGCAATGCCGCCGTGACGAAAATATCACTGAGGCCTGTACCTTCCGCGATTTGCTCAAAAGAGAGATTTTTCTTCGCTTTGGCTTCAATAATGCGATCGGTGAGTTCACGTCGGGCAGTATTCACAATTTGTGATTGGATCATTCTATTTTTCCTCATGTAGATGAATCAGTTACACCGCCATGGACAGCGATGCAGGGGTTGCACAAACGTCGGTATTGTCTTTCAAAGGAACGAAGGTGCTGGTCGCACCGTTCAGGGCATCAATCTGTCCTGATTCGATATCGTAGACCCAGCCGTGCAAAGCCAGGCGCCCTTCTCTTAAAGCCAGACGAACCGAGGGATGGGTTTTGATATTTTCAAGCTGAGCCAGCACGTTTTCCCGAACCATGGCTTCTGTACTGGCACGCGCATTACGGTACTCAGCCGCCTGATGAACAATTCGCGCTGAATCTGCGTTTCGCAGCCAGTCGCTGACTGCCGGCATATGATCCATACACTGGCAGGTCGCAATCGCAGTCATAGCACCACAATCTGAATGACCGCAGATCACTACATCCGAGACTTCAAGAGCAGTCACCGCGTACTCGATCGATGCAGACACGCCGCCGGGTTCTCTCCCGTAAGACGGTACGATGTTCCCCGCATTGCGGATAACAAACAGTCCACCGGGCTCACACTGAGTCACCAGTTCCGGCACAAACCGGCTGTCAGAACAGGAAATAAACAATGTTCGCGGATTTTGCTTCTCAGCCAGGTTCTTAAACAGTTCTGCGCGCTGAGGGAACGCTTCACGCCGGAACTTTAAAAAGCCTTCAATAATATCTTTCATTGCAAGCACCTCTGTCGTGTTGATGCCTGAATACTAAGTTCTCATTGAGATAAGTGGAAAGACTGGTTTATTATCATCTCCATAATGAAAACTTATGATAAAGCCATGCTCCTGAGACACATTAAATATTTCCTTGCCGTTGCGGAACACTGCAGCTTCACCCAGGCTGCTGCATCAATGTATGTATCCCAACCGGCTTTATCACAACAAATCAAGCAGCTGGAAGAGACTTTAGGGGTAACGCTGTTCGACCGTTCTGGCCGCAAAATAAAACTGACAGATGCAGGTGAAGTGTATGCACGTTATGCACGTCGTTCACTACAGGATCTTGAGGAAGGACTTCGGGCGATTCATGACGTTGGCGATCTGACCCGCGGTTCTCTGCGGCTTGCCATGACCCCCACCTTCTCAACGTACCTCATCGGGCCGTTGATCAAAGCCTTTCACGAACGATACCCACACATCACGCTCAGCGTAAATGAAATGCCACAGGAGCAAATGGAAGAAAAATTGCTTGCAGATCAGTTTGATGTCGGAATCGCTTTTGAAACCGTGCAATCAGCAGAACTCGACTTCCAGCCATTGCTGGTGGAAACCCTGGCATTTGTGACAACTCAGGATCACCCGCTAGCCAGTGCACAAGAAATCAAGCTGAAATCGTTGAATGATCAGCCACTTGTGCTTCTGAATCGTGACTTTGCAACCCGTCTCCAGATAGACCGGTATTTCAGCCAGCACAAAGTACACCCCCGGGTGCAGATGGAAGCCAACTCGCTGAGTGCGGTGATCGAGATCGTCCGCCATACACAGCTCTCAACCCTGCTCCCTGCCAACATTGCCAAAAATAATGAGGAATTAAAGGCGATCGCTATCACGCCCTCACTCTTTCAGCGCACAGCCGTCCTGCTGCAGCGCAAAGGGGCCTATCAATCTGCAGCCACTCAGGCATTTATCCAGTTAGCACATCAGCATATTGAATTAAACGAACTGTCCTGAGCTGAAATCCGACCTGAATCCCCCTGACAATGCTTCAGCGTATCGGGGTGATCATCCTGCCTTTGTTCATGTTCGCTTAGATGTCGTTCACATAGAGGGAAAGTATTTGTCACTCTATTCATCAGACTTTAATCAGGTGTTTCCATCACATGTCCAGTTCATCTTTAAAAATGCATACCTGTCCTTTTTAAATAGCCCTGTCAGATGGATTAAAACCGACATGAAAGTAGCCAGCAACAAACAGAACAGAACACACTATTTCAATCATTTCATAAGAAATAAAATTTAAATTCACAACTAACAAAACAATTAATTTATTTCGATCCAGCGATCAGCGCTATTACTTGAAAAATTTGTTTCATCATTAAAAATGATAGATTTAAAGATATATCAAGACCAAATCTCACCAAATCAACTGTAGAAAGATGAAGATTCTTCATTTTACAAGACAACCTTAATTAACCACCATTTATACGACCAATCTCACACATTAAGTTTTGGATATCATCCAGCAATGAACTAACTTCCATGTAACCCTGTTGGATATCCAGTCGTTTTCCTGTGGTCAAGGTAGAAGCAGATGTTTTATCAACATGAACATCAACTTAACATATTGCATTTAAAGGAAAATATGATGACAAACACAGTCCATACAATGCCAGAAAACCTTCTGAACCTCAGCAGCTCAGTGAATCTTTGGACAAGTAGCCTTAATAAGGCTGTTGTGAACTCTTCAAATACTGTCATGATTGATGAGAAAACAGTATTAAATAGTGACCTGGGTGGTTTAGGCGCTTTTCTTGGTATTTGGGAAGGTCTGAGTGCTCCAAGATCCATGAGTGACATCATCGGCAAAACAGATTTATATGGTAAATCTCAGGGACAATTTTCAAATAAAACGATTGAAACCAATAAGCCGGGTATAAATTTACTTGATGGCGTTTATACCATTGGTTTATTCATGCGCAAAAACGACATCACTTCACTGGTTGCTTCTGCTGTTTTGAATCAGTCCAATCCACTGAATTATCAGTCTACGTCTGTTTTTGTTCAAAATGCGACGACTCAAGTCATTAGCGTGAGATATCAAATCCCTGAAAATATTTCTCCAAGCTCTCGAATTGACTGGATCTACCTGCTTAAAGGTGATCAGCCAATCATGAACAATGCAAATTACTTGAAGTACGTCAAAGTTGGTTCCTCACCTGCCGGTGTTCTGAATATTCCAGTCGACGACATTGTATTGCAACCAGGCAGCTATATTGTTCAATACAACCCAGGCAACTTCCGTGACACTGTGGGTGCAGCCTATTCATTTATCATTGAATAATTAGCCCCTAGATTTGTTCAGCGGGCAAACTTGAATGTTTGCCCGCTTTTCAAACATATTAAGAGAAACAAGGAACTGAAATACGACACGCTTTAAGTCCTTTAAAGCACCTTCGCAACAGGTTCACCGCAATGCACTTTCTCAGCACTTTTTTAAATCATGTTAAAACGCACCGAGACTTTCCCATTCTGTTAATAACCGCATAATATTGTAAGAATCTTGCCAGGTTGCACAGGGGCTCACCAATTCCTTTTGCCCGGCTTCTACCGCTTTACGCACTTGACGGACCTGATAAAAGAACGCATCGCCTTGCGCGGTGACTGCAATGTCACGTTTTGAGGTTTCGTAGATTTCTACACTGAAGTGGTTCTCTGAAGCCGGAAGCCATGGATTCGATTCCATGGTGATACAGCCTTTACTGCCGAGAACCGTAAACTGGTGCTTCAAGCCATGATCTTCGGCGGTATGGACGTAGGCCGTGTTTTGTTCGCCGAAACTCATCAGTAAACTCGATTCGCAGATGTTATTGTCCGCGCCCCTTCTGCTCATTGCCTTGAGGGTACGATTCTCGAAAGCTTGTTCGCCCAACATGGTTTTCACAACCAGATACAGTAATGATAACGGGTAACAACCCAGGTTATACAACGCCCCTTTGCTCTCAGGATTGACGAACTGAGCAATCGATGCGATGTACGAAGTGTGAATCGAGCGCAGTTCACCAATCTCTCCGGATTCGAGTACCGCAACCAGCTCACGAATCAACGGATGATGCAGGTACATCAGTCCTTCTGCGAAAAACACCTGATGTTCTCGAACTGCTTGCAGCGCCAGTTCAGTTTTCTCCATATCAATAGAAAGCGACTTCTCACATAACACGGCTTTACCTTGCTGAGCGGCTTTAATGATAAAGTCATGATGAAGATGATTCGGCAAAGCAATGTAAATAATATCAACCTGCTCATCACTCAATAGCAAATCATAATCTGAAAATGTCTTCTCTACTGAATGCTGTTTGGCAAAGGCCGCTAAGTTGCCCTCGGAGCGACCGGCCACTGCATATAATTCACTTTCGCTGTCACTTTTGATCGCTTCCGCCATCACGCCAGAGATAAAACTCGTTCCAAAAATCCCCCACTTCATAATGCCTGCTCTCCGTTTTTCTGTGTTTCAAAAGCCTGAACCAACTCGGTCATTTCCAATGCAATAAATGCGCGGGTATGGGGCATGCTGAAATGTGCTTCAATGGCATCACGATTCTCATAACACTCCCACAGGATCACACGTTGAGGCATGTTGTCATCGTACGTTGCGATCGCTTGCAAACAGCCCGTTTCACTCTGCATATCAAGACAGAACTGCTCGATTGCTTGAATAACCGCCGATCTGGGCTTCTCGGCATTCATTCTCAATTCAGCGGTGACAAAAATCGTTTGGCTCATGAGTACGCTCTTCGTGATTTATTCTTGATGTTCAACGCCAACTTTAATTAAACCTATCAGATTGATAAACTTGCCTGCAGTGAATTCTTTATCAACCTATAGTGTGCAATGGACAAACTGACCAGCATGAAGGTGTTCGCGTATGTTGTTGAACACGGAAACTTTCGCACCGCAGCACATCACTTCGATCTTTTCCCAACCATGATCGGCAAACATATCAGCTTCTTAGAACAAAGCCTGGGGACACAACTGATTCATCGCACCACCCGAAAACAGTCCCTTACCGAAGCAGGCAAGCTCTACTACCAAGAGTGCCATCGCATTATTGAAGACATTACCAATGCAGAAAACCTGATCCATACACTGGTGAATAGACCCCGAGGTACAGTGAAAGTGAACTGTCCGGTCACGTATGGAAAAAAGGTACTTGCCCCGATCGTAGCCGATTTTCTCGCTCAATATCCTGATATCAATGTGGAATTGATGCTCGACAATAACCTGATTGATCCATATCGATCCGATGCCGACGTGATTATCCGGATCGGTGAACTGGTAGACTCTTCGCTGGTTGCAAGAACATTAGGCGACTACCAGATGACCTATTGTGCCGCCCCTGCTTATCTTGAAAAGCATGGACGGATTCATTCGTTAGATGATCTCAGCCATCACAGCTGCCTGGGTTTTCAATACCATCAAGGTGAAAGCCAGCAGGTACTGGATCTGCCATCCAATACGTTTGCTCACAGCAGCACCCGACTCGCTTCAAACAATGGCGACGTATTGAAGTTCGCAGCAATTCAAGGCACCGGCGTACTGCTTCAACCAAAGATTTTGGTCGAGCCAGAAATCGAATCCGGCCTGTTGGTAGAAATTCTCAAAGATGCGGTCCCCAAAGCCAAGCCGATACATCTGCTGTACCGTTCAAAACATCTGTCTCTGAAAAACCGCACCTTTGTTGATTTTGTCCTTGGTGCAGCAAGTTCTGGAAGAAAAAAGATGGATAAAGTGGGAGGTCTTGAAGATGAATTGTAGCGGTCAAGTAAGAGTGACATAAAGGTGTTTCTGTGTGTCAACCTATGCTGTTGAATGTCTTGATAAATTCGTTCTTCTGTCACCAACAGCGCGGCTGTTCTCCCATCACTCAACCAACGCACCAACTCTTCCAGAATCAGCTTGTAACGATTCAACCAGCTGTACAGAACCGGCAGAACTTGGGCGAAGTGTCCAAAAAAATGGATTTAGTTGGTCATAGAAAGGCGAAGGTATAACCTTCGCCATATTTGGTTACTACATGTGTCATCGTTGGCTAATAGTAGCGATAAGCCCAACAACCCCGCCCCGCGGATCATTGACTGTTGACGTCATGCGAAAACCACCTTCGTTCTTATCAAAGCGTGTAACGCGCTGATTATACATTTCTCTAAACAACCCACTTAAATCAGATGGTATGCTCCTTAATACCTGCATAAATGTACCGTTGTCCTTCGTGTAGGGAACAGCAAATTGATGAGCAAAGATCAATGAAGAATCAGGTGAGTTAAATACGATAAGCCCTTCCGTGCCTCGAAGACCAAATTTGCGGTCAGAGAAATACAACCCACCAAAAATTACATCCTCGGGATTGTTCGGATTCGATGGATCGTTGAGAAATCTGCTTTTCATTTGAACCTTTGGAGAATCTAAATTTCCAGTCGCGTAATCAGACATGAAGTTTTTCATTTCTCCATGCTCCATATACAAGTTTCCTTCAGACTCTTGCCAATCTTGTACTACAAGCATCTGGTCCGTATCGTTGTACATAACGCCGAGGATTTTTTTCGGATTTTCCAAGAACAAATAAAGCAAAATGACGGCTAAAACGAGTACAACAGCCGTGACTGCTGTTTTCATACCAAGCGAGGTAATGCCAGTCCTAGTCGCCTGCAGCAACGTCTGGCCGCCTCTCCAAGCACTCCATGTAAGCTTCGCCCAAGCAGTGCCCACGGAAAATAATGTGCTACCTACCGTTTGAACCGCTAATTGTCCAGGAGTCTTGGCCTGGGCCATCGCTTCCATACGTTTGGACAGGTTAAAAACATAGTCGTAGACTTGCTTTCCTTGATATCTGCGAATGATTTCATAGTTGCTGCGCAGAACACAAATATTGGGCTCAGTTTCGATGTCTTTCTCTGCGAGAACACGTTGTAAAAGCGCATCGTCTTCATTATCAGTAAGTTGATGGCCAACTTCGTCATGCAACTGATCGATATTTGACAGAGCAGCTTCAACCATACGCGCTCTCAGCTTTTTCAATCGTTCGTCTTCGGTTAAAGCTTCGTTAGTAATGATAGACTTCAAGTCAACGTTCCAAAGCTTTTCTAAGCGTTCAACAATACCTAAAGCAACCTCTTTAGGACTCATCTCTTCGTGACTAATTGTACGCATTTCGAACTCCTTTGAGTTTTGTGGTCGTCTCCTTACGTTATTGAGTACGTAAGGTACGTACTGTGAAATACGTTGATATCTTTGATTACCCTAGCCAACGTACTTTCACTATCCGAAGCACAGCGTTTCATTTAATGCACGCTTTATTTAGCACGAAGAAAAAGTACACCATCGACGTAGCTGCACATCCATCAGAGCACGCTGCAGAACGGAGATTTATACGGATCAATTAAGACTGTTGAAATGCTGGTAAGGTTATATGCGCTTTGTTGTACTATCAAATCTAACTATTAGCGGAATTTAGTCGAAAATGTGATAGCTCATCAGGATTACAACTTGTAATCAGCCACCTACAGGAGATCGAAATGTAAAAAAAGTCTGGCGAGAATTATTCATACGGAACAAGATTTTTTTTTTCAAGAACGGTAAATTTTTTCATGGCAATTCAGTTCCTATGGCACTCTGAACTTGCCAGAATTTTCTAATTCAGGTTGCATCGATTTTGAGGGAGGAGGTCAGTAACCTAGCGAATCCATGCTGATTATTCATTCCACCAATGGCTACCAATTCCCCATCAATTCTAACAGTCACAGGAATTTCCCCTTGCCGTCAAATTGGTTTGCGCCACTTTGAAAGTCATCTTTGAGCCTGACTAGAAAACGAAAATCATCAGATTTACTTTCAGCAATGAGGTCTTGAATATCATTCGGTAATTCTTCCACTCTCTCGATCTTCATTAATTGACATAACGAATGACATGGACTCCCCTCTTTAGGCTTTGTCACACTTAGTAAGTCTGATCCCGTAACTACCGGAGGCCACTATGTCACAATCTATCTATGGCATTGATTTAGCCAACCAAGCTCAATATTCACGGCAAGGATAAGCGAGGCAAGGTGTTGATCCACAGAACAATAACACGATTGAGGTTGGCGGCGTCGGGAAAGCCTACAAGCGACCCGGACAACACCAAAGAATAGAAAGGCATTTCTGGGTACTCTTTTTGCTGAAAAAGAGTACCTGACGCGCTTAGCTTAATGGAATGCTGAGAGAAGTACCGAGTTCGAGCGCGACATACAAACTCCTTCAAAAGAGACCGTAAGCAGGTTACGTCCGATACAGCACCTTGATGACGTGATACCCAAACTTCGTCTTCACCGGGCCAATCGGCTCAAGCACTTTGCCGGTAAAAACAGCTTTATCGAATGCCGGAACCATGGCGCCTTTGCGGAATTCACCGAGATCACCACCACGTTTACCGGATGGGCAGGTGGAATATTTCTTTGCCAGCGTCTGGAACTTGGCGCCTTTCTTCAGCTGATTGAGAATGTCGTCAGCTTGTTCTTTATGTTTCACCAGAATGTGCAATGCTGCTGCGGTAGAGGCCATGATGCTCGCCTTTTTGTTACGGATACCAATTGGGCGGCAAGTGTGCGATAAATCACAGCCTCTGGCAAGTTTTCGCTCAAGGCAGGGTCAGGGCCACAAGGTCAGGTTCACCATACGAATGAGAATGCCCAGCACTATCGAGGCGACACCCAGACGGTAGAAATTGTATTCTTTCGCAGTCATGCTGATGCGCTTGAAAAACATGGTGGCTAACCCACCCCAGTCTTTGGTCCGCCGACCGTAAGTCACCATACTGGTCAGGAGCAAGATCAGCCCGACGGTGAGCAGCACCCATTCCGATGTCTTTGCGATAATTTCAAACATACTGACTCCTTTCAACGCATGTCCCGTGCATGTCTGTGATGATGCTGTTCACCTTGTCTGAAAAAAACGACAGGAAACATTAGACCATGGTTGCAAAGGCGATAAAGCGAGACCAAGATCACTGAATTACATGCACATCCGTGTGCTTTGGTGTAAACTCCTGCCCCCAATGTATTTAGCCAGTGATATCGAGACCCTATGGACTTACTGGAAGCCAGACTCAAAAAAATCGACCGACGCAATTACCGCAGCTACTCCAGCCTGCGTGGTCAGTACAACTTTGTTGATTACGATTTCTTTATCGATATCCCGCAATCGGATCCGTTCGCACCGGCAACCCGTGTGCGTGCACGCCGACAATGGTCGCTGACGGATCTGGCCTGGCTGAAAGAACAGTCGGCAGATTATCAGCGTGCGGCGCGTGATTTTATTGCCCGTCAGTTTGCTGAACTGGCAAAAGAAGTGAACGAGATTCAGATTGACCGTCCGGGTCAGGCTGTCCTGGATCGCACTGCAGTCGTTTTCGATGACGATGCCATTGAGCTGCGTTTCCGTGTTGATCTGCCTGCTGACGGTCGCACCATCATTGCCAAGAAAACATTGAACCTGCTGACGTTTACCCTGCCGAAAATTATCCGTCGTGCCACCATTGCCCGTGAGCTGCCGATGGAAGATCTGCGCCGTCACTGTGAAACGGTCGAAGATCAGGTCGCTCTGCGTGCGCAGTTGAAAGACAAGAACCTGATTGCCTTTGTCGCCGATAACAGTGTCTTGCCGCGACTGGCGGGCAACAGCGATCAGCCCATGCCGGATGCAGTCACCTTCAGAAGTCCGGACGAACTGGCCGTCGAACTGGAAGCACCGCATGCAGGTAAACTCCGCGGGATGGGTATTCCGACCGGGATCACCATGATCGTCGGTGGCGGCTTCCACGGTAAATCAACTTTGCTGAATGCGGTTGAAAATGCTGTGTATGACCATATCCCGGGCGACGGCCGTGAATATGTGGTGACCGATGAGACAGCAACCAAAATCCGCGCTGAAGATGGCCGTTGTGTGCACAGTGTGGATTTGTCACCTTACATCAGCAATCTGCCAATGGGCAAAGACACCACGTGTTTCAGCACCCAAAATGCTTCGGGTTCAACCTCGCAGGCTGCCTGGTTGCAGGAATCTCTCGAAGCTGGCGCTCAGACCCTGCTGATCGATGAAGACACCTCGGCATCGAACTTTATGATCCGCGATGAGCGGATGCAGGCGCTGATTGCGAAAGACGATGAACCAATTACACCATTGGTTGACCGTATTGCACTGCTGAGAAACCACCTGAATACATCTGTCATGCTGGTCATGGGGGGGTCTGGTGACTATCTGGACGTAGCTGATACCGTGATTCAGATGCACAGTTACGAAGCCGTCGACGTCACAGCTAAAGCAAAGATCGTGGTGCAGTCTCACCCGACACAACGCCAGCCGGAAGGCAGCGATACCATTGAGCGTCCGCGTACCCGTCAGCTGAACCGCTCCGGGTTACAGGCGCAACTGGAAGAAGGCAAGTTCCGGATTCAGGTGAAGAACAAGCAAGGACTGCGCTTTGGCCGTGAGTTTGTGGATCTGCAGGCGCTGGAACAGATTACCGATGCGAGTCAGTTACATGCCATCGGCTGGCTGTGGTGCCAGCTGGCTATGATGAAAGGCTGGGAAAAACAACCGGTCAAAGCCTTTGCTAAGATGCTGCATCAGGACTGGTTCCGCACCATGCCGAACTATGGTGATTTTGCCAAGCCGCGCGTAGTTGACGTGATGGCAGTGCTGAACCGGATGCGGAAAGCTGAGTTTAAATAAACAACTCAGTACAAATTCTTTTCTCATCTACAGGCATACTTCGGTATGCCTGTTTTTTTATTAGCCTTCTCAAAGGACATTCTATTTCAATTCTGAAAAACACATACAGCTTTCATTTTTATAGATGTGTTTTAAAGAAATCATATTGGTTATTAATCAAAGGTGTCTGTTTGGTGAAGACATAATATTATTTTGACTGTATTCATACAGTCTTAATGATGAGTCGAAGTGAGCCACTTTCAATTCAATGTCGAAAAGGGTTAATTATGAATAACCAAAATTTAGCTTATATGATACTCAATGATTCAGCGCGAATCTCCGAAGCCATTTCAACGGGGGCTGCTTGGGAAATATGGATGCAAGTAGAACTGATTCTCCTCTTCCGTCAGGGAGGAATACAGGCTACGCGTGAAGTACCTTATCCACCACCAAATGGTAATTGGCATTTAGACGCACTTGCACAAGATAATGATGGAAGGTATGCAATTGAACTTAAAGTTGAGAGTGCCAATAATTCTGGAGCAGCCGTCCTGGCTTCTGCACAACAAGACGTGAACAAAATCGTACATTATCCAGCGCCCAATCCCGGTTCAAGATGGGTTGTCGCAATTGGGTATAGTGTAAACGCAAGAAATGCCCTCCAAGGCTATGCCAATGATCAAAACAATTATTCGATATATCAGGAACAAAATTCAATCGGCGTGCTGATAATCACCGTTTGATCCGTGTTCTCAAAATCGTCCTTATTATATTGAACAAGTTCATGAGAAAAATAATATTGATTTGTCAAAGACAAAGGGCATACCTTCGTATGCCCTTTTCTTTCGTTCAACTGAAACGCATGAATTAAACCAAAGCAGCCAGCGCTTTTTTCACTTTCTCAATCCCTTCTGCCATCACATCATCTTCGATGGTCAGTGCCGGGAGGAATCGAATCACGTTCCCTTTCACACCGCAGGACAGCAGAATCACGCCTTCTTCCCGCGCCTGTGCCACCAGCGACTTGGTCAGTTCAGCCATCGGCGCACCAGTTTTCGGGTCAACAAATTCCACCGCAATCATGGCACCCAGGTTTCGCACATCACCAATCACCGGGAAATCTGACTGAAGTGCACGGAAGTGACTGGTCATCACTTCACCGATATTCAGCGCTTTCTGGCACAATTGGTCTTCATCAATGATTTTGAGCACTTCCAGACCTGCGACACAGCCCAGCGGAGAACCGGCATAAGTACCACCCAGGCCCCCCGGACCCGCAGCATCCATGATCTCAGCTTTACCGACAACCGCAGAAATCGGGAAGCCACCAGCAATACCTTTTGCCATCGTCATCAGATCCGGTTCGATCCCCAGATATTCCGTTGCAAACAGTTTCCCGGTCCGGGCAAAACCAGTCTGGATCTCATCTGCAATCAGAACGATCCCGTGTTTGTCACACAGTGCACGCAGTGCCTGCGCAAAGGCTGGCGGCGCCTGATAAAAACCGCCCTCGCCCTGCACCGGTTCAAAGATAATTGCCGCCACGCGGGATGGCTCGATATCGCAGGCGAACAGATCCGCAATGGCCTGCAAGCTGTCTTCAATACTGATGCCATGAAATGCATTCGGATAAGGTGCATGGTAAATCTCGCCCGGGAACGGACCAAAGCCAGCTTTATAGGGGGCGACCTTGCCGGTCAGGCCCATCGTCATGTTGGTCCGGCCATGGAAGCCGCCTTTGAACGCAATCACACCGCTGCGCTTGGTGTGCGCACGTGCGACTTTAATCGCGTTTTCAACCGCTTCCGCCCCGGTCGTCAGGAAGACTGCTTTTTTCGCCGACTCACCCGGCGCACGTTCGGTCAGTTGCTCTGCCAGTTCCACAAAAGCGGTATATGGTGTCACCATGGCACAGGTGTGAGAGAAATTATCCAGCTGTGCTTTCACCGCTTCCACGATACGCGGATGCGAATGACCGGTATTATTCACTGCGATACCAGAACCGAAATCGATAAAACGATTCCCTTCGATATCCCAAATTTCAGCGTTTTTCGCTTTCTCAACATAAATCGGACTCAGATTGCCCATGCCTTGTGCGATCACTTGCTGCTTACGTGTTTGCCAAGTTTGATTACTCATCACTCACCTTCCTTATGCCTGAATACCGCCAAAGCAGAGGTATTTAATATCCATATATTCGTCGATGCCCTGCTTCGCCCCTTCGCGGCCGATGCCGGACTGTTTCACACCGCCAAACGGTGCCACTTCTGTTGAGATCATGCCTTCGTTGATGCCAACCATGCCGTATTCCAGCGCTTCTGCCACTTTCCAGATCCGGTTGATGTTCTGGCTGTAGAAGTAAGACGCCAGCCCGTAAATGGTATCGTTCGCCATCTCAATCAGTTCTTCATCACTGCTGAAACGGATCACAGGTGCAATCGGGCCGAAAATTTCTTCCTGCACGATATCCATGTCATGACGGACATTGGCGAGAATCGTCGGCTGAACGAAAAGCCCTTCCAGTTGCTGCCCACCAGTCACCAAAGTGGCGCCCTGAGCCACAGTATGATCCGTCAGGTGCATGATTTTTTCTTTGGCCGACGTATCAATGACAGGCCCGATCGTCACGCCTTCATCCAGTCCGTTTCCGACTTTCAGGGTTTCTACCGCAGCTTTGAACTTCGCGACAAAAGCATCGTACACGCGGTCGTGTACATAGAAACGGTTGGCGCAGACACACGTCTGACCGGCATTGCGGAACTTCGACGCCATCGCGCCGGTAACTGCCAGATCAATATCTGCATCGTCAAACACGATGAAGGGTGCATTACCGCCCAGTTCCATCGACGTCCGTTTAATGCTGTCGGCGCATTGCTTCATCAGCAAACTGCCCACACGGGTCGAACCGGTGAAAGACAACTTGCGGATCAGCGGACTGTCGGTAAACACTTGGCCCACCAGGCTGGAAGAGGCATTCACCACCAGTTGCAGTAAGTCTCGCGGTATCCCCGCCTGATAACCCAGCTCTGCCACAGCATAAGCAGACAACGGCGTCTGGTTTGCAGGCTTACAGATAAAGCTGCATCCGGCGGCAAGAGCCGGGGCTGCTTTGCGGGTAAGCATGGCAATCGGGAAGTTCCATGGCGTAATGGCACATGCCACTCCAATCGGCTGTTTCACCGTCACGATACGCTTATCGGCCGTTGGCCCCGGAATGCTGTCGCCATACGTTCGTTTGGCTTCTTCAGCAAACCATTCAATAAAACTGGCGCCGTAAGCGACTTCACCTTTGGCTTCTGCCAGCGGCTTGCCCTGTTCCAGAGTCATCAGACGACCCAGGTCGGCCTGATTTTCCATCACCAGTTCAAACCAGCGGCGAAGAATCGCCGAGCGTGCCTTGGCACTGGTTTTTGCCCAGGCTTTCTGAGCAACATGCGCCCGCTCGATTGCAGAAACAATCTCCGCTTCATTCTGAGTCGGAATATGGCACAGCACTTCCCCGGTCGCCGGGTTCGTCACAGCCAGCGAAGTGTCAAACGGCTCGCACAGGAAGGCGAGCAAATTACGATTTTGAATTTGCTGCATAGTAAAACCTTTTCTTTCTATCGGGTTTGTCAGCGTGATGGGCTGGCAAGTGCGTTAAATATTGTTGACCGTCGGTATTTGCTGCGTAATGCAGTGAATATTGCCGCCGCCCAGTAAAACTTCACGGGTCGGAACACCAATAATCTCGTAATCCGGCAATGCCGCCTGCAGGATATCAATGGCCTGCTGGTCGCGGGCTGAATCAAGCAGCGGCAGGAACACTTTTTGATTACACATCAGAAAGTTGGCATAGGAGCCCCCTAACCGTTCTCCGGCTTCGCGTTTCATCCCGTCAGATGGTGCAATCCCCGCGGCTTCTGTTTCACTCAGATAAAGCGGCCCCGGAATCGGCAGCCGGTGCACCCGAATCGGACGGCCTTTGGCATCCGTACTGTTTTCCAGTACAGCCAGCGCACGACGCGAAATGTCATACTGCGGATCGTTCGGATCATCGCACCAGCTCAGAACCACTTCACCCGGCGCAATCACGTGTAACAGATTATCGATATGGCCGTTGGTCTCATCATTAAACAATCCGTCAGGCAGCCAGATCACCTGACTGATCGACAAATAATCGGCCAGACAGGCTTCAATCCCGGCTTTGGACAGATGCGGATTTCGACCCGCCGATAACAGGCACTCTTCCGTGGTATACAGGGTACCTTCCCCATCGGTATGAATTGCCCCGCCTTCCAAGACGAAAGGCGCCCGGTAGTAATCCATATTGAGATGATCGCAAATACGTACTGCGACAGCATCGTCATCGTCCCAGGGGACATACAGACCATCAACCTCACCACCCCAGGCGTTGAACTGCCAGCTGATCCCCCGGCGCTCACCCTGAGCATTGATCACCACGGTCGGACCGATATCCCGCATCCAGGCGTCGTTCAAGGGCATTTCAACCACCTCGACTGCTTCTGGCAGCAACAAGGTTGCATTCAGATACTGGTTGGTGCTGACGGCGACACATACTTTCGTATGTTGGCTGATGGCCGTCGCAACCTGAACAAAAGCATGCTGCGCTGGCTTCGCATGATCACGCCAGTTGTCAGGCCGTTCCGGCCATGCCAGCCAAACCTGTTCCTGCGGCGCAAACTCCGCAGGAAAATAAAAACCATCTTGTGAAGGGGTGCCCCGTAATTCCATGGCAAACTTCCTGTCCATTTCTGTGTACATTTTTACTGATCAGTGTTTACCGGTCAGTGAGTTGATCCGACCATACAGATCCGGACGACGGTCTCGGAACAATCCCCAGCTGTAACGGGCTTTTGCGGTCGCTTCGAGGTCGATCGTCGCGTAGATGATGGTTTCTTCATCCCGGCCCGCTTCTGCCAGTTTCTTCCCGGTGTGATCGGTAATGAATGACGAACCATAGAAAGTGGTTTCAATCCCGTCATCGGTTTCAACACCGGTTCTGTTCGCAGCAATCACAGGGACAAGGTTTGCTGCGGAATGGCCCTGCATGGTGCGCTGCCAGTGATCACGGGAATCCAGCGTCGGATCCTGCGGCTCAGAACCAATCGCCGTCGGATAGAAAATTGCTTCTGCCCCCGCTAAAGCAAGACAACGCGCCAGCTCAGGAAACCACTGATCCCAGCAGATCCCGACACCAAACTTACCAAAACGGGTCTCCCACACTTTGAAGCCGGTATCGCCGGGGCTGAAATAGAATTTCTCGCTGTAACCCGGACCATCTGGAATATGGGATTTACGGTAGTTTTCCAGGACCGTACCGTCGGCATCGATCATCACCAGAGAATTAAAAAAGCTGTTGCCGGATTTCTCAAAGTAACTGACAGGGATCACCACATTGTATTCGCGGGCCAGCTGGCTCATGTGATTGATTAACGGACTGCTGTCGGTTTCTTCCGCCAGATCAAAATACCGGGCAACCTGCTCTTTACAGAAGTAAGGGGCGGCAAAAAGCTCTTGCAGTACAACGACGTTGGCACCCTTTGCAGCCGCTTCTCTGACTGCGTCGCCAATTTTTTTCAGGTTATTGTCGATATCCCATGACATCGCAAGCTGCACTGAAGCAAAAGTCACTGTCTTAGACATGGTTCTCTTCCTTTTCCGTTCCTTAGATGGCGAGCTTGTCGCGTAAGTTATAGTAAGCGGCCCCAAGCGCCGTAAACGGCACCTGGAAATGACGCCCGCCCGGGAAGGCGTAATGACGCAGAGACGCGAATGCATCAAAACGCTCAGCATGTCCGGTCAGCGCTTCTGCCAGCAATTTGCCGGCGAGATGCGTACAAGTCACGCCATGGCCGCTGTATCCTTGCAGGTAATAAATATTGTCGGCAAAGCTGCCGAACTGAGGCATCCGGGAATAGGTCAGCAGGAAGTTACCGGTCCAGGCAAAGTCCAGTTTGACGCCTTTCAGTTGCGGGAAGACTTTTTCCATCTTCGGACGGATCAGTTTTTCCACGTTTTCAGGATCACGGGCCCCGTAAACCACACCGCCACCAAAGAGCATGCGGTTGTCCGCAGTGATGCGGAAATAATCCAGCAGGTAATTGCAGTCTTCCACGCAGTAACGCTGCGGCAAGAGTTCGTCACACAGTGCATCAGTCAGTTGTTCTGTGGTCACCACCTGAGTGCCGCAAGGAATCGCTTTATTGCTGATATTGGGTGCCAGTCCGCCCAGATAAGCGTTGCCCGCCAAAACCAGATATTGTGCTTTGACTGAACCCAGAGCTGTATGCGCGACAGGTTTTGCACCTTTTTCAATACGCGTCACAGCAGACTGTTCAAAAATCTGACCGCCGAGTCCCAGTATCACTTCGGCTTCGCCCAGCGCCAGTTTCAACGGGTGAATATGACCGCCCCGCATGTCCAGCAGACCACCTTCATAGACGTCTGTACCGATCATGGTTTGCAGCTCGGTTTTGTCGAGCATTCTCAGGTCTTTGTTTCCGTAGCGTTCCCAGTTGGCTTTGTGGTGTTTCAGCCCTTCGACCTGTTTAGTGTTCAGCGCAGTGAACAGACCGCCCTGCTTGTAATCACAGTCAATGTTGTGGTCTTGAATCAGGCCGCGAATGATATCGCCACCTTCAAAAATCATGTTGCAGAGCGCATCCGACGTTTTTTTGTCATAACGTTTTTCAATCACGTCGACATCACGGCTGTAACTGTTGACGATCTGACCGCCGTTACGGCCTGTCGCACCAAAGCCCACTTTTGCACTTTCCAGCACAACAACTTTGAAGCCTTTCTGAGCCAGATGCAGCGCGGATGAGAGTCCGCTGAACCCCGCACCGACAATACAGATGTCACATTCAATGTTGTCTGTCAGCGTTGGAAATTCGCGTGTAAAGTTCGCCGTTGAGGCGTAATAAGAACCAGTATGTTGAATCACAGTAAACTCCTTTTAGTACGACTCAAGACGAAGCCAGGTTGTTTTCACCTCGGTGAACTTCTCCAGCGCATGCAGTGATTTATCCCGACCGTTGCCGCTTTGTTTAAAGCCGCCAAACGGCACTGTCATATCGCCTTCGTTATAGTTATTGATCCAGACGGATCCTGCCTGAAGCTGACGCGCCACCCGGTGTGCACGATCCAGATCTGAAGTCCAGAGCGCAGCCCCCAGCCCGTACGGTGAATCATTGGCTATCGCAATCGCCTCTGCTTCGGTGCGGAACGGAATCACACAAAGCACCGGACCAAAGATTTCTTCGCGGGCCACCGCCATATCATTGCTGACATCGCCCAGCACTACTGGTGATACAAATGCGCCCTGACCGGCAACATCGCCTCCGCATAAAACACGGGCACCTGCGGCTTCCCCTGTCGCGACATAACCGAGCACTTTTGCTTTATGCTCCTGATCGATCAGCGCGCCCATGGCAGAAGTCGGATCCAGCGGATCTTTGGGTGTGAATGCTTTGGAAGCGGCAATAACTTTCTCGACGAACGCATCTTTGATGCTTTCATGAACCAGCAACCGGGTTGCGGCGACACAGACTTCGCCCTGGTTGTAAAAACAGCCTGATGCGGTTTCTGCTGCGGCTTTATCCAGATTCTTGTAATCCGCAAAAACGATATTGGCGTTTTTCCCGCCGGCTTCAGCCCAGACACGCTTCATGTTGGACTCACCGGAGCAGATCATCAGCTGACGTGCAACGCGGGTTGAGCCCGTGAAAGTGATGCAGTCGACATCCTCATGACGAGCCAGAGCGTCGCCAACTTCATGGCCATAGCCCGGCAGTACCTGGAACACACCGGCAGGGATCCCAGCCTGATTCGCCAGTTTGCCAAGATGAATTGCCGTGAGCGGTGATTTTTCGGACGGTTTCAGAATTACACTGTTTCCGGCTGCAAGCGCCGGACCCAGCTTCCAGCAGGCCAGCCAGAGCGGAAAGTTCCAGGGAACAATGGCGGCAACGACACCAATAGGCTGATGGGTAATATACGCGTGGACATTCACTTCCGTGGTTGCCACTTCACCGTAGGTTTTATCGATGGCTTCGGCGTACCAGCGAATGGCAGACGCCGCGCCCGGAATATCTGTACTGAAACTGTGACTGATGGGTTTACCGGTATCCAGTGTTTCCAGCAGCGCCAGGGTCTCACGGTCCTGTTCAATCAGGTCAGCGAATGCCAGTAACACCGCTTTTCGCTGAGCCGGACTCTGGAACTGCCAGTCACCACGCTGGAAGGCGCTTTTTGCCATCTCAACAGCAACTGCGGCATCCTTTGCATCACAACGGGCAACATCGGCAAGGTGTTCATCTGTGGCCGGGTTGATCACCGCAAAGGTGTCGCGACTTTGGGCATCCTGGTATTCACCATGAATGAATGCCCTGCATTCAATCTCTATCTGCTCTTTCAGTGCTGTCCATTGCTGTTGAGTGTTCATACGCCTTCCTTTCAGGTTGGGACGTCAGAAACTCGCCGGTGTATGTGCGCTGACGATCCGGCAAAGTTTGTCCGTATTGTTTGTAAACTTGTGCGGAATGCTGGTATCGAACAGGTAACTTTCCCCTTCGCGGATAACATAAGTTTTGTCACCCAGTGCCAGTTCAATTTCACCTTCCAAAACGGTACCGCTTTCCTCACCTTCGTGTTTGATGCTAATCAGTCCGGTGCTTGAATGAGGCTGATAGACCTCAATCAGAAATCCCATTTGCCGATCTTTCCGACCATCACAAACCAGCTTCATGGAGACTTGTTCATTCCCCATTTCAATCAGCTGATCCGGTTTGATCACGACAGGACGCTCTTCGAATTTCTGGTCCTGTGTGAAAAACTCTGACAGGGACATATCGAACACCTTCACAATCTTGTGCAGTGAACTGACGGACGGACTCACTTTGCTGTTCTCGATGGATGAGATCGCGCTGTGGGTAATGTCTGCTTTTTCTGCCAGTTCACGCTGCGATAATTTGTGTTCTTTTCTCAGCTGTGCAATTTTTTTACCAATGAGTTCTGATTCCATCTTTAAGGCTCCTTCGCTGTGAAGCCGATATCATAAACTGATCAAACAAAATTCGTGAAAAATGGTTTTCCGTCGCTTGCCATTCTGGGTGCCACTGCACACCAATGAAGAACGGGTGTGCCTTTAAACTAAAGGCTTCAATCAATCCATCCGGTGAAACGGCCTCCACGGTCAGACCGGGAGCTAACTGCCGCACCCCTTGCCCGTGCAAAGAATTCACCTGAATGTTATCCAACGGCGCCAGCCACTCAGCGAAGGTGCCATTGTCAGAAATATTTACCGGATGCGCCGGAGCATACTTCATTGCCATGTCATTCAGAGGGCTTTCCCGATGATCCTGAAACCCTGCCACTTCATGAACTTTCGGATGCAGTGTGCCGCCAAGCGCCACATTCATTTCCTGAAAACCACGACAAATCCCCAGAATCGGTACTTCTTGCTGAATGCAGGTGTCAATCAGTGAGAACGACAGCGCATCCCGGCCTTCATCTTTTTTGGGCTCATCATGCTCAGCGCCGTAACGGCCCGGCGCGACATTGGAGTGGCTGCCTGTCAGCAACACACCATCCACCAGTGAAATCAGCTGCCTGATTTCCGCTGCTGAAGAACCGGCAGGAAACAGCACCGGATTTGCCCCGAACAGCTTCACTGCATTGAGATAGAACTCATTCACACTTTGAATGCCATAGCCTTCCAGTGATTTTTTACAGCAGACAACGCCAATAACCGGGCCAGTTTGTGTTGAGTTCATTTTCAGTCTCTCCTGCAACTCATGTTCGATTTATTGAACAAACCTAGCTTAGAGCACGAATGAAATGCAACCCGTAATTTACAAGAATGTTACTAAAATTTGATCGACGTTCGATATTTTGAACAATTTGCGCACAATTATTGCCATTTCTCGATCATCTGTTAAATATAAGTTACAGGATGTATCCACACGAGGTGTTTCGTGAATGAACGGATTTAAAGAAGAAGTTAAAAATTTTAAACAAAAATGGCCTGAGGTGAGATTTGTTGATCTGCTGTTTACAGACATCAATGCCACCCCGCGAGGCAAGCGAATTCCGATTGAAGCAGTTGAAAAGATTGAAAAAGGGGTTTATCTCCCTCTCTCGACAATTTCACTGAGTATTGAGGGTAACGTCGTCGAGGAAGCAGGATTAGGAGAAGCACTGGGTGAACCCGATCATATCTGTTATCCGGTTCCGGGGACGCTGACACCTACATTTAATCCTGAAGTCGCACAGGTGATGCTGACCATGATGGATGAGTCCGGCACAAAGCCGACAGAGCTCTCCATAAGGAATGTCCTGATGAACCTGCTGGACCAGCTCCATCAGAAAGGCCAGTACCCGGTTGTTGCAATCGAGCTGGAGTTTTATCTGCTGGATAAACAGCGGGATGCTTTGGGTGGGATTCAGCCACCGCTGAACCCGGTCCACCACGACAGAGAACACCGTTCTGACGTTTATAATGTTGAAAATCTTGATGATTATTCTTCATTTCTGAGTGATCTGAATGACGCCGCCGTCCAGCAGGGCCTGAACACTTCCGGTGCGCTGTCTGAATCTGCTCCCGGACAATTTGAAATCAACTTCAATCATCAGCAGGATGTCGTCGATGCCTGTGATCAGGTGATTCTGGCCAAGCGCCTGATTCGTCAGGTCGCCCAGGCACATGATTTTGATGTGACCTTCATGGCGAAACCTTTTGCCGATGAAGCCGGTAACGGTAAACACATGCACCTGAGCGTGATTGATCCGGAAGGCAATAACCTGTTCTCCGATCCGCAAGGACAAGCCAGCCCCTTCTATTATCAGACTCTGGCCGCCATGCTGGCGATGATGCCTGATTCGATGGCACTGCTGTGTCCGAGTGTGAACTCATACCGAAGATTCTCCGCTTCAATGTATACCCCAACCCATGCAAACTGGGGGGAAAACCACCGCGGGGTTGCACTCAGGATTCCCATGAGTGACAGCAATAACCGCCGCATTGAACATCGTATCGCTGGCGCAGATGTCAACCCTTACGTTCTGGCATCAGTGATTCTGGCTGGCCTGCTTGCCAGCGAACGTTTTACTTTTGAGCAATGCCCACCACAACTGGCCGACAATGCGGTAGAGTTACCTCTGCGCATGCCGGACGCACTCATAAAGCTTGCATCAAGCGAGCTAATGTCGATGTACCTACCGCAACCCTTTATCTCGCTTTATCTAGCATGCAAGCAACGTGAACTGGCGGACTTTGAAAAAACCGTCACTCCACTGGAAGTTGACTGGATGCTTCATTCAGCATAACTGAAAGATAAGAAAGGAATTCTTGTATGACAGTGAAAACACCCACAATCGATGCGCCACAAAAGCCGAGTGTAAAAAGCATGTCGGCGATTCTGGCGATTGCCGGCATCATCGGAACCTTCACCATGATTGGTAATACCCATGAAGCCGGAACCGCTTATGGCTGGTACAGCCTGTTGCCGACACTTTTTGTTCTGGCCGTAGCGTTACTGACGCACCGAACGGTCGAAGCCCTGTTCAGTGGCGCACTGGCCGGCCTGATCATGATTGATCCGCAGCAGATCGTCGGCAACGTCGTCAGCATGTCCATGGATGTCATGATGGATGAAACCATTGCCTGGCTGATTCTGGTCTGTGGCCTCATGGGCGGCTTAATCACCATTCTAGAAAAAGGCGGCAGTATCCTGAGCTTCAGCGAAGCACTGGTGACCAAAGTCAAAAGCAAACGACAGTCAATGATTCTGACGTTCGTGCTGGGTATTCTGGTTTTCATTGATGATTACCTCAATGCCATTGCGATCTCTTCTTCCATGAAGCGCATCACCGACAGTTATCAGATCTCTCGTGAGAAGCTGGCCTATCTGGTTGACTCCACCGCAGCGCCGGTTTGTATCCTGCTGCCGATTTCAACCTGGGCGATTTTCTTCAGCTCGCTGCTTGAAGACAATAATGTTGCTTCTTCAGGAAAAGGCATCACTGCTTATATTGAGGCAATTCCGTATATGGCGTACGGCTGGGTAACCCTGCTGGTGGTCTTGCTGGTTGCCTTGGGTAAGATTCCGGATCTCGGAGCCATGAAAGCGGCAGAAAAGCGTGCGCAGAATGGTCAGGTTCAGCCTGAAGGTGGTGTCGATATCGCACTGGGCGCAGATGTGAAACCACATCCGAATTCAACCATTGGCGTACTGAACTTTGTCCTGCCGATGGTCGTGCTGGTCGCGGCAAGCTGGTACTTCGATATCGACCTGCTGGCAGGAGTTTTCGTTGCCATGATTTTCACCATGTGCCTGTACGGCGTACAGCGTCTGATGCCGGCTAACACCATGTTTGAAGCCGTTTACGATGGCATCAAAATCATGATGCTGCCACTGGCGACTGTCATTGCCGGTTTCATGCTGAAAAACGTCAACGACCAGTTGGGTCTGACACAGTATGTCATCGAAACGGTTGCGCCATGGTTGTCAGCCAAGATGTTCCCGGCTGTGATTTTCCTGGTGATGGCAGCATTGGTTTTCGCTACTGCATCCTCCTGGGGATTGTTTGCGGTTGCAATGCCAATTGTATTCCCGCTGGGTGCACATTTAGGTGTGCCAGTCTCAATTACGATTGGTGCCCTGTTGTCGGCCTCTGCAGCTGGTAGTCACTCATGTTTCTTCAGTGACTCCACTGTCCTGTCTGCGCAAGGCAGCGGCTGTACCGCCATGCAGCACGCCCTGACGCAAATTCCTTATGCACTGATTGGTATTGTTGCAACCGCCGTGTTTTTCTTTGCGATTGCCTGATCACGAGCAACTCAATCAGCCCAAGAAAAAACCGCCACCTGAAAAGGTGGCGGTTTCCTTATATAAGCAGCTTCAATCAGATGATCAGCTGACACGCTCCAGCGCTTTCAGTTCAGATTCAGTCTGATCCTTTTCCGCTTCGTCAATCAGGTGTGGCGAATTTTGGTTCCTGTGTTTCTCCGCTTTTCGCTGCTGCCGGTGAATCCCCAGTGCCAACATGCAAGGGGTAATCACCAGTGTCAGAACGGTTGCGAAAGCCAGACCACCTGCAACCGCAGTCGCGAGCTGTGCCCACATCTGGGTCGATGGCGCTCCGAACTCCACTTTACGCTGAATCAGATCCACGTTGACCATCATAACCATCGGCATCAAGCCGAGAATCGTGGTCACTGTGGTCATCAGCACAGGACGCAGACGCTGAGCACCAGTCCGGAGAATCGCTTCAATCGCTTCCATTCCCTGATTGCGCAGGACGTTATAGGTATCGATCAGAACGATATTGTTATTCACCACAATCCCGGCCAGCGAAATAATCCCGATCCCGGACATGACGATCCCAAACGGCTGGTTGAACACCAGCATGCCCAACAGAACGCCAACAGTCGAAAACAGTACAGCCGACAGGATCAAAAATGCCTGATAGAAGGAATTGAACTGGGTCACCAGAATAATCGCCATAACTGCCATCGCGACCATGAATGCTTTGCTGAGAAACGCAGAGGCTTTCTCCTGTTCCTCATTCTCACCCCGCAGTGTGATCTGCACTCTTGGATCCAGTCCCAACTCCGGCAGTCGTGCCATCACCTCTGGCAGCACTTTACTCAGGTTATAACCCGGTGCCATATCTGCCGTGACCGACAATGCCTGACGTCCGTCGACTTTCTTGATGGTATCGAGCTTATTCGCAGCCTGCAGCGTACTGAAGTTGCTCAGGGGCACCTGTCCCTGTGCCGTTTTCAGACGCAGCTCTTCCAGCCGGGTAATGTGACGGTATTGTTCAGGGAAACGCACCCGAATATCCATCTCATCATCCACGTCATCAGCACGGTACTCGCCCAGTGTCAGACCTGTGGTCACAAACTGGACGTTGTTACCCACCAATGTTGCATCAGCACCGAATCGCGCGGCGTCACGGCGATCGACTTTGATTTGCCACTCAATACCGGGTTTCGGGCCCGTATCATCAATATTGGTGAATGCCGGATTGGACTCAAGTTCCTTCCTGACCTTGCTTACGGTCTCTTTCAGCAAGTCCGGGAAACGGGAACTGAGCTGAATGTTCACGTCTTTATCCCCTGTCGGCGGACCGGATTCATCCTGCTTGACTTCAATTTCCAGACCGGCCAGACCGGCAGTCCGTGCTTTAATAGCTTCGACCGTTTCAGCGGCCGGACGACGGTCCTGCCAGTCAATCAGATTCACCCGGAGCATGCCGATTTTGTCATCTCCGCCCGTACGGGCATAGAGCGTTTCAATCTCAGGCAAATCCAGGATCCGGGACTCGACTTCTTTGATCAGAACATCTTTTTCTTCGATAGATAAATCGCCCTGAGATCGCACCACGATATTAAAGCCTTCAGGCTCGACTTCCGGGAAGAATTCAGTGCCGTTACCCGCTTTTCCGTACAGCACAATCACCGCAGCAGAAAATGCCAGCGCACCAAACAGAACTTTCCATGGGCGTTTGACTGCCGCTTTGAGTACGCGTACGTAAGCACCGGTCAGCCCGGGCAAATGTTCGATATCACCTTCTTCGGCTTCAATCAGTTGCTGACGTTTTTCCACTGAAATCGGACGCGGTCGGCCAAACAAACCTCCCAGTGTCGGGACAAAGATCAAAGCCATCAGCAGCGAAGCCACCAGCGTCATGATCAGGGTCAGCGGCAAAAACTTCATGAACTCGCCCATAATGCCGGGCCAAAACAAAAGCGGACCAAACGCTGCCAGCGTCGTTGCGGTTGAAGCAATAATGGGCCATGCCATCCGCTTGGATGCCTTTTTATAAGCTTCGCTTCTGGGCGTCCCTTCACTCATTTCCCGATCGGCGTATTCTGTCACCACAATCGCGCCGTCAACCAACATCCCCACCGCCATGATCAGGGCGAACAACACCACCATATTGACGGTATAGCCCAGCACAGAGAGCGCCAGAATCCCGGTAAGAAATGAGCCGGGAATTGCAATGCCCACCAGCATGGCAGTTCGTCCGCCAAGAATGGCGATAATGACGATCACCACCAGCAAGATCGCAGACAAGACGTTATTTTGCAGGTCGTTGAGCATCGTTTTCACATGCTCTGACTGGTCACCGGTATAGTCGACCTGAATGTTAGATGGCCAGAACTCACGCTCACTCTCAATCAGCGCTTTCACTTTATCAACCGTTTCGATGATGTTCTCACCCGGGCGCTTCTTCACCTCAAGCGATACCGCCGGCTGGCCATTCACCCGTGCGTAAGACTGAGCATCCTGAAAAGTCCGGCGCACCGTCGCCACATCACCAAAGGTCACGACTTTGTCGCCGGATACTTTCACCGGCATATCCATCACATCTTTGATGTTGTCAAAAACGGACGGCAACTTGATTGGAAACCGGCCCTGACCGCTGTCCAGCGTACCGGCTGCAACCAGACGGTTATTTCTGGAAATCAGATTGTAGATATCTTCCTGATCCAGGTTGTAGCTTTCCATCAGCAGCGGGTCGACCAGAATTTCAATCATGTCTTCCCGGTCACCGCCAATATCGACTTCCAGCACTTCCCGCATGCCTTCAAGCTTGTCCTGCAAATCCCGCGCGATAGTAATCAAGGCCCTTTCCGGGGCAGTACCGGACAACATGACAGTAACCGCCGGACTTTCCGAAGCCATCGTCACTTCGTTTACTGTCGGTTCATCGGTCTCATCCGGCAGCTTGGCTTTCGCCAGACTCACTTTCTCACGAACATCAGCCAGCGCTTCTTTCGTATCGCCCCCCGCTTCAAACTCAAGCAGGACTGAGGCATGACCTTCGCTGGCTGTCGACGTCATTTCCTTGACGCCGTCAATCCCACGCAGTTCCTGCTCCATAGGCCTTAACAGCAAGCGTTCGGCATCTTCCGGAGAAATACCACTGTGAGAAATGGAAACATAAATAAAAGGTATCGTAATATCCGGTTCCGCTTCCTTCGGAATACTGTGATAACTCATATAACCGCTGATCAGAAGCAACAGCAAAACCATTACAATGGTGCGGGTGCGATGCAATGCTGCATCAATAATCCCAAGCATCCTCAGTTCTCCATTTTAATTGCTTCTACTTGATCACCCGCGCGGACAAAACCCTGTCCTACCGTAATCACATCCACTTTACCGGAGAACCCACCTAACCAGGTGCCATCACCATCGCTTTTCACAACTTTAACCGGCGTAAAGACAACGTGATCCTGAACCACTGTTTTGACTCCAAGGTTACCGACTTCATCCAGTGCCAATACCGCTGGCGTTACTTTGATGGCTTCCGTTTGTTCCAGCGGAACCTGTAATTCAGCACTGGTCCCGGCCAGCAAGTGAAGATCGGGATTGGCAAGAGACACTTCGATCCGGAAAGTATTCGTTTCTTCATTCGCGACTTTCGAAATATACCGGACCTTGCCTGATGCCTGTTCATTCCCAATCAAACGGGCTTCCGCTTCCTGATTCAGGCGAATATGCTGGATATCACTTTCTGTGACATCGGCGCGAACGATCAGCGGGTCTATATCCGCAATCATACCCACCGGATCACCGGGCTGAACGTAGTCACCCACTTCAACCATCCGGTCATTGAGGATGCCGCTGAGCGGTGCGCGAATGGTTGTTTTTTCCAGCATCAGCGTTAATGACGCAACATTTGTCTGAGCATCAACCAGTGCAGCTTCAGCTTCAGCCAGTCTTGCCCGGCCCTGAAACCCCTTTGAGTTAAGTTGTTTCGCCCCGTCAAATTCTATCTGACGCTGCTTCAGCAGTGCTTTGGCCCGTCTCAGCTGATCGGGTCTGTCATCTTTCGCCAGATTGGCAATAACCTGACCTGCTTCCACATAACTTCCGCGCTGCGCAACCACTTCAATGATTCGTCCGTCCACTTCAGCTTTTACAGTGGCCTGACGATTCGGTTCAGTTTTGCCATAAAGGGTCAGGCTGCGAAACACTGGTTCAGCCTCAAATGTCGTGATACGAACTTTAGGAACAGGTGCCTGCGAAGCTTGCTTCTCGGGTCCGTCATTCTGCACAGACTGGCTTTCACCTGCGCCCTG